>JAWOLP010000059.1:0-34928 GCA_033853355.1 Candidatus Micrarchaeia archaeon | reverse complement strand
TTCACCTCACCGTATATCCTCCTTATGTTCCTCCAGTGCCCGCCCTCCCAGTAGATCCGGCCGCAGTTCCGGCACCTCCAGAAGCGCTCGTGATGGGCCAGGACGTTCTCCGGCAGCTTTCCGGCCGCCCCGGCCTCCTCGCGCCCGATCACGTCCATCTCCCCGTTGCACGCGGCGCAGCGCGTCCTCTCGGGGAAGCTTATCTCGCCCTGCGCGCCGCTCTCCCGGACGAGCGCGGCTATCTGCTCCACTATGTCGTCGCTCTTGATGTAGACGCAGCGGACGCCGGCCTTCTCGCACCGCAGCGACAGGTCGAAGTCGCGGGTCGCGAACACCATCCCTCCCTTCCTGGCCAGCTCGAGCAGCTCGGTATCGCTCTTGCCGGCGTACCACTCGCTGTCGAGCCCCAGAATCCTGCACCAGCTGGCGAGCTTCTTGAGCATCTCGTCGAAAAGGAACCTGGTCATCATACGGGATTAGCTGGGGGGAAGTAAAAAACGTATCGAAAGGGAAATGCGGAGCCTGCCCCTTCCGCCTGAGAATGACTGGAGGAAAATCGGATAGTTAGAAAATCGGGGTGTGGGGACGATCCACCCTCATCAAAAAAGGGAGGTTCAAAAGGAACCGTAGGTTCCTTTTAATCAGGACAGGTTTATCCGGACGAGCACGTTGGTGGGGACCTTTATCCTCAGGATCTGTTTGATGTTCTTCTCGTCGCCTTCGACGTCGCAGAGCCTCTTGTAGACCCTCTTCTCCCAGTGCTCGTAGGTGTCGGTGCCGTCGCCGCAGGGCGTCCTCCTGCAGGAGATCTCCATCTTCCTCCGGGGAAGCCGCACCGGGCCTATGAACGTCATGCTGAGGCCCTCTGAGAGGGTCTTGATCTGCGAGACCACGCCGTCGAGGGCCGTAGGGTCCTCTCCGCTGAGCTTGATCCTTACTTTCGTCATGGAATACCTCTGTGATAGCACTAAATGACTTTTAGCACTAAAATTTGCAGGATTGATAGTGATTACAAATATATTTAAAGTTACTCACCCGCAGTTCAGACCATGGCAGGGAGCGGTGAACCGGTGCATCTGCTTAGCCTCAAGGATTTCAGCGGCGAGTGGATACTTTCCGTGGTGGACCTCGCCCTCAAGATAAAGGCCGACCCGCAGGCCTATTCGGGCGCCCTCCGCCAGAAGACACTGGCGATGCTCTTCCAGAAGACATCCACCCGCACCAGGGTCTCCTTCGAGGCCGGCATGACCCGGCTCGGCGGGCACGCCATATACATGGACTGGAGGTCCACGCAGTTCGTCCTGGCCGAGCTCCAGGACGAGGCGCGGGCGGTCTCGCGCTTCGTGGACGCAATCATGGTCAGGCCGCTGAAGCACGAGACGCTGCTCGAGATGGCCAAAGGCAGCGAAGCGCCCATCATAAACGGCCTGTCGGAGAAGTACCACCCGTGCCAGGCGCTGGCCGACGTCATGACGATCAAGGAGCGGTTCGGCAGCCTCGACGGGGTGAAAGTCGTCTACCTCGGAATCGCGAACAATGTCAGCAATTCCCTCTCGCTGGCCTGCGCCAAGGCTGGGGCCGATTTCACGCTCTGCGCCCCCGAGAGGGACTCGGACAGCCACGACGGCGATCTGCTGAGGCAGGCCAAGGCGACCGGGCGCTACTCCCAGTCGGCCGACCCGGCAAAGGCCGTCAAGGGAGCCGACATCCTCTACACGGACACCTGGGTGAACATGGAGTATTTCAACGACCCGAAGTTCGGCAAGGAGAAGGAGAGGCGCGAGAAGCTGCTGATGCCCTACCAGCTCAACAGGAAACTGCTCGAGAAAGCCGGCAAGGACGCCGTGTCGATGCACGACATGCCCGCCCACATCGGCTACGAGATAGACGAGTACTGCCTGAGGGGGCCTCGCTCGCTCGTCTTCACCCAGGCCGAGAACCGCATGTGGGCGCAGATGGCGCTGCTGATGAAGCTCATCGGAAATTGAGACATTCCTATAAAACCCTTCACTCCGAACAGTCATCGGGGTGGTAACTTGTTCGTAGCAGTATTGTCCGACAAGCCCGAGCTGAGGGAGAAGTTCTGCAGGATGCTCGGCGCAGAGGCCGGGAAATCCGAGCTCGCGTTCTATTCGGTCGATGCCGGAGGGAAGGGGATGACCTTGATAGACCCTTCCGGCTATCCGGAGAAAGTGCAGCCCCTCCTCTACTCGCTATCGATGGCGGATTTTTTTGTCGTTATCGTCGAAACTCTCACGCCCAAGATCGGCGAGCTGATAGTCGCGCTCAATTCCCTGAAGGCAGACCGGGGGCTGATCGTCTCCGCCGCGCCGCTCCCTCTGGCCGGCACCTCGCTGGATAAGTTCGAAAAATGCGCGGACATGGAATCCGCCAAGGCGAAGCTGCTCTCGCTTGCCAAGCCCGAATACCGCGCCGAGCCGATGGCCCTCGTCGACCGGGTCGAGGACGTGAAGTCTGTCGGCCATGTCGCGCACGGGCTGGTCAAGTCCGGCACCCTCAAGCTCCACGACAAGCTCTTCCTGCTTCCCGAGCGCAAGGACGTGGAGGTGAGGAGCCTCACCGTCGGAGGGAAGGAGGTCCAGGAGGCGGCGGCCGGGGAGCGGTTCTCGATGGCGTACCGCGGCGAGCCGTTCGAGCGCGGCATCCTGGTCCCCATCCGCAACGAGTTCGAGGTGGGCAACATAGTGAACGGCCGCTTCTCCAAGTCGCCGTTCTTCAAGGACGATGTGCACGGCAAGATACACGCCTACTCGAACCTGCAGTTCGTCGAGGGCAACATGACCGAGAACGACCTCACCCTCAGCAGGCCGCTGGCTTACGAGAAGGGCGAGCTGATACTTGTCGTGGACGCGAGCAACCAGAAGCTGAGGATCGTCGGGCCGTTCCAGAGCAAGTGGTAGCGATCCCTCGCACCATTAACCGCGAGCAGCCAGGACTTCTGTGCTACCCATAAGGGCTCGCGGTTGGCTAAGACCTTTTCGAATTCTTAGCTGAAGCCGCGCCCTCTGAAGAAAGGCGTTAGCGATGGGTGCGCGGCTTCAAGGGCTCGGGATCGTGGCTGATGCTTCCTTTTTCGGTTTTTCAGCCAGCCTGCACGATCCCGACTATCGTGTTCCAGTTCCTCGTGGTTATGTCGCTGCCGAACTCCTTCTCTATGAACCCCATCAGGTCCACGGTGCCCCTTTTAGGGGAGAGGATCAGGACGCTGTAGATGTCCTCATCGCTCACGCGGAACCGGAAATCGCCGTCCGGCGATTCGTAGTCTTTCATCTTCGATGATGGCCTGCCTGGGAGGAAAGTCACGTACAGCCTGGTCTCAGGGGTGACCTCGACCCCGCGGAACGGCTCGCTCTCCACCATCCCCTTCAGATGATCCAAGGGTCGCAGGATGGCCCGGGTCTCCTTCCCGATGAGCTTGTGCAGGCCGTTTTCGATTTTTTTCGTGAGGGTGGCCTCGCTCCCATCGGAATCGAAAATCACGTTCCCGCTCGCCTTGTAAGTGGAGACGTTCCCGAAGCCGAGCGACTCGAACAGCTTTTTCAATTCCGCCATCCTGACGGTCTTGCCGCCTACATTCACACCGCGGAGGAAAGCGACATACCTCATCGGACCACAGCATCATTTCGGGAGATCCGCTATCCCCCTAACGGTGTCCCAGTCCCGCAGGACGGCCTGCACGCCGAGCGAGCTTTCGACGAACTCGTTCGGGAAGCCGGCCTTCCCCTTCACCTTCTTCAGCAGGCAGTAGGCTTCGGTCCCGCTGATGAGGAAGATGCGGACGTCCTTGCGGGGCGATTCGACCGGGACGGCCGGCGGAGCGGACGGGGCGGATGAGAGGAAGGCCACATACGGCGAGAGGCCGCCGAAGCTGACGGTCCTGAAAGGGTTCGCTTTCGACATCGCCACCATCTGGTCCATCGTCCGGACGAACGCGTCAACCTCGCGGCCGGCGAAAGCGCCGAGCTCGCGCCGTATCTTCTGCTCTATGGCCGCCGCGTCGCTCTCGCTGCTGTCGAAGATTATGTTGGAGGTGGCCTTGAAGGTGCCGATGTTGCCGAAGCCTATCGAGAAGAATATCTGTCGGAGGTCCTCGATGACTATCGGATTCCGCCCCCCGGGGTCTGTGCGCAGGAATGCCACGTACCTCGTCATATCTTCACGCTTGTGCGCGAACTATTATAAACTCTCATGTGCCTTATAGATTTCTGATTCTTCATGAGAGGCAGCAAGAGGGCAGCGCTAGTGTTGCAGGACGGCACGGTCCTCCAGGGGCTCGGGTTCGGGGCGGAAGCCGAGCGGATGGGGGAGCTCGTGTTCAACACGTCCATGATGGGCTACCAGGAGGCCCTGACCGATCCGAGCTACGGGGGGCAGATACTCCTGATGACCTACCCCCTCATAGGGAACTACGGGACGAACGGCTCGGACCAGGAGAGCTCCTCGATACACCCATCCGGCTTCGTGATCCGCGAGCTCAGCGCCGACGCAGAGCACCGGCAGTCCGGGGAGAGCCTGGACGGCTTCCTCCGCTCGGGCGGCGTGCCCGGCATCTGCGGAATAGACACGAGGTTCGTTGTGAGGCACATCCGGGAGAAAGGCGTCATGCCCGCGATACTGAAGGTCTCGGAGGAGCCGCCGGACCCGGCAGCGCTGCTGAAGAAGATCGAATTCGATTATTCATCAGTGGATTTCGTGTCGAAGGTGACGGTCAAGGCGCCGAAAGCGTTCGGGGAGAGGAAGCGCGGCGGCAAGCGCATCGCCCTGATAGACTACGGGGTCAAGATGGGCATCGTGCGCCAGCTCGTGGAGCGCGGGTGCGAAGTGCACGTCCTTCCGAGCTGGAGCGGGGAGAAGGAGGTGCGCGCGGTGGAGCCGGACGGCATCGTGCTCTCGAACGGGCCCGGGGACCCGGCCATCCTCAAGGAAGCGCATGCGGCCATCCGCTCGCTCGAGGGCTACCGCCCGATATTCGGCATATGCCTGGGACACCAGCTCCTCGCCCACGCCTTCGGCGGAGACACCTACAAGCTCAAGTTCGGGCACAGGGGCTCCAACCATGCCGTGCTGGACCAGCGCACGAAGCGGATCGCGATAACCACCCAGAACCATGGCTTCGCGGTCGGGAAGATCCCGGAGGGCTTCGAGGTCACGCACATCAGCGTCAACGACAAGAGCGTGGAGGGCATGGCTGAGCGGAAGAGGCGCATCATGAGCGTGCAGTACCATCCCGAGGCGTGCCCCGGGCCGCACGATTCCAGATACCTGTTCGATGAATTCATGAAGATGTTATGAGGATGTGGATGTATGGCAGAACTTAGCGAAGAGGAAGTGGCGGCGAAAGCCAACGAGGAGACGAACAACGTCAAGTGCAGCTTCTGCGGGAACGAGACGTCCTGCGATGCGTGCAGGCGCGAGCCGGAGAAGGCCAAGGATTTCGAGCACGCCTGCTACGACTGCTACCAGAAGATGGGCGGCAACCTTCCCGAGAACGTGCGGGACAAGACGCACGTCTGCGTGCCGCCGGAGAAGATGCAGGAGAACTTCGAGCGGTTCCTCAACGACATGACCCAGAGGGCCTTCATGGACCTCTGGAACGCCGAGAAGAAGAGGCTGAAGGACATGTCGAGGCAGGAGCTCTCCCAGGCGTCGTTCTTCGAGGGCGCCCGCTTCATGTTCGGGCTCATGCAGAGGATGTCGCAGGAGCCGCAGGAGAAGGCGGGCGTGGAGAAAGCTGAGGAGAAGCCGGCGGAGAAGAAATGAAGCAGCGCCGGATGATTATAGGGAAGGGATTGGTCTGTCGAAGCTGAAGAAAGTCCTCGTGATAGGCTCTGGGCCGATAGTCATCGGCCAGTCCGCGGAGTTCGACTACTCCGGCGCCCAGGCGTGCAAGGCCCTCCGCGAGGAGGGGGTGGAGGTCGTGCTTGTCAACTCCAACCCGGCCACGATCCAGACCGACAAGGACACGGCGGACATAGTCTACATCGAGCCCCTGACCGCGCAGGTGCTCGAGCGCATAATCGGGAAGGAGAAGCCGGAGGCGATGCTGGCGACCATGGGGGGGCAGACCGCCCTCAACCTCTCGATGGAGCTGCACAACAGCGGGGCGCTCAAGAGGCACGGCGTCCGGTTCCTGGGCACCGGAGCCGAGGCGATCGAGGTCGCCGAATCCCGCGAGAAGTTCAACCGCCTGATGGAGAAGATAGGGATCCCCATACTCCCCGGCAAGGTGGTGAAGGACGTGGACTCGGCCGTCCGGTTCGCGAAGACCATCGGCTACCCGCTCATAATCCGGCCATCCTTCACCCTCGGCGGCACGGGCGGGGGGACCGCGAACGACGAGGCGGAGCTCCGCAGGATACTCGAGCTAGCCCTGCGGCTCAGCGCGACCGGCGAGGCTCTCGTCGAGAAGAGCGTGATTGGCTGGGGCGAGTTCGAGTACGAGGTCATCCGCGACTCCTCCGGCAACGCCCAGGTCATCTGCAACATGGAGAACGTGGACCCCATGGGAGTCCACACCGGCGAGAGCATAGTCGTCGCGCCGTCCCAGACCCTCAGCGACTCCGACCACCAGGTACTCCGGGACGCCTCGCTCCGCATCGTCCACGCGATAGGCATAGAGGGGGGCTGCAACGTCCAGCTGGCCATGAACCAGGACACGGGGGAGTTCGTCGTCATAGAGGTCAATCCCAGGCTCTCCCGCTCCTCCGCCCTCGCGTCCAAGGCGACCGGCTACCCGATCGCGCGCGTGGCCACGAAGATCGCCCTCGGCTACCCCCTTCCGGAGATAAAGAACGCGATCACGCTCACCTCCGCGGCCTTCGAGCCGGCCCTCGATTACATAGTCGTCAAGATACCCCGCTGGCCCTTCGACAAGTTCCCCAAGACATCGCGCGTCATAGGGACCCAGATGAAGAGCACCGGCGAGGTCATGGCCATAGGCCGGACATTCCAGGAGGCGCTGCAGAAGGCGCTGAGGAGCCTCGAGGTGAAGGTCCCGAAAGACCTGGACCCCGACGACCATCTATATCCCCCGACCGACCTGCGCGTCTTCGCCATGCTCGAGGCCATCCGGCGCGGAAGGACCGTCGAGGAGCTGCATGGCATAACAAAGATAAACCGCTGGTTCATCCGGCGCCTCTCCTCGATCGTGGAGATGGAAGGCCGCATCGCTTCCCTCCCCCTGGACAGGGAGCTGATGCTCGAGGCAAAGCGCGCGGGCTTCTCGGACGCGCGCATCGCCTCGCTCCGCGGCTCGGGCGAGCTCGAGGTGCGGAAGCTGAGGAAATCACTTGGAGTCCTGCCGACTTACAAGATAGTCGATTCGTGCGCCGGGGAATTCGCGGCGGTCACGCCCTACTACTATTCGGTCTACGAGGCCGAGAACGAGGCGGTCCCTGGGGAAGGGAGGAAGATCGTCGTCATAGGCTCCGGCCCCATCCGGATCGGCCAGGGCATCGAGTTCGACTACTGCTGCTCGCACGCGGCCTTCGCCCTGCGCGAGCTCGGATACAAGAGCGTCATGATAAACAACAACCCCGAGACCGTCAGCACCGACTTCGACTCCAGCGACCGGCTCTATTTCGAGCCCCTCACCTTCGAGGACGTGATGAACGTCGTGGAGAACGAGTCGCCGGAGGGGGTGGTGGTCCAGCTCGGCGGACAGACGAGCATCAATCTCGCCGAGGCGCTGGCCAAGGCGGGCGCCAGGGTGCTGGGCACGCCGATAGACGGCATCGACATAGCCGAGGACCGGGAGCGCTTCCGCGAGCTGGCCAACAAGCTGAAGATCCCGCAGCCGCGGAACGGCACCGCGGTCAGCGAGGCCACGGCGCTGGAGGCGGCCTCGAAGATAGGCTACCCCGTGGTCGTGAGGCCGAGCTACGTGATCGCCGGCAGGGCGATGGAGATCGTGCGGAACGACGAGGAGCTCAGGCGCTACATAAACGAGGCGGTGGATGTGAGCCAGAAGAGGCCCGTCCTGATAGACAAGTACATCGACAACGCGATCGAGTGCGAAGTCGACGCCGTTTGCGACGGGGAGAACCTGTTCATCGGCGGCCTGATGGAGCACGTCGAGCACGCCGGCGTGCATTCCGGCGACGCGAACATAGTCCTGCCTTCGATAAGGCTCACGGCCGAGGAGAAGAGGACCATAACGGACTACACCGAGAAGCTGTCGAAGGCGCTGGGCATCGTGGGGCTCGTCAACATCCAGTACGTCGTGAAGGAAGGGACGGTCTACATACTCGAGGCCAACCCCCGCGCGAGCCGCACCGTCCCGTTCGTGAGCAAGGCGATAGACGTGCCCCTGACCAAGATCGCGATGCGGGTCATGCTCGGGGAGAAGCTCTCGGCGATGGAGAAGAAGCTCAAGCCCAAGCTCGACCATTACGCGGTCAAGAGCGTCGTCTTCCCGTTCCTCAAGCTCATGGGGACCGACATCAAGCTCGGGCCCGAGATGCGCAGCACCGGCGAGACGATGGGGATCGGCAAATCTTTCGAGATGGCATACTACAAGGCCCTGCTCGCTGCCGGCATCCGGCTGCAGGAAGGGGCAGGCGCCAGCGCCTTCATCAGCCTGAGGGACGAGGACAAGCAGCATGCGGCCAAGCTCGCCGAGCTCCTAAAGAAGCTGGGGTTCACGATCTACGGCACGCTCGGCACCGTGGGAAGCATAGAGGGCGCGATACCGATATCCAAGATCGGCCAGGGGCATCCGGACGCGGTCGAGCTGATCGAGTCCGGGGTCGTGAGCCTGGTCATAAACACCCCGACCAAGGGCGGGGCATCGCACACCGACGGCTACAAGATACGGCGCTCGAGCATACTCAGCGGCATCCCGTGCATCACCAACATGAACACCGCCTACGAGCTGCTCAAGGCGATGGCCGAGGTGCGGAAGAAGGAGCTCGACATCCGCCGCGTGGACGAATACCATAAATAAGCGGAAGCGCGGCCACCGCCACCCTCTCATTCCTCATCTTCTCCCCCATTCCCTCCGTACCAGGATCGCCGGCAGCAGTTCGCCCAAAACGCGCCCTCCATCTACCTTTCTCCGCCCCTTCCCCCATCCCCGCCTCGATAGCGTCCTGCGGTCATCAGCCCAAGCCCGCTCTACCGCCGCCAATCCCCCTGCCCGCACCCATACTACATCATCGGTCCCCCGGGCACCATCTCTCCCGTAATCCGCGCGAGGCCATCCGGCACGCGGGACCTCGGTCCGCGATCCTGCATCTATATGAATATCCGCAAAAGCAGCAATATCGTCGGCACTATCACAGCCCCCATCAGGCTGGTCCTCTCCACCTCCAGCCTCTCCGCCAGGATTCCGAGGGCTGAGGCGGCAGCGAGGACGGCCAGCCCCATCACGCCGTCGATGATCAAGCATATCGCCGCGATGTAGGCAGCGAGCGCCGGGTTCAGGATGGAGAAATCGGCGGCGGCTGCGAGGGACGCATACCTCCGCAGTGCGAAGACCGCGCAGGCCGAGAGGGCCACGCTCAACGCGCAGAGGCCTATCAGGAGGGGCAGCTCCGCCCCTATGTCAGCCTGCTCGGCCAGCATCGCCACCGCGCCGACCCTCTCCTTGCCGATCGAGGCCGACGCGACGAGGGCGAGGATCGCCTGGCTCACCGATATCGCGCTCATGGCGGCCATGAATGGAAGGGTCTCCATGCGGACGAAGAGCGAGAGGAGCGAGGCCATCTGCGCGCTGGAGCCGATTCCCGGTATAAGGACCGCGACCGCGCCGAGCGCAGTGCCGGCAGCGGAGTAAACCAGGAGGGGCGAATCCGGCCTGGCATCGGCCTGCGCAGGGACCGAGCCTTTCCTGTAGGCTGCGATTGAAGCGATGGCGAACATCCCGGAGAAAAGCGGGAGGAAAGGGTCGTCCATCCCGCTGCGGAAGGAGAGGGAGCCGAGGGCCCCGCTGGCCAGCAGGCATGCGGCGTAGCGGAGGGGGCCCCTGCTGCGGAGCGAGAGGGCCGCGCACATGGCCAGCAGGATCCAGCCCATCCACCCGCGGATAGCCGGATAGATGAGCGGGAACGCCCAGAGCAGCGGATAGGCGAGGGCAGCGGACAGGAAAACGGCTGCGAGGGCCGAGACCAGCACGGCCCGCAGCGCCACGAGGCCCTTGCCCTCGCGGGTCAGCCTCTGCCCCGGCAGGACGGCGGCCACGGTCCCCTGGTCAGGTATCCCGAAGAATATGGAAGGTATGAACGAGGCTATCAGGCTCGCCGGATAAAGCGCGATGATCAGCTCGGCGAGCCTCTCGCCGCCGATCCCCATCGATCCCATCACCGAGATCACGAGGTTCGGATGGATCCCCGGCACCATGCCGGTGAGCAGACCTATCGCGAGCCCTGCTAGGAAAACCACGTCTGGCATGAAGGGAAGGTCTTAGCGGCCTATTTATCGCTTCCCTCCTCTGAGATGTGGATTCAGCCAAACCGGGCGAGGTGTCCGCTGTCCTTTGCTCTCTTGAGCATCCATTTGTTGAACAGGTAACCTATGAGGACCCAGGCGAGCGTCAGGCCGGCCAGCCATGCCAGCTCCGGGAGCCCGTACCGCGCCCCCCTCATGATATCGAAGGCGTACGTGGAGGGGATGAACGCCAGGAGAGGCGCCAGCACGGGCGGATAGACCATCCAGACCGGGAAATAAGCGCCGGTCGCCAGCGTGAAGAGGCTCGGCAGGATCAGGGCCAGGTCGAACGATTCCTCCTTCCTGAAGAAGGAGAAGCCGAGGAACACAAAGCCCAGCGAGACGCTCGCACCGGCCAGCAGCGCCAGCCCCATGAGGAAATCCGGCCAATCGGACACGGCCATGCCGAAGAAGGCGTATGCTATAGCCAGGGAAACCGCTATCACCAGCGCGGCTTTCAGCACCCCGCTGATCGCGTTGCCCGCCACGAACTCTACCATCGTGGCGTGCGAGATCATGAAGTGGGGCAGCGCCCTCGACCAGTACTCGTAAGTGAAGGAGGCTACGATGTCGGCTATCACGATATCGACTACGCTTGAGCCGACGACTCCGAGTATCATGATGTCTATATAGGACCGGTCGGTCCTGATGTACGTGAGGAAGAGCGCTATCGTAAGGAACAGCAAGATCGGGGTCGCGATTATGTCCACGAGGAGCTTGTACGGGTTCCTCCTCAAGGGGACCAGGTTCTTGTAAACCTGCGCGAGGGCCCTGCCCAGGAACTTTAGCATCACTGTCCACCCTCCTCGAGCAGCTTCAGATACGCCTCCTCGAGCGTAGGCTCGAGTGCATGAACGCTGTAGACGTCGTCCCTGAGCCTGGACACCGCTCTGAGGACCTCCTTTATCTTGGCGTAGCTGCGTACCTTCACCCTGACTATCCTCCCCGCCTCGATCCTAATCTCTATGCCGCTTATGGAGGCGATGGCCTTCCTCGTCGATTCCACATCGGCGCTGTGGATCTCGATCTCGTGCTTGCTGACGCTCAGCCTCTTGATTGAGGCCAGCGTCCCCTGACGGATTATCCTCCCCGAGCTTATCAGCGCCACGCGGTCGCAGAGCACCTCGGCCTCGAGCATGTTGTGCGTTGTAAGCAGGACCGTGCCGCCTTTCGCGCTGAACTCCTTTATCTTGTTCCTTATCCTTATAGCGGCCTGGACGTCGAGGCCGACCGTGGGCTCGTCCAGTATCAGAATCTCCGGCCGATTCAGGAGCGCCCGCGCGATCATGTAGTTCTGCTTCATCCCTGCCGACAGTTCCTCGAGCACGCGATCCCTATAATCCTCTATGCCAGCCTCGCGCATCACTTCCTCCGCCCTCCCTTCCGCGTCCCTGATGTCGTACAGCATGCCGTAGTAGATGAGGCCCTCGAAGCAGGTGAGGTCGTAGGGCACTCCGGTGTAGCCGGATACCACGTTCATCACCCTCAGCGCCTTCTTGGGCTCCGCGACGCAGTCGTGACCGGCGATCGAGGCGCGCCCGCTATCGGGGTTGAGTATGCCCGATATTATGTTTATGAGGGTGGTCTTTCCGGCGCCGTTCGGGCCGAGTAGGCCGAAGATCTCACCCCTCTCGACGGTGAAGGAGACGGAATCCAGGGCCTTCACCGCAGACTGTCCGGAGCGGAACGTCTTGGATATTCCTTCGACTTCGATCGCGATCCTGTTCATGGGAGCTCACGCCTGGGCGTTAATGGGCAAGACCGCGGGGCGATGCTTGAGGGCGTTCCTCGGCACGGGTCAGCATCCTTTTGCCCTTCTCCTCCGGCATCCCTTTCACCACTTTTTAAAGGTTTCATCACGGAAGCCTTTTATACGTTCGTCGCGGGAGCGGGACTGATGAAGGCCCGGCCAGCCCGGGCCGATCCGGGCTGTCGGGGTCGGGCTTATCAGTAAATTATTAGTAAAAGATGTTGCAGATGTTGCGGGGCTTAAAGCCCAAGAACAAAGAGCATGGCTGGGAGCAGCGTGGATGGGCCACGATCACTTCTTTTTCTTGACCTTCTCCGGCATCTGTTTCACCCCCCTTTTATGGATTCCTCAGGGAAGGTTTATTACCTTTCAAGGGACTCCCGCTTATCGTTTGCGCTGGCCCTCCCGGGTGGATGAAGAGGCTTTAGGACGGAAAACAGAGGTCGGAACGGGGCATGAGGCCCAAGAACGAAGAGTTACTGCTGAAAACCCGAGCGGATGGGCGGATGTCACTTCTTCTTGACCTTCTTCGGCATCAGGCTTCACCCCCTTTTAGGGGTTTCTCCAGAGAAGCCTTTTATACCTTTGTCAGCCTATCGCGACGTTCTTGACCCGGATGTGCGGCCCGCCGTCGCTGACCGGCACCCTCTGCCCGAACTTCCCACAGATGCCAGGGCTGGTGCCGAAATCGTCGCCCACGCACTCGACGTCCATGAGGGTCTGGAGGATGTTCCCGGTTATCGTGACGTCCCTCATGAGGGCGCCCTTCTCCCCGCCCTTTATCTCATAAGCCTCCTCGGCCTTGAACATGAAGCCGCCCGAGAATATGTCCACGCTGCCGCCCTTCATCCCCTTGAGATACACCCCGGACGGTATCCCGAAGACCTCCTCCACCTTGCTCGCGCCCTTCTGGAAATAGGTGTTGCTCATGCGGACGATCGGGACGGTGCCGTAGTCCTCCGCCCTGGCATGGCCGTTCATTCCGAGGCCGAGCTCGCTGGCCGTCTCCAGGGAAGTGAGATACCCCTTCAGTACCCCCTTCTCCAGGAGCGGCGTGGGCTTCCCCTCGACGCCCTCGTCGTCGAACGCGTACGCCCCGAAATCCGGGGCCGTCGGGTCGTCGGTGATGCTCACCAGCTCGTTCCCGATCCTGCTGCCCATCTTGCCGCTGAGGATGGACTCCCTGTCTATCACCGCGTCGGCCTCGCACGCGTGTCCGACGGCCTCATGCGAGAACACGCCTGTCATCTCGGGATTGAAGACCACCGTGAAGTGCCCCTTGGGGGGAGGGGCGGCGTTGAGCAGGCGGAGGGCCTTGGCCGAGGCTGCCGCGGCGGTCTTGCCGACGTCGAGGGCGCCGAATCCCGAGCGCGACCAGGACCTCTCCGACCCGCGCTGGATCAGGTCCCCCGAGCGCGCTATCGCCGAGCATGAGAGGTAGGTGTATCCCGTCTCCTGGACGACCACCGCGCCGAGTGAATTGTAGAACTCCTTCCTCTCCATGGAGTCCGTGCATGCGAGCAACCGCGACTTCACGCCCTCGGCCTTCATCGCCGCCGAGCCTTCGAGGAGCGCCTTTATCTGGGCCTCCGAGTCGGGGGGCTCGATGCTGGCCGCCTTCTGCCTCTTGTCCGAAGGGGGGCCGGACAGCTTTATCTTCCCCTTGGAGAGCCTGGCCAGCCTCTGCGCCCGCTCGAGCAGCCTGCCGATGTCGGCCGCGGCGCCGCTGTCGGAGGCGAATCCCCAGGATCCCTCCTCCAGCACCCGCACGCCGATGCCGCTCTTCGAGCCGATGGAATGGCGGACCTCGTCGTCCTTCAGGCTCACCAGCGATTCCCGGCTGGTCTGGATCCGCAGCTCAGCGTACTGGTATCTTGAGAGGAGTTTCTCGTATTCCATCCAGGAGCCCTTCGATCAGATATAGGCTTTCGCCTTAAGCGCGTAATCCACGACCGTCTTCTTCTCCTCGCGGTCCTTGATCAGGGCGCAGAAGACGTGGTTCTTCATCGGGATCATGTAGAGGATCCCGTTCCCGAACGAGATCTCGATCTCGCGCTGCGTGTCCTCCATCCTTTTCATGATGGCGTCCGACACGTTCGCCACGGAGGATAGGAGGCCGGAGCTGACGTCGTTGAGCGCGATCGTGGATGCCACGCTCACGCCGTCGACGCGCACCACCGCGGCGGCTATCCCCTTGCCCTTCATCTCGTTCAGGATCGCTTCCAGTTCTCCCGCCATTTTCCATCTCTCCGCTTCAGACTATCATGATTCCCGTCGGCCCCACCCTTATGGGGATCGCCATGTCCAGCTCCGGCACGGAAAGCATGAACTTCCCGCCGGTGTCGGTGATGCTGTACGTACCGTCCATCCCGTGCTCGAGGAGGCTCAGGAGCTGCCGATCGTGCACGCCCTCGTCGATTAGGAACAGCGTCGTCGCCCCGACAGTCTTCAGCCTCCCTTCTATGACGCTGAGGAACTTCCTTATGGAATCCTTGGGGCTGTAGATCACGAACGTCGAGAGGGTGTCGAAGACGAACCGGAGCCTCTTGCCGCTGCTCTCGGCGATGGCCTCGTTGAGCGCGAGCGATATGTCGTTGAGCGCGCTCGGGCCGGGAACCACCTTCACGGTCTCGGTAGGCTTCACCTCGACGTTGCTGAGGGTCGCGCTGTAGCAGTCGATGAACCTGATGTTCGGCTTGTTGAGGTTAATCCCTATCGTGGCCGCCTTGTTGATGATGTCGGCCGGGGACGAGTTGCCGCAGATTATGTAAGCGTTCTCGCTTTGCCCGGCCGCGGAGGCGAAATGGTAGGCGAAGGCCGATTTCTCCATGCCGCTGGGTCCGCTGATTATCAGGTTGCCAGGGTTGAAATAGCCGCCTTCCAGTATCAGGTCGAGGTCCGGTATGCCGGTGGAAAGCCTGTTGGCTTTCAGTACGGGCATCGATTCGTTCACTCCCAACGCCATGGACGGAATAGGATTGGAATGTTTAAAAAGATATAGAAAAGGAGAGAAGGGAAAAGAAGGGAATGGAAAAAAGGGGATTCAGCAGCTGATGGACACGCCGCCCGAGCCGCCGGTTCCTATGAGCGCGTTCACGATGACCGGGGTCACGAGGTATATTATGACGCCGATGACCGCGCCGGTGAGCATGGCCGTCGCCCAGACCGTGGCCCTCGCCCTGGTCTCGGCACCGAGCATCTGCCCGACAGCGTATATCGCGCCTGCGAGTATGATCATCAGCATGACGCCGATGCCCAGCACCGATTTAGCGATGCTGCAGAGGCTCATGAGGGCCGTCGAGATGCCCGATTGGGCGAATGACAGGGAGATGAGATTTAGCGCCAGAACCGCCACTATCAGGTACTTTCCGATCGAATTGACTTTGTTCAGGTAACTGAGATTCATCTGTTCACCTTTGCATAAATCTTCGCCTAAGTCTTTATAAGGTTATCTTAGTCTTTACTTTTAGGGTATTTTTATGTTTATCGGTAAGAGGGACATGCGGACCGCAGCCCTGCTAGCGGCCGCCTACCTCGTGCCCCGCCTGATCCTGCTCATCGTGATGCCTTTCGTCCTTGACGAGGCCCTTTTCACGATGATGAGCGGCGAGCAGGCGGTCCATCCGACGGCCATCCCGACGCTCTTCGGCTACCCGATCAGCTGGAAGCCCGCCCCGTACTTCTGGACGTACGCGGCCCTCTCCTGGCCCTCGCTCCAGCTCGGCCTGCCGCTCGAGGTCGCCTACCGCCTCCCCTCCCTGCTGTTCGGGCTCCTGTCGCTGCCCCTCCTCTACGCCGTCCTGAGGAAAGCCGGCGCCACCAGGAACGTCGCGGTGGCTTCCGTCGTCATCTTCATGTTCTCCGGCATCAGCCTCTACCCCCAGAGCACGGTCCTCACGGACGCGCCGATGCTTTTCCTCATACTGCTCTCGCTCTACCTCTATCTCGAGGAGAAGGCGGGCAGGTGGCGCTACCTCGCCGCCGGCGCGGCCGCGTTCGTCGGCTTCTTCTTCAAGGTGTTCTTCGCGTTCGTGCCGCCCATCCTCGCCGTTGCCTATTTCTATTCGCGGGACCGGAAGGTGCTGAAGGACCCGGTCTTCCTCTCCTCGCTCGCGCTGCCGCTCATCGCGGCCCTGATAAACCTCTACATGCTCCAGGGCGTGGGCCTCGGCGGCGAGTTCCTCGAGGGGAACGCGGTCTCCCACCTGATCAGCAGCGAAGGGCTCCAGGGGCAGCTCAAAGGCATGGTGGACGCCCTCGATAACCTCTTCCTCTTCTCCCCCCTCTGGCTCGGCCTCTCGATAATAGGCTTCGCCAAGAGCTGGAGGGAGAACCTGTTCATGTCGTTCTGGTACGCCCTCCTGGCGATCCCGCTGGTCTCCAGCCTCGTCCTCCCGTGGTATTACCTGCCGGTCCTTCCGGCGATAGCGTACTTCGCCGCCTCCGTGCTCGTGCGGAGCGACGGGAAGGAGAAGACCGACGCGTTCTTCTACTTCACCCTGGCGCTGCTCGCCATCTGCTCCCTGGCGTTCTATGCGGTAATAGAATACTATACGTATGTGTTCTACAATCCGGAGAAAGTGGCCGGCCTCCTCGTCGCCGGCAAGGAGAACGTCCTCATAATCGGCAACTACAAGCCTTCGATCGCCGCATACAAGGTCCTCTCCGAGCAGCGCTCCGGCCAAAGGCTGGACTTCGGCTGGATAATCCTGAGCCCGGATTCCAACTTCTCGGTCATCGACGACTACGTCCATGACTACTACGATCCCAGCTTCAACACGACTGACGGATCGCTGAGCAGCCTTTTCACGACGAAAGGGATATTCAGGAAGGACACGAACGTTACCCGCTTCGACTACGTCGTGGTGGCCGGGGCCAGGGATTACCGGCCCGCCGGCTCGGCCGCGATATACTCCGACGACCAGGCCGCGGTCTACGTATACAAAGTGAACTGAATGATATCCGTTCTGATACCCACCTACAACGAGAAGGACAACATGAGGCCACTATTGACGGCGCTCTCAGCCTGCCTCCCCCCAGACCACGAGATAATAGTGATCGACGACAATTCCCCCGACGGCACCGGCGACGAGGTGAAGGCCCTCTCCGCCGGGGACAAGCGCATCCGGCTCCTCGAGCGCGGGGGGAAGAGCGGGCTCACGAGCGCGATAACCGACGGGTTCGCCGAGTCGAAGGGCGACGCGATCGTCGTCATGGACGCCGACCTGTCCCATCCCCCGGAAGTCGTCCCGGCCCTTGCCGGAAGGCTGGGATCGGCAGACCTGGTGGTGGGGAGCAGGCTCATCGAGGGAGGGAAGGTGGAGCGGTGGCCGATGCACAGGAGGGTGATATCCAAGGCCGCCGACGCGCTGGCGCGGCTCCTCCTGGGCGTGAAGATATCGGACCCGCTCAGCGGGTTCTTCGCGATACGCCGCGACGCGATGGCGCGCACGAGGTTCCGGACGAAAGGCTACAAGCTCCTGCTCAACATCCTCGCCGACAATCCGCGGCTCCGGATCATCGAGGCCCCGTACGTCTTCCGCGACAGGCACGCCGGCGCCACCAAGCTGGGCATGCGGGAGGTCGTGAGATACGTCTTCGACCTGCTCAGGATCCGCTTCGGCTGACCGCCGCCTGGTCCACGTCCCAGATGCGGTATGCGCCCGCGACGGAATCCAGCTTCAGGCACGGCGGGATCTCCGTGAGGCTGCTCTCGACCACCTTGTCGAACCTGTAGCGGGCGAAGATCGAGCAGTCGAGCGTGCCGTTGTAGATCATCGAGGCCGATGCGTCCTGGAGGGCCTTGTCGCTGAACCCGAGCTCCATGCTGGGGCTGATCGTGATGTTCCTGCCGGTATACACCACGTTGTACATGCAGAGCGTCGAGTCGCAGAGCACCGAGGAGTTGCTTATGCTGATGTCCTGGATACGGTAATCCGGGAAGGCGTACTGGAGCGACACGAACATGACGGCGAGGAACGCGGCGGTCTCGAGCGGGCCGAACCTCACCGCTTCGAGGCCGGCCTTCCTCTCGCTCAGCGAGATCGCGATGAGAGGCGCCAAGACATCCACGTACCGCAGCTGGTTGATGAGCGCGAAGAGGATTATCGGTAGGGCGTAGCGGAAATCCCTGCTTTTGATGAACAGGTACAGCAGGATGAGGAAGGCCGCGCTGCCCAGCAGGTTGAGGACGGAGAGGTTCTCGACGATTGGGTAAGCCCTGTTGAACAGGACACTCGAGACGACCTGGTAAGCGTCCGACACGAAGGCGGGCCCGATCATCGCGTACCAGAACGCCAGCGCGACGATGATGCTCGCGGCGTATTCCCTCTTCACGATCGCGAGCGGCACCAGGTATATGGGGAACAGGAAATACAGGGCCCCCATGAGGGATCCCCAGGCGACGGCCGGCAGGCCGGAGAGGGCGAGCCCTATGAGCAGGAACGCCGCCTCGAACGCCTCGGGCCTCCCGAGCGTTATCCTCCCGCCGATGCTGAGCAGCACCAGCCCGAAGGCTAGTATCCTGAACCGGTCGCTCCAGCGCCTGGTGTTGAGATAGAACCCCACGCAGAACGCGAGGAGGCAGAGCCCCTGTATCAGCTTGAGGCCCATGTATCCGAAATTGGCGTCCATCCAGCCGGCGAACATGTCGAAGGTGATGTAGGGGTCGACGGGATAGTTCCAGGCGTATACGTAGAGCTTCGAGTAGTCGTAGCCGTAGAGGTAGGCCTTGGAATGCCTCAGCAGGTCGTCGGCCGGATCGTGCGGGAACACGAACAGCACGATGAATGCCAGGAGGCAGAAAACGGCGAAGAAATACGCGCCGCTGTGCTCCGGCTCCTTGAAGCCGAAATACGCGATGTTCCAGAGGCCGTAGAATATATCCTTGACGTCCGCCCCCCTCACGGTTTCCCCGCTCAGGGCGGCGTCGGGGATGCCGCTTGAGAGCGCCTTCGGCAGCCCGGCCGCGGCTGCGGAAGGGTAGACCAGCGCCACCATCCGGTGGGCGGAGCGGGCCCTCTCCAGCTGGGTCCTGCCCAGCCTCGAATCAACATAGATGGCCAGGTCCCGGCCGCTTCCGCCGAGGGTGTGGCCCCGCCTGCCGATCCATTCCCTGACCCAGGGATCCACCGTTCCGGTGAGCGTTATGTCGAGTGGCCTCTTCTCCCTTTCGGCGTTCTTGACGATCTCGAGGACCGCGAGCTCTTTCTCGGGCCTTGCCAGCCTCGGGATGAGTCCTTCGGTCATACAACCGCTTCCGCCATGAACCTATTAAAGGCCGCCGGGCCTCTTTCGCGCCATCAGCCCGATGTTGAAGGCGGTCACATCCTTTCCCACCACAACGAACCCGGCATCGGCCAGCAGCCGGCTCATCGCGGCGAGCGAGAAATGCTGGATGTGGCCGCACCTCTTCTTGAAGTACGGGTCTCCCATGATGTCCCCCCTGAGGATGCAGCCGAGCTCGAAGAAGACGGCCCACGGGCTGAAGGGGGTGTCGAGCGGGACGGTGACGACGACCATCCCCCCGTCCCGGAGGGCGCGGTTTGCCTCCTTCAGCAGGCGGAGGGGGTCGGCCATGTGCTCGAGGACCTCCGAGAGGACGGCGAAATCATAGGACCCGTCCTGCACGGGCAGTGGGGCGTTCTCGATGTCGGAGACGAGCCCCCGGACCATGTACCCCATCTTCCTCCCGTAGTCGAGCATCCCCTTGTTGATGTCGACGCCGGTGACAGGGAATCCGGCCGTGTTCCAGCTCGAGCTGCCGCTGCCGATGTCCAGCACCTTCATGCCTTCCTTGAACGAGCCGCCTATGAACCTCCTTATCTTGGCATACCTGCTCGCGTGGTAATGTCTCGTGAGGGGGTTCGCCTTGCTGAGGCTCTCGTCATAGAAATCCCCCGGGAGCGATTCGTACATGCCAGCCATGGTCAGCCCTCCGGCACCGCGGACCGCGCGGCCGCCGCCCTCCCCCTCGCCACGATCCGGTCCACCGCCAGCGATGCGAGGAATATCACCGCGAGCGCAAGGAAGGAGGCGAGCACCGCCTCGGGCCACTCCAGCTTGAGCGGGAAATCGACGCCCCGGCTCAGGAGGATGAAGACGAGCGGCACTATCACGACTATCCACATGAGTATCCAGTACCGAATCGATCTCGTCCCGAGGTACTCGAGCCATCCGCTCCGCAGCCGTTTCACCGCCTCGAAGACCGCCAGGGAGAACACCACGGAGAGCGCCATGAACGAGGGGCTGGCGGAGAGCTTGTAGGGGGGGACGATGAGCAGCAGCACGGCAGCTGCCGCGAGCGCGGGGACGAACACTGTCCAGAGCCTCTCGATCCTCCTCGCGGCCAGGGCGCCGCACAGCATGACGGGGAGGTAGAACGGCGCGGCCGGGTAGCCCCCGAGGTAGTGGGCTGTGAAATCCGGCAGCATTCCGGCCCAGGAAAGGACGAGATAGAGGGCCACGGGAGCCAGCGCCGCGGCGGCCAGGATAATCTCCGGCGCAGCGGCCAGGGCGATGGTCGGCAAAGAGAGGAGGACGCTGAGCATGATCTCGTCCATCTGCAGCACCCCTCCGCCCGATAGCGGGGAGATGAGGAACCACACCATGAGGAGGAGGCCTGTCCTCTCGGCGAGATCAATGAGGAAGCCCGGCTTGCCTGCGCGCTTGCGGACGAAGAAGACCAGCGACATGCCGCTGGCGAAAAGGAACATCGGGAGCACGAAATCGCCCAGGTGCAGGGTCAGGGGTATGTTGTGGGCGAGGACGTCCGGCAGGCGGTCGCTGAGCAGCCTCACCATCGTGAAGAATACCATCGAAACGACGGCCAGCCCGCGGAACCTGTCTATCTCTGGAAGCCTCATGGCATACTGGTTCTGTACGAAAGCGCTTAAAAGCGGGCCCATGAATGTAGCGCATGCAACTGACGAGGCTGTCTACCGTCATGCCGCCATGGGCTGTCCGCCTCCTCAAGCCCCTCGCGGCCCCGGTGCTCCTGCCCCGGATGCGGCGCTTCTTCTCCTCATTCGTGAAGGACGGCGACCTCGTTTTCGACGTGGGGGCCCACGAGGGGGAGATGGCGGAGGTGTTCCTCCAGCTCGGAGCCAGGGTCGTCTGCATCGAGCCGAATCCGGCCTGCGTCCGGGTGCTCCGGAAGAGGTTCGGCGGCGACGGCCGGCTCGTTATAGTCCAGAAGGGCGTGGGGGCGGAGGAGGGGCGGATGGAGCTCTCCATATGCGAAGGCTCCTCCTCGCTCTCTACGTTCTCCGAGAGATGGAAGAGCGGCCGCTTCAAAGGCGAGCGGTGGGCGGCGCGCGTCAGCGCCGAGATGACCACCCTCGACCGCCTGGTCAGGGAGCACGGCAGGCCGGCCTTCTGCAAGATAGACGTCGAGGGTTTCGAGCCCCAGGTCCTCGGAGGCCTCAGCTCGCCGGTCGGCTCGCTGTCGTTCGAGTTCACAAAGGAATTCCTGGACGACGCGCGAGCCTGCGCGGAGCGCCTTAGCGGCATCGGCATGGGCCGGTTCGACTTCTCCCCCTACGGCGAGTCCTCGCTCTCGATTGGGAGATGGGTCGGGGCCGCCGAGCTGCTGGATCGCCTGGACGGCGAAAGCGACAGCCGGCTATGGGGGGACATCTATGCGCTGAGCGGGGCGCCGGAGAGATCTGCATCCAAATAATAATTGTAGCTGCCAATCCCCCAACCATGCGCATCAGGCTCTTCTACGACCGCTCGGTCCACGAGAACGCCGCATACTACTATCAGCTGGCAAAAGAGAGCCGCGAGAAGATGGAGGGGGCGCGCAAGGCCATTGCCGAGACCGAGAAGGAGATCGAGGCGGCCAAGGGGGCGGAGAAAGGGGAGGTCCGCTTCAAGAGGCAGAAGGAGTGGTTCGAGAAGTTCCATTTCTCTTTTACCGGCGGCGGAAGGATGATGATCGGTGGGAGGAACGCCCAGCAGAACGACCTCCTGGTCTCCAGGCACATGGGCGAGTCCGACCTTTTCTTCCACGCCGACATACAGGGCGGGGCCGTGATAGTGCTGAAGGACGGCCTTGCGGCGAGCGAGGACGAGGCGCGCGAGGCGGCCCAGTTCGCGGCTTCATTCTCCAACGCATGGAAGAACGGGAACGCCGCGGTGGACGTGTACGCGGTGAAGAAGGAGCAGCTGACCAAGAACGTGAGCGGCGGCTTCGTGCCGGCCGGCGCTTTCGCGATACTGGGGGAACGGAGATGGTTCCGCTCGACCGCCCTCGCGCTGCGGATCGGGATGGGGGAGAAAGGGCTCGAGATCGTCCCCGGCGACTCGGGCAGGAGACTCCAGGACGCCCTCGTCCTCGTCCCTTCCCCTGCCGGCAAGGACAAGGGAGCGATCGCCAAATCCCTCTCGAAGCGTTTCGGCGTGCATCCGGACGAGCTGCTCGAGCTGCTGCCGAACGGGAAGAGCAAGACGTCTGAACCGGGCAAGCAGAGATAGGCCGGCTGTCGGCAGGCGCCCCATCCTCCGCTCCAGCAGGCGGGTTATACCTATAAAATCCTTCATTCCGATAGTGGAATCCTCTTCGGGGATCAAATGGAGCAGAGACTTGAGCTTGCCGTCAAGAGCCAGTTGCGGGATGTGCCTGGCGAACAGTTGGCCGAGCGCGTCAGGAAGGCCTTCGGCCTCAAAGCCGACTGCCGCTCGGTCGACGCCTACAACCTCGCCGAGAGGCTCTCAGGGGAAGACATGCTCGCCCTGGCCAGGGACGTCTTCGACGACTCCATCACCCAGGACTTCTCTTTCACCGAGCCACTTTTCAGGGACCGCTGGAGGATCGAGATCGGCATGCTCCCCGGGGTCACCGACAACGTCGGGAGGACCGCCTCCGAGGCGATCAAGGACAGGCTCGGGCGCGAGGTGGCGGTCTACTACTCCCGCATGTTCGCGATCGCAGGCGACCTCGACGAGGCGATGTGCGAGCGCCTCGCCGCCATGCTCCACAACCCCCTCGTCGAGCGGTTCAGGATCTACCCTCCCGGAGCCGATACCGAGCCCTATCTGCCCAGGGTGGAGATAAGGCACGAGCCGGCCGTGCAGAGGATCAGCCTCCACATGGGCAAGGAGAGGTTCGAGGCATTCGCCAAGGAGAAGATACTCTCGCTCTCCCAAGACGAGTTCGCGGCCATCAAGGCCTACTTCAAGGACGAGAAGGTGCTGGATTCGCGCAGGAAGGCCGGCCTGGACAACAAGATAACCGACGTGGAGCTCGAGGCCATCGCCCAGACCTGGAGCGAGCACTGCAAGCACAAGATATTCAACGCCATGATAACCTACGACGAGGAGGGCGAGAAGCATGCGATAAACTCGCTCTTCAAGACGTTCATACGCGGGGCGACCGAGCAGGTGAAGAAGCCCTACGTCGTGAGCGTGTTCAAGGACAACGGCGGCATCATCAAGTTCAACCACGAGTACGACATCGCGGTGAAGGTGGAGACGCACAACGCCCCGTCCGCGCTCGACCCCTACGGCGGGGCACTCACGGGAATCCTCGGCGTCCAGAGGGACGTCCTCGGCACCGGCCTCGGCGCCAACCCGATAGCGAACACCGACGTGCTCTGCTTCGGCTATCCTGACGCCAAGAAGGAGGACGTCCCCCGCGGGGCGCTGCACCCTTCGGTCATATACGAGGGCGTCGTCCGCGGCATAGAGCATGGCGGCAACAAGATGGGCATCCCGACCGTCAACGGCTCCATCACCTTCGAGAAGGAATTCACTGCCCGTCCTCTGGTCTTCTGCGGGACCATCGGCATCATGCCATCCATGATAAGCGGAAGGCGGACCTCGGAGAAGAAGATCGAGCCGGGCTACCTTGCGGTCATGGTGGGAGGGCGGATAGGCAAGGACGGCATCCACGGCGCGACCTTCTCATCCATGCAGATCGACTCTTCGGTCCCGCAGAGCGTGGTGCAGATCGGGGACCCGATCACCCAGAAGAAGACGCTCGACATGATCATCGAAGCCAGGGGAAAGCTGCTCTACGAGGCGATCACGGACAACGGGGCCGGCGGCCTCTCCTCCAGCGTCGGCGAGCTGGCGCAATTCTCCGGGGGCTGCGAGATATACCTGGACAAGTGCCCGCTGAAATATCCGGGCCTCGACCCATGGGAGATCCTGGTCTCCGAGTCCCAGGAGCGCATGACCCTGGCCGTGCGCCCGGAGCGGCTCGAGGAGCTGATGAAGCTCGCCGCGGTCCACGGCGTGGAAGCCACGGTCGTCGGCAAGTTCACCTCGAGCGGCATGTTCCATTGCCTCTACAACGCCCAGACGGTGGCTTACCTGGACATGGAGTTCCTGCACGAAGGGGTCCCGCAGCTGAAGCTCAAGGCCTCCTGGAAGAAGCTCGTGTTCCCGGAGCCCCAGGCTGCCATGGCAGACCCGCAGGAGGTCCTGCGGAAGCTGCTCGGAAGGCCCAACATCACCACCAAGGAGAGCGTGATACGCCGCTTCGACCACGAGGTCAAGGGGCTCAGCGTCATCAAGCCCATCATGGGCGGCCCTGAGGACGCGGCGGTGATACGCCCTGCCTATGATTCGGACGAGGGGCTGGTGATATCGCACGGAATCTGCCCGCGCTGCGCCCAGGACGGCTATGCGATGGCCGCCCTGGCCTTCGACGAGGCAGTGAGGAACGCGATCGCCGCCGGCGCCAAATTCGGCTATCTCTCGTGTCTGGACAACTTCTCCTGGCCCGACCCGGTGAAGTCGGCAAGGACCCCTGACGGGGAGCACAAGCTCGGCAACCTCGTGCGCTCGTGCGTGGCGCTCTACGAGTGCGCGACAGGCTACAACATCCCGATCATCTCAGGCAAGGACAGCATGAAGAACGACTACTACTCCGGCGAGATGAAATACTCCATACTCCCCACGCTCCTGGTCACGGTCGTCGGCAAGATCGGGAGCATACACAAGGCGGTCGGCACGGAGTTCAAGAACCCGGGCGATTCGATCTATGTCCTGGGCACCACGCACGACGAGCTCGGCGGCAGCGAGCTCTACAAGCTCTTCGGCGCCATAGGGAACAAGGTGCCGGCGCTGCGCCCCGAGGAGCACGTCCCGCTCTACAAGGCGCTTTCCGCAGCCATGGAGGATGGCCTCCTCTCATCGGCGCACGACATCTCCGATGGCGGCCTTGCCGTCGCGTTCGCCGAATCGTCGCTCGGATTCGGCCTCGGGGCGGAGCTCGACCTCGGCCTGGTCGCGGCCGCGACCGAGAGCGTGGACGCCCAACTCTTCTCGGAGAGCCCCGGAAGGTTCATCGTCAGCGTCCCGCAGGAGAAGGCCGAGCGGTTCGAGAAGGCCATGAAAGGGACCGTCTGCAGGAAGGCCGGGCGCGTCCGGGGCGACAAGCGGTTCCTCCTCAAGCGCGGGGAGAGCGTGCTGATAAACGATTCCGTAGAGGAGCTGAGGAAGGCTTACGATCAGGGCGTCCGGACCCGATGAGGCCGGCCAGCCGAAGCCGAAAAAAAGGTTTTCCTATGCTGGATGACATCAAGGAAGAGGTGGCAGGCCTCCTGGCCCAGGCGTCAGGGGCTTCGAAGGATGAGGCGCTCGGTTCGATCGAGATGGGCAAGATCGGCGATCTCTCGAGCCGCATCGCTTTCCTCTCCGCCAAGGAGAGGAAGGAGAATCCGGCCAAGCTGGCCGGCGAGATCGCGGGCAGGCTCAAGGCCCACCGCTTCGTCCAGAAGGCCGAGGCCGCCGGCCCATACATCAATTTCTACCTCAGCGACGAGGCGTACTCCACGATCCTCGCGGACATCCTTGCCAGGAAAGGCCGGTTCGGCTCAGGCAAGAGGAAGAAAGGCAAGGTCGTGATGGAATTCCCTTCCGTCAACCCCAACAAGCCCTGGCACATCGGCCACCTCCGGAACGCCCTGCTCGGCGACTCGGTCGCGCGCATCCTCGAGTTCGACGGCCACGAGGTCGAGAAGATGGACTACATAGACGACCTGGGGCTGCAGGTGGCCCAGAACCTCTGGGGCTTCCTGAACTACGACTCCGACCCGAAAGGGAAGTTCGACCTCTGGCTCGGCCAGCAGTACGTGGGGATAGCCAAGAGGTTCGAGGAGGACAAGGAGGTCGTCGAAGGCGTGCGCGACACCCTCAAGCAGATGGAGGAGGGCGACAACCAGATAGCCAAGGCCGGCCGCGAGCTGGCGGAGCGCTGCGTGGCGGCGCAGTACGAGACCGCATTCGCCTTCGGCATATACCACGACGTGCTCATCTTCGAGAGCGACATACTCCGGACGATATTCCAGGAAGGGATGGACTTCATCAAGAAGAACCGCGCGGTCGAGCTGGAGAAGGAAGGGAAGAACGCCGGCTGCTGGGTCGTCAAGCTCAGCGGCGACATAGAGAAGGAGTTCGGGAAGATGGAGAACCCGGACAAGGTCCTGATCAGGAGCGACGGGACCGCGGTGTACACGGGCAAGGACGTGATATTCCACCTCTGGAAGTTCGGCAAGCTCTCGCGCACCTTCAGGTACGAGCCGTTCATCGCTCAGCCCAACGGCAAGACGGCCTACAAGAGCTCCCCGTCGGGCGAGCAGATGGGATTCGGCGGAGCGTCGACCGCGATCAATGTCATCGGGGTGGAGCAGAAATACCCCCAGCGCGTGATAGTCGAAGTGCTGAAGCGGCTGGACTATCGGAGCGAGGCGGAGAACCTGCACCACCTCTCATACGAGCACGTCGGCCTCCCTGAGGAGAAGTTCTCCGGCCGCAAGGGCACCTGGATCGGATTCACCGCCGACGAGCTGCTGGCCGAGGCCGAGGGCAGGGTGATGGAGAAGATCAAGGTCGAGGTGCCGGAAGAGGAGAAGAAGGGCATCGCGAGGGCGGTCGGGGCAGGGGCTATAAAGTTCTCCTTCCTCCGGACCGGCTCAGAGAAGCGGATAACGTTCAAGTGGGAGGAAGCCCTCAACATGGAGGGCGATTCCGGCCCCTACCTGCAATACGCCTATGTGCGCACGCGCGGCATCCTCGGCAAGACGACGGAGCCGCCGAAGGCGTCGGCGATCTCCTTCACGAAGCAGGAGCGCGCGCTCATCCGGAAGATGGCGCAGTTCCCCGACCTGGTCTCGCGCTGCTCGCGCGAACGGGCCCCCCACCACCTGGCGCAGTATTCGCTGGAGGTGGCGGCGGATTTCAGCTCGTTCTACACCAGCTCGCCGGTCCTCATCGCCGAGGACCCGGCCGTGCGCGGCGCCAGGCTCGCGATGACCGCAGCGACGGGCATAGTCCTGAAGAACGCGCTCGGGCTCCTCGGCCTCGAATGCCCGGAGCGGATGTGATGTTCGAGCTCGCGGAAGTCGAGACGGCGGACGGCGTCCTCCTCCAGGGCCTGCTCAGCAGCCCGCCCGCCGGAAGGAAGCTCGCGGTCATATACATCCACGGCCTCGGCGGGGATTTCTATGGGAGCCCGGCGAAGGCGAACGCCTTGGCGGCCGAGTGCTCCCGGCTTGGCTTCGGCTTCCTCTCCTTCAACACCCGCGGGAGCGGCCTGCTCTCATCGGTCAGGAAACGCGACACCAAAAGCCCCAAAGGCTTCCGGTACGTGGAATCGGGCAGATGCTACGAGCGCTTCGAGGACTGCGTCTTCGACATCGACGCCCTGGTGAAAGACGCCAGGCGGAGGGGATTCCGCAAGGTCGCGCTCATCGGCCACAGCACCGGCGCGAACAAGGCGGTGCATTACCTCTCCCGCTCGCCCGACCGCTCTGTCGCATGCGCCGTCCTCACCGGTCCATTGAGCGACGTGCCCCTGCTTCAGCATGATTCCGGAAAGAGCTACCGCCATCTCGTCTCGCTCGCGAAACGGATGGTGTCCCTCGGCAAAGGGCATTCGCTGATGCCGCAGGGCACGCCCCTCTGGCCCCTGAGCGCGCAGCGCTTCCTCTCGCTCGCCGTCCCGGGCTCGTCCGAGGACGTCTTCCAATACCATATGAAGGACCCTTCATTCCGTTCGCTCAAGAAGGTGCGGGTGCCGACGCTCGCTCTGATGGGCGGGGATGACGAGTATGCGCTCCAATCGCCGGATTCCATCCTCGACTCCTACAGGAAAGCCAATCCGAGGATCGAGAGCGCGATAATCGAGGGCGCGCTGCATTCGTTCAACGCTCAGGAAGAGCTGATGGCTGACGTAGTGTGCGGGTGGATAAAGAGCAGGCTGCGCGCCTAGGGCGATCGATCCCTGTGCCGGTCAGTCCCTTATCGCCCTCAGCGTCCCTTCCAGGTCCCTCTTCACCCCGTACTTCTCGAAATACCGAAGGATTATCGATACGTCCCTCTCCAAGAATCTCTCGGCGTTCGGATGGCGCGTGACAACGCCCTGCCCGAAGTCAATCAGATACGGCACCGGCCCCATCATTATATTGTACTCGCTCAGGTCGGCATGCACAAGGCCGGCCCGGTGCATCTTCTTCAGGTCATCGATTATCGAGTCCAGGTCGCTCTCGCCGTGCAGCGGGCCGACCATGTTCATCGTGGGGTACGGCAGGTCGCCTTCCCCGAGGAACTGCATGACCACGACCCGGTTGATCAGGTAATACGGCTTCGGCGCATGCACCCCGGCCTTCTCGCATATCTCGAGGTTCTTGAACTCCTTCCTCGCGAACGCCTTCACTATATCCTTGTCGTTGAACTTGATCCTTGCGAAGCGGGGGTCGGCCTCCAGGTAGATGTCCTTCCGGAAGAACGGGGCCGTCTCGGTCTTGTAGACCTTCACCGCCGCGAACCCGCCGTCCGGCGTCGTGGCCCTGAACACGTTGGCCTCCTTGCCGGTCGAGACCGGGTAGTCGACCGAGCTGAGGATGCCTTTCTTGAGCAGCTTCTGCAGGTCCAGGAGGGTGTGCTTGTCGAACACCTCGCTCTCTATCTTGAAGCGTTCCTTGAGCTGGTAGTCCTCCTTCTCCGGCTTCTTCCGCTTGGACACTCTCCTTGCCATCGCAAAATAATGGCCGTTATAATATAAGAAGCATAAGGGAGGGCCTACTCAGATGTGGCCCTCTTCCTTGAGTATCCTGGCCTGGAGCGGGAAGTATCTCCAGATGATATCGCCCTTCTTGTCGCCCTCTATCGACCAGGGCTTGACTATGACGACGTCGCCTTCCTTCACCCAGATCTTGTTCTTCAGCTTGCCGGGTATGCGGCACATCCTCTCCTTGCCGTCCTTGCAGGCGACCTTCATTCTCGATCCGCCCATGAGCCCGAGGACCACGCCGAGGACCTCGCCTTCGCGGGGGAACCTCAGCCTCTTCCTCTCCTCTTCCCTAGTGAACTGCGGAGCGCCTCCGCCTGGTTTCTTGCCGAACGGCCTGTACGCCAATCATATCACCTTATAGCTTTCCTAGCGCCGCAGGCCTCGCAGACCAGCTCGCGCACCCTGTGCCCAAGCTCCTCGATGTGGGTGTCCGGGCGGTTGCATTCCTTGCATATGACGTATTTGGAGACGAACTCCTCCAGCTTCTTGTTGACCATGTCGCCGGTCAGCTTCCTCTGGAGTATCAGCCGGTCGCCGGCGATCTCCACCGGGACCGCGAGCTCCTTCGAAAGGTATTTCGCGAGGAAAGCCGGATCCCTCCTTATCTTGTCCGTCACCACCTTGAAGTTCTTGACTATGGTCTTGTTCCCTTCTGTGAAGAACTCGAACTTGGGCATCTCGAAGCGCTCCCCGGTGCCCTTCGCCTTCTCGGGAAGCTTTTTGTATATGCTGTCGAGTAGCTGTTCGTAATCTCCAGAATTATCCATGCATTAATAACTACACCATGACTTTAAATAGCTGACTGGGCCCCTAGAACACCTCGAAATGCCGCCCCCCATAGAGGTCCATGTGCCAGATCCTGCTGCCCGTGCACTCCCTCTCCAGGTCGTACTTTGCCTCGCGCGCTCGTTCCGGGTCTCTGCTCGTCAGCACGATCCGCAGGTTCCGCAGCATCCTCGCCAGCCTCTCGACCTCGGTGTTCATCACGGCCGCGGTCGCCTTGACGGCGTCGGCCGGGATATGCTTGGACATGTCCCTGCTGATGTAGAACGGCCCGCTCCCTACCAGGTACTGCTTCCCGCCTCCGCCCCTGGGGAACGCCTTGCCTTCCCGATGTATCCTGAACAGCCTGCTTATCGTGTCGTTGGGGCCGTCTGCCGACTCGAGCCAGAGGTCCATCGCGATCGCGCGGTCCGAGAACGACTGCTCGAACGTGGCGACCTTCCCGCGCCGGGCGGCATACGAATCTATGCTGGCGAGGAACCTATCGACATCCTCAGGTCCGAACTCCCTGGCGTCGCGGAAGAAATCGCGGGCCCTCCTCTCGTTCTCCGGAGGTATCCGCTTGAAAAGGAGCCCCTGCATGGTTTTTTCCCTTTTGGCGGATATATAGACTATTCCCCGCGAAAAAGGGAATTATTGCAAAGGAGCGCTGGAAAAAGCCAGTCTGATTGAAAAAATTCCAATCAGCCGGTTCAAGTCCCTTCCTGCCAGCTGTGCAGGTACTTCTCCTGCTCCTTGGTGAGCGTGTCCTTCCGCACGCCCATGGCCTGCAGCTGGAGGGATGCGATCTCGTCGTCTATCTCCTGCGGGAGCGTGATGACCTTGGCACCCAGCTTCCCCTTCATCCTCACGAGGTGCTCGCACGCGAGCGCCTGGCCCGCGAAGCTTGTCGCCATCACCTCGCTCGGGTGGCCCTCCGCCGCGGCGAGATTGACCAGCCTGCCTTCGCCGCAGACGAACACCTTCTTCCCATCCACATCGTATTCGTCCAGCGACGGCCGTATCCTGCGCTTCCTGAACGCCTTGTTCAGCGACGCCATGTCCACCTCGCAGTCGAAATGCCCCGAGTTGGCCAGGATCGCCCCGTCCTTCATCTTCCTAATGTGCTCGAGCCTGATGACGTCCTTGTCGCCGGTGACCGTGAGGAATATGTCCCCTACCTGCGCAGCTTCCGTCATCGGCATCACGCGGTAGCCGTCAAGCGTCGCCTGCAGCGCCCTGAAGGCGTCGACCTCGGTGACGACCACGTTCGAGCCCATCCCGCGTGCCCGCATCGCGACCCCCTTCCCGCAGTCCCCGTATCCGCACACTACGAACACCTTGCCCGCGAGCAGGGTGTTCGTCGCCCTCAGGATGCCGTCGATCGTGGACTGGCCGGTCCCGTAATAGTTGTCCAGGAGATGCTTGGTCTTGTTGTCGTTCACGGCGACGACCGGGTATCGCAGCGCCCCGTCGGCCTCCATCGCGCGGAGCCTTATCACGCCCGTGGTCGTCTCCTCGCAGCCTCCCAGCACCCGTGCGAGTTTGTCCTTGTGCTTGGTGTGCAGCGCCGTGACGAGGTCGCAGCCGTCGTCTATCGTGATCTGCGGGTCCCTGGAGATGACCTCCTCTATGTAATCGTAATACTCCTCCCTGCTCTCGCCTTTCTTTGCGAAGACCGCTACCCCTTCCCCGGCCAGAGCGGCGGCGACGTCGTCCTGCGTGGAGAGCGGGTTGCAGCCGGCTATGGCGACATCCGCCCCGCCCGCCTTCAGCGTCCGGACCAGGACGGCGGTCTCCTTCGTCACATGGAGGGCCATCCCTATCGTCAGCCCCTTGAAAGGCTTGTCCTTGGACATCCTCTTGCGGATGCCCATCATGAGCGGCATGTTCCTCTCGGCGTACTCGATGTTCAGCTTCCCCTGGGGCGCCAGCGCGGCGTCCCTGATTGCATGATCAGGCATGAGTGGATAAGGGCGCGGAGGCTTAAAACGTTAGCGAAAGGAGGAAAGGGTTATTAATATATCAACAATATGATATATCCGGATGCAAACCCATCAGCACAAAAGACAAAACCCCCCACGGGAGGATTTCGAGAAGCAGACCAGGCGGTACATGTTCTCGTCGTTCCTGCTCTGGTACATCTCGAAGCGCCGGATGTACGGGTACGAGCTGATAAAGAAGATCGAGGACGAGGAAGGGTTCCCGGCGCTCACCGCCAGCAGGCTGTATCCGGCGCTCAAGGGGATGGTCCGCAAGGGCCTCATCTCCCAGACGACGGAGATGCAGGGCAGGCGCGCGAAGAAAGTCTACCGAATCACCCATGCAGGCCGCTCGGCCCTTGCCGAGACGAAGCGGTACATCGCGAGCAAGCCGCTGAGGCGGCGGTTCCTGAGGGAGATGAGCTCTTGAAAGAGGTCATGCGCCTCGATGGCGTGAAGAAGGTCTACGACATGGGCCACGGCCTGCAGGTCGAGGCCCTGCGCGGGATAGACCTGACCATCCTCCAGAACGAGTTCGTCTCCATCCTCGGCCCGAGCGGCTCGGGCAAATCCACGCTGCTCCACATCATGGGCCTGCTCGACAGCCCGAGCGCGGGCAAGAGATACATAGACGGGATCGAGACGAGCACCATGAAGGAGGACGAGCAGGCCCGCGTGCGCGGGGACAAGATCGGGTTCATATTCCAGACATTCAACCTCATACCATCGCTGACGGCGCTCGAGAACGTCGAGCTTCCCCTGATGCTCCGCAAGAAGGACGGCGTCCAGAGGCGGAAGAAGGCCTCTGCGCTGCTCGAGACGGTCGGGCTCGGGGAGCGGCTCGACCACCACCCGAACCAGCTTTCGGGGGGCCAGCGCCAGAGGGTCGCCATAGCGCGCGCCCTAGTCAACGATCCGGAGATCATCCTGGCCGACGAACCGACAGGCAACCTGGACTCCAAGACCGGGCGCGACATACTGCAGCTGCTCTCAGGCCTCCACGAGCAGGGGAAGACGATAGTCATAATCACGCACGACGAGTACATCACGAAAGTGACCAAGCGCGTCGTGAGGATAAAGGATGGAATGATTGAGAAGGTGTCGAAATGAACATGAAAGCGTTGATATTGGTTCTGCTGTTCGCTAGCGCGAGTTTCGCCGGCCTGTCTGTGACGGCCATGAACACTTCGCGCCAGTTCTACCAGCCCGGGGACCCGGGCGTCGCGATAGTCGGGGTCACGAACCCTAGCGGGTCGGACCGGGCGTCCTCGATAACGATGTCGATCAACAGCCCGCCCGAGATCGTGGTGACGAGCGCCCCAAGCCTCGCCGACATAAGCGCCGGCGGCTCCGCGTTCGTGACGATACCCTTCCAGGTGAAGGCGGACGCCAAGCCCGGCATATACCTGATAAACGTGTTCTTCAGCGGATACGTCAACCAGGGGACCAGCGGCTCATCCGTACAGACGACCAACACCGCGTCGATACCGGTCACCGTCGTCGAGGAGCCGCAGCTCTCTTTCGCGATAGACAAGCCGAGCCTCAGCGGAATCGACAACGTCTCGATAACCATCACCAACAACGGGGGGAAGGCGAGCAACGTCAAAGTCACGGTCCTCTCGCAAGGGCTTGGGGGAGCCAACGCCTCGGCGCTCGCCGCGATGGCCAACTCGACGATGAGCGGGGCTTCCCCGATCGCTTTCTACGGCGCAGACCAGCTTTTCATCCAGGGGATCGACAAGGGCGGCTCCTCGGTCGTCAGCGCCACCCTCGACTCGAGGAACGCGCCCGACGGCCCTAACGATATCCCCCTGCTCGTCCAGTACGACGACGAGCTCGGGTTCCCCAACTCGCAGACCGCCACCCTCCGCGTGACCGTCCGCAACGAGAAGCTCGACCTGGGCATCCTGCAGCAGAGCGAAGTCATCACCAAGAAGGAGAGCAACCTCACCCTCCAGCTGACCAACGACGGGACCGAGACCATAAACGACGTGAGGCTCTCGTTCCTCGACCCGTCCCTGCGGCTCAAGGACCAGAACGAGCTGAAATTCGGCGACCTGGCCCCAGGCCAGACCGCGACCGTCTCCGCGGTGGTCTACACCGACCTGCCGCCCGGGGTGAACAACATCAATTCCAGCGTGTCGTGGATCGAGAAGGACGTCCAGAAAGAGGAGAGCAGGACAGTCCCGGTCACCATAACCTCGGACGCCGACGTCGGCGTGTACCTGGAGGCCAAGCCGCTCCCCCTGACCATCGGGGGGCAGCACACCCTCTCGGTGCTGGTCTCGAACCTCGGCTCCTACCGCATAGACAACGTGGACGTCTCGGTGTCGTCGCCGGCGATGAGCTCGCTCGACATCTCGGACACGCAGTACATCGGGGGCCTGAACAACGACGACTTCTCGACCGTGCAGTTCCTCGAGCAGATCAACGCCACGCAGGCCGGCGAGTACCCGATAAGGCTCGTGGTGAACTACCGCGACCAGTCAGGGGAGCTCAAGCAGAAGGTCGTGGAGCAGACGATAAACGTCTATGCCCCGCCCACCACGGAGAGCAGCCCGCTCCCGATCATCGCGGGCGTGGTGATCATCCTGGCCGCGGTGTGGTGGTTCAAGTTCAGGAAGCCGGCGAAATGAGATGGACCGAACGGAGGAATGACCGATGAACCTGGGGGAGATGGTCTATTACAGCCTCGATTACCTCCAGCACCACAAGCTCCGCTCCTTCCTGACGGTGCTGGGGATAATCGTCGGCATCTCCTCCATCATCCTGCTCGTTGGGCTCGTGCAGGGCCTGAAGGAGAACGTGCTCTCTGAGCTGAGCAAGTTCGGCTCGAAGACCCTGATAATAATCCCGATGAACCCGCAGGGCGGCGGGGCCCCGGGCGAGGCGGCGCTGCTGCCCACCTCGGGCAAGCTGTTCGAGACGGATTTCCAGCGCGTCAAGAAGATCCCGGAGATAGACATCA
>JAWOLP010000058.1:0-17365 GCA_033853355.1 Candidatus Micrarchaeia archaeon | reverse complement strand
GCCTGACTGTTTATGATGACCAAGCTCTAATCCATATATCCATGATTGAGATTCCAGCAGTCCCGGATAAGCGCGACAAGAGTGGTCTTAGTGTCGATATGGACTCGAGCCGTAAGCTGGGCTATCTTAGCGATTACACCGTTAAGGGTGTCGCTGATGCAATTACAACGACCCTGAAAGACTGCTAGGCGCATTGACTAGCTTTATATTCTCTACCCCTCAGACCAGTCCACGGTTGTGAGGTTTTTAGGTTCGTTAAGACTTGAACCATTAATTCAATGCAGTATGGAAGTGGAACTGAACGGTTCGAATCTGTAGCCCGGTTCTGTCCTGAGCCCTGGTCTCGGCATTTTCCTCCTGCATTTTTTTCCCGCACTCGCTCGTGGGAAACACTAATCTGGTCAAAATCCCTGCTACAGAGGACCGTGCGGGCGACGCATCTTCGCAGGTACATTCAGGGACGAACCGTCGTTCCTGATACCCCAGAACGCCTCAGGCGGGGTCCGGGAAAGTTCCCAAAAAATCTTAATATATCCCGCACAAGGACAGATCATGGATAACAAAAACCCGATTGCGGTCCTTGCTTTCACGATCCTGCTCCTATCAGGCTGCAGCCAGCAACCAGCGAATGCTTCCCAGGAAAACGCCACCCAGGGCTTCACCATAGCCCTAGGCGCCCCCAGACAGCTCTTCAGCCCGGGTCAATTCGACACGGATTACATCCCGGATGAGCATATCCCGGTTCTCCAGCAGCCCGATGGATCGTATCGCATATTTTTCACGGGCCATCCCGACAAAGAGAAGCGCTTCTCCACATTCCTGTTCTCTACGACGGATTTCATCAATTATACGCCGCTCGTGGGCAGCCCGACGAAGGCGAAGGCGGTGTTTGCGCAAAGCTGCGATGGGGTGAACATGTCATGCCTCGAGGATTTCGACGCCGATTACGCAGGAGCGGACTTCGTCTATCCGGCGTCGGACGGCAAGGACCTCCTGATGGTGTATCACGGAGAGAACCACCGCTTCGGCGGAGTGCACAGCGATTGGGGCGAGGGGATCCACTTTTACGCCACGGTCGGGCTGGCAAGATCCAAAGACGGCGGTGCGAGCTGGTCGCGCAGCGGGGCGATCATCTCCAGCAACGATTCGAAGCCCCAGACCGCTCCGGTCGCAGCTGGCGCGTCCTTGCCGGGAGGGATCGTCAGCGGCGATTACGTCTATGTCTTCTATACGTACTTGCCCAGCCCGTACTCCCCTGAGGATGCCATCCAGGTCGCCCGTTCGCCTCTCGCGAGCGACGGCGCGCCCGGGACGTGGGAGAAGTATTACAACGGCTCTTTCTCGCAGCCCGGTCTCGGCGGGCCCGGCTCTTCGCTCATTCCGGCAGGGACATGCACGCATGTCGGCCAGCCTTGGCCTGCCTATAGCGATTATCTCAAAAAATACGTCTTGGTGTTCTTGTGCAACCAGGACAGCTGGGCGATCTCCACATCCACGGATCTGGTCAACTGGACCCAGCCTTACGTTTTCTATGAAGCGCCGGCTCAGTTCTATACGAAAGGCCATGAAACCGACGAGTATGTCACGCTGGTCACCCCTGGGAAGCCCGGAGGGGTCATCGGGCAGTCGGGCTATGCCCTGTATGCGAATACCTCAGACTCGGACACTGTCCCGACAGAACTGTTCATGCGTCCTTTCAACTTTACGATGAACCAGTGATCCGGATGCACGTGCCGCCTCCGGCCCGTCATCGCGCTCCCTCAGAAGGCAAGCAGCCGCTTTGGGCATGCGGTCTATCCGCCGCATCCCTTCAGGCGCCGCATCTGCCGCCGGCGTTGACCGTCGGCGGGGCCTCCTTCAGGCCGCCCATCACCGACTGGTATCCGCTGTAGCTCGAGAAGTTGTAGGAGAGGAGCAGCCTCGGGTCGGCCGCGCTCCAGCTCTGGTTGCGTTCCGAGAGGTACTCGTCGATGTCGACATAGGTCTGGGGGAACCAGTAGCTGTTGACCGTGAGCACCGCCCGGTAGATGGAATCCTCGCTGGCGTTCTGGTATGCCATCCATTCTATCAGCCCCAGCGCCGCCATGCCATGGTTGCAGTCCGGGAACGAGGTCGGGTTGTCGCAGCAGGGACGGTAAGTCGAGGAGGCGACCTTCTCGACCAGCGCCTGCTGCCTCTGGTCCAGCGTTATGAGCGGCTCGCTCGAGAGGAGCGCGCCTCCCGAGGAATCCCCGAGCGGCCATCCCCCGGTGCTGGCGTAGCGGCCGACCATGCCGGGGTCCGAGGAGATCGTGCCGTTGTCCAGGATGGGGTTCTTGTTGACGAGTCCGAACGCCCAGAGCAGGTTGAGTATGAAGTAGGAGTTGTTCCGGTCGATACGGATCCGCGCGGCGCTGCCGTTCTGGAGTATCGCGAGCTCCTCATCCGTCAGCGGCTGTCCGTTCCGCGCCATCAGCGCGGTGAGCTTCGTCACATTGAGCGCCCCGCTGCCTGCGGTCTGCGGCCCGAGGTCGCCCCAGGTCGCGTTCAGCTCCGCCCCTTCGGCGGGATATACTTCCTCGATCATGCGGTCGAACTTGTCCTGGACCGGATTCTGGAGGGCCACGGTGCCATTGAGGACGGCGGGCGGGGTGGAGTTAGCAGGGTAAGCGCCCTGGGCGGAGCTGTTTGTGGAGTTGGATTGGGCAGTAGGCGGTGAGATGTTCCCGCTGGCGTTCGCTTCCGGGCCGCTCTTGCCAGCGCCGAGGCATCCCAGCAACAGCATCGCGCCCAGAAGCGCCAGGGGCAGGAATGCCCGGTGACGAGGGGCCTTGGAACGCTCTTCCGATCGTGACATCAGATCATCTCCGAGGTTGCTTAGATACTGGACGAAGGTAACAAAAAGCGATATGGCCGCACCGGCCCGGGAAGCGAGCGGTTAAATTCGGCTGGGGCGAATGAGTCCTGATGTTCCCCCTGTCGATGGCCATCCTGCTCCTGGTCTTCGCGCTCATAGCCACGGGGAGGGTGGGAAGGCTCCGCCTGCAGATATGGCAGGCCATGGCCGCCGGAGCGGTCATCGCCCTCGCCACGGGCCAGATCTCGCTCGCCGACGCGCTCGCTTCGGTGAACCTCGACATCCTGCTTTTCCTTTTCGGGATGTTCATAATCGGCAGGGCCCTGGACCTGAGCGGCTACCTTTCCCACATCTCGCACCGCGTGTTCAGCAGCGCCCGGAATGTCGACCATCTCGTCCTTATCCTCCTCTTCGGCGGGGGGCTGGCCTCGGTCTTCCTGATGAAGGATTCACTGGTCGTGATCGCCACTCCCGCGCTCCTGCTCCACGCCGAGAAGAGGCGCATCCCATACAAGCCCCTCCTGCTGGCCCTCGCTTTCGGGGTAACGATAGGCAGCGTGATGAGCCCCATCGGCAACCCGCAGAACCTCCTCATAGCGCTCAACGGCGGGGTCCAGAGGCCGTTCGTCACCTTCCTGAGGTATCTGGCGGCGCCCAGCCTCGTCTGCCTCGCTGCCGCTTACCTTGTCCTGCGGTTCGCATACCGGAAAAGCTTCCAGAGGAGCGAGTCGGACGCTTCGGAGGAGTCGATAAAGGACGCCGGCCTGGCCACGCTCTCGAAAGCATCCCTCGGCCTCCTCTTGTGCCTCTCCGCGCTGGAAGTCGCCCTTTTCCTGTTCAGCCCTTCTTACGAGCTGAAGCTGCCCTACCTGTCCCTGATCGCCGCGCTCCCGATCATCCTCTTCAGCCCCAGGAGGGTGGAGGTGGCCAGGGGGGTGGACTGGGGGACGCTCGTCTTCTTCGCTTCCATGTTCATCCTGATGGCCAGCGTCTGGGAGAGCGGCTTCTTCCAGTCGCTGATAGACGGCTCTGCGTCGGTCTCCTCTCCAGGCGTGATCTTCGGGGTGAGCGTGGTCGCGAGCCAGTTCATATCCAACATCCCTCTCGTAGCGCTCTACCTTCCCCTCCTCACCGGGGCCGGCGCCCCGGTCCGCGCCCTGATGGCGCTGGCGGCCGGAAGCACGATAGCGGGCAACGTCTCGATACTGGGGGCCGCGAGCAACATCATCATAATGGACATCGCCGAGGAGAGGTACAAGAAAAGGATCGGGTTCTGGGAGTTCGCGAGGGTCGGCGTGCCGCTCACGCTCATATGCGTGGCGGTGTATTGGCTGTTCCTCTACGCGTTATGAGCTCAGCGCCTCTGCTTCTTCCGCCGGCCATCGTCTGCCGGGACCGGCCGGTTCGAGAACATCGGCACGCGCAGGGTCTCCCCGTCCCCCAGATATGAGCGGTAAGAGGCATCGCCGCGGACCCGCCCGGTCTCTATCCGCTCCGCCGCGTCCAGCAGCTTCTCCGCCGGCCCGGCGGCACCGCCCTTCCTCAGGGCCTCCGCCTTCAGCTTCAGGGACGGCAACGCGAGGTCCCGGAACTGGGGCTCCTCTCCTTTCTCCTGGCCTATCGCGCCGAGGGCCGAGGCGCACGCGACGGCCAGATCATCGCCGCTGAACGAGAGGGCCTTGACGAGCGCTTCCACGGCGACGTCCGTATACTTGCCCGGGCAGCCCTCCTCAAGGGCTTCGAACGCCTTGGCGCACGCGACCGCCGTCTCCGGCAGGTCGGCAAGCCCCATCGTGAGCGACTGGACGGCCATCACCGACGCCCATTCGGGCCTTGCGGCGACCGAAGAGGAGAGGGCTTTGTAGAACTCGCCGCGCACGCGATCGTCCGGGGAGCCCGTGCCGAGCATCACTATCTCTGCCGCCCTCTCGAACTCGGCTTTGGTCATCAAGGAATCCGAGTAGCCGCCGAGGGTGTCCGCAGGATAGGCGGAAGAGCCTTGTTCGCTCCTCTCGAACCGCCTGCAATAGCTTCTCGCCACCCGCTCGAGCCTCTGCTCATCCAGGTCGAGCTCCAGGAACGCGCGCTCGAGCTGGGCCGGCGACGCGCTCGAGATGGCCGCAGCCCAGTGGCCGCCCTTGAGATACCCCACGAACGCGTCCCATCCCTCATTCTTCAGGCCGAATATGATCTCTTCCAACAGAATCCCACCTGCCTTTCATCGACATGATACAGTTATAATTAATGTCAAAGCGCATATAAATGTATCCGAAGCGGCGCGTGAACGGAAAAGCGCGAGGGGTTTAAAGCTTGTCGTAATAGTATGATTAATATGGAATTCAGGCACACCCCTAACCCCCCGGGCCGCGAGGCCGCTTCCCGAAGGATGATGGCCGCCCACCCGCTGCTCTCGAGCATGGAGAAGGACCCTCTCGCGGTCCTGCGGGGCGTTTTCGGCCATCCGGCTTTCAAGGCCGGCCAGGAGGAGGTCGTCAAGCATGTCCTCGCAGGAGTCCCGACTTTCGCGGTGTTCCCGACCGGCGAGGGGAAATCGCTCTGCTACCAGCTCCCTGCGGTCATCAAGTACCCCGCCCTCACGGTCGTCGTGTCGCCGCTCAAGGCCCTGATGGACGACCAGGTGGCGGCCATGAGGACGGCCAGGATCCCGGCCGACACGTACCACTCGGACATGAGCGACGAGGAGCGCGGCGCAGTCCTTGAGCGGGTAAGGAGCGGCAAGACCGCGATACTGCTCATTTCTCCGGAGAGGCTCTCCACCCGGGAGATGATGGATGCCATATGCTCGCGGCGGGTCGGCCTGCTGGCGATAGACGAGGCCCACTGCATGAGCGTGTGGGGCCATGATTTCCGGATAGCGTACCTGAATGTCCGCAACGCATTCGGGCAGATATGCAGGAGCGGGAAGGAGAAGCCTGCGCTGCTCTTCCTCAGCGCGACCGCTCCGGCGCACATAAGGAAGGACGTCCGGCAGCTCATGGGCATAAAGGAGGAGGAGATTGCCGAGGTGATCCTGCCCCCGCTCCGGAAGAATTTGGAGCTATGTTTCATGCAGGTGCCGTACGACGATAGCATCCGTGACTATATCCTCGCCGAGCTTGAAGCGAACGAAGGGAAGAAGCTCGTCTATTGCCGGACAGTCACGGAGACAGGCGACCTGTCCTCCTTCCTCAACTCGAGGGGGACACGCGCAGTGCCGTACAACGGCCCCATGGACGGGACTGCCCGCACGATGTTCCTCCGGCAGTTCATGGCTGGCGAGGCGGACGTTGTGTGCTGCACGAGCGCGTTCGGGATGGGCATAGACATCCCTGACATAAGGCTCATAGTCCACAACCAGCTGCCGTACACCCTCGAGGATTATTATCAGCAGGCGGGGAGGGCGGGACGCGACGGGCTGCCGGCGAAGTGCGTCGCTTTCTACCATTCTTATTGGCCGACCAGGGAGCAGATACGGACGCCGAGGATAAGCACCCTGCGCTCCGTCTACAGCATGCTTTACGGATGGCATGAGAAGAGCGAGGCCCTCAAGGCAGCGCATCCGGATATGAGGATCTCCGACCTTACGTTCGCCATGGCGACCGACCGGCTGAGGAGCATCTGCCACATCGGCGAGAAGGGGAAAGGTCGTGGGATAAGAAAGGGGCCTGAGGCGAAGGACAACCGTTTCATTGAGGTCAGCATGATGGCGTCCCTGGGATTCCTGATAGACAACGGATATGTCGCCATCGAGGCGGATAACAGGCTCACGCTGCATTGCCACCCTGACAAGCTGGCGATAAACGAGCGCCTAGTGTGGGAGAGGGGCTTGAGCGCGAGAGCCCGTGCCGACGCGATAGCGACCTTCCTTTCCCTCGATCCGGATAAGAGGCACGGCTTCCTTTCCGATTACATGGTGAAATCCATCGACAAGGTGATGGAGACGTATCCTTCCATCTTCGAGAGGATCGAGACGGGGATCGTGGAGCTCGTGAGGGAACACCCTTCCCTCACATCCAGGAAATACGCGATGGTCCTGAACGGCAGCCAGTCCCAGCCCTCGGACAAGGAGGCCTTCGGGCAGTTCCACGGCCTTTTCCCGCATATAGGGTACTCGCTGGTCGAGTACGTGATAGAGGACCTTATCGAGCGCGGGAAGATGGAGGAGCGGGAGAGCGGGGAAGGGAAGTCGCGCCACTTCGGCCTTTTCGTCAAACCCTGATCCTGATGGCGGCCCTCACTTCCCGGTAAGCCATTGTATTAAAAATAGTTCATCACATGAACTATCTAGGAGACTCTTCAGAGCGACCCATATGGAAGACGATGAAGTGGAACGGACGGCCGAGGCCATGATGCGCCTCGTCCGCGAGTTCTACAGGATACGGCTCGGCGAGCGCGGCCAGAAGCCCCCGCTATTCGATCCTTCGTACTGGGCGCTTTGGCTCCTCCTCGAAGGCGACCTGCCGATCTCAGAGCTCGGCAGGAGGCTGGAACGCTCGAAGCCGAGCATGACCGCGCTTGTCGGCAAGCTCGTGGCGGAGAAGAAGGTGAGGAGGGTGAGGGACGCCGACGACCGCAGGGTCGCCATGCTCTCCATCACAAGGGAGGGGAGGAAGTACCTCGCCCGGAGGAGGGCGCTGATAAAGGAAAGCATAAAAAAGGCCCTCGCCCGACTAGATGGGAGCCAGATGGACCGGCTGAGCTCCTCCCTAGAGGAAGTGGAAAATATATTCTCAAGCGTGAAGTGATAGGATGGCAGATGTCCAAACCCCAGTCAGACAAGCGCCGGTGAAAGCCGAAACGCCTGCGGCGCATGCGGGCGAACAGCACCCCCACGAGGCTCATCCCCACGGGGATACCGTGCTGCACCGGATACGGAGGCACCCGCTTTTCATAGATGCCATGCTCGTGCTGCTGGCGCTCGCCCTGGCCGCCGGGTATTTCATCTACCAGGACATGAACAGCAAGGTCTATATCGAGGACGCCCAGATCAGCGCCCCGGTGATAGCCATCGGGCCTTCGGCCCCTGGGATCCTCGACAAGCTGTATGTCCAGGAGGGCGACATGGTCTCGCAGGGCCAGAAGCTCGCGCTCGTGGGCAACGAGACCATAACGGCCAGGACGCAGGGGGTCGTGATAGGGGTCACGGACGTGCCCGGCGAGATGGTGAGCCCGCAGACGCCGGTGGTGACGATGATAGACCGGCGCCAGCTGCGTCTTGTAGGCAGCATCCAGGAGGACAAGGGGCTCAAGGACATAACGCCCGGGCAGAGGGTGGTCTTCACCGTCGACGCGTTCCCCGGCAGGGAATACAACGCCACGGTCGAATCGATAGCGGAGTCGGCCAAGCAGTCCGACATCGTCTTCAGCATATCCGACCAGCGCCAGGAGAGGGACTTCGAGGTCACCGCCGTGTTCGACGTCAACGCCTACCAGGACCTGAAGAACGGGATGTCAGCCAAGATGTGGGTATACAAGTAAGGTGCCCTTGATGGCCGAAGCGGAGCATCAGCGGGACAACACGAAATGGCTCATACTGCTCACGGTCATAATCGGGACGTTCCTGGGGAGGCTCGACCAGACAGTCGTGAACTTAGCAATCCCGAAGATGATGCAGGATTTCGCGGTCACGCTCTCCGAGGCCGGCTGGATAGCGACCGCGTACATACTGGCAAACGCGGTATTCGTGCCGGTGTGGGGCAAGCTCGGGGACACCATCGGGAGGAAGAAGGTCTACCTCTGGGGATTCGGCATATTCATCTTCGGCTCCGTGCTAGCCGGCCTGGCATGGGACCTCAATTCCATGCTCGTCTTCAGGATCATCCAGGCCATAGCCAGCTCGGCCGACTACCCGACCGCGATGGCGATAATCGCCGTGACTTTCAAGGGGGCCAAGGAGAGGGCGGAGGCGCTCGGGCTCTGGTCGGCCGCCTTCGCGGCATCGGCGGTGTTCGGCCCGCTGATAGGCGGCCCGCTCATCGACACCTTCGGCTGGCGCTCGGTGTTCATGATCAACCTGCCGGTCGGCCTCATCGGCATGGGCATGGCCATCCTTTTCGTGAAGGAATCGGTCGGGGAGAAGAAGCCGGGGAAATTCGACTGGTGGGGCGCGATCACGCTCGGCGTCTCGCTCTCGACGCTGGTGCTGGTGCTCGACCAGGGGCTCGCCTGGGGATGGCTTTCCGCTCCCAGCCTGGCCTGCTACGCAATATCGGCCGCGTTCTTCTACATATTCTACAGGATAGACTCCGTCCATCCGGAGCCGATAGTCGATTTCAAGTTCTTCCGGATAAGCGCGTTCAACGGCGCGCTCATCAACAACTTCATCATATTCATGGGCATGACCGGCAGCATATTCCTGGTGCCCCTCTTCGCGCAGACTTACCTGGGGTATGACGCGACGCAGACCGGATACCTGTTCATGCCGATGGCGTTCTGCCTGATGCTCGCCGCGCCGTTCGGGGCGAAGATGATGGGGAGGATGGAGCCGGGGACCGTCATCGCGATCAGCACGTTCGTCGCCGCCGTCGGCCTGTTCCTTTTCATCGGGATGGATCCGCGCTCCGGCCCTCTCGACATAATCATTCCCCTCGCCATCATGTCGATGGGCCTGGGTTTCGGGATGCCGCAGAGGACGAACATAATAGCTTCGGCGGTCAAGGAGGAGGAGATAGGCATCGCGTCCTCTGTGCTCGCCCTCGCGCGTAACATCGCCGGCGCCTTCGGCATCGCCATATTCTCCACCATCCTCAACAACGCCATCGAATCGAACGTCCTGCGGATAGCCGCGAGCTCGACCGTGAACACGTTCGATCCGCTCATCAGGGCGCAGGCGGTGGGGCTGATAATCATCAAGGCCGAGGTCGAGGCGTACCACACGGTCTTCATCGTCGCCGCGGCCGTGGTGCTGGTCGCGGCAGCCCTCGCCCTCACCCTCAAAGTGCACGAGAGGAAGAGCGGCGTCGAGATATTCATGGAGTGAAACCGATATATAGTTTGCCGGCGCGTCCCTTCCATGGACAGGAAGCTCATCTACAAGGCGTCCATCGCCCTGGGCGCTCTGGGAGTCGTCGCGTCGCTCGCCGTCTTCATCATCGTCAACGGCGCTATAGACGGCATAGGGTCCTCGGCCCATTCAGCCCTCTCGAGCGTCAACGGCACGGTCTCCAGCGCCGGTTCCCTCGTCGATGCATCGGAAGGGTTCGTCAACACGACCGACGACACCATAACCGGCCTCAACAGCTCCCTCGCCCCGCTCTCCGGCGGCATAAAGGCGGCCGGCGACGCCCTCGGCTCGGCATCGTCGTTCCTTGCGCAGATCCCGGGCGGAAGCTCGGCCGCGGCCGGGCTCCAGGGCGCGGCCGCCTCGCTCCAGGCGTCGGCGTCAGACATCAACCGGACCGAAGGCAGCCTCTCCAACCAGAGCACCGCCCTCTCCGGCCTTCGCGGCTCGATAGGCGGCCTCCGGATGCAGGTCGCGGGTGCCAGGATGTCGGTCGACCAGGCTGCCAGCGGGCTGGATGCCGCCCTCGGCAGCATGAGGCTGGTGAGCCTGCTCTTCTTCCTGATGAGCCTTTCGCTCTTCCTGATGCAGGCTCTCAACGCCTACGCAGGGCTGCAGGGCTAGGCGAGCGGGATGTACCAGTTCCCGCTCCTCTCGTAGCTGAAGCCCAGCCGCTTCGCGGTGCCATCGTATATCTCGGCCGCCCGCTCCATCGTGATGTGCGGCCTGCCGTCATCGTCGGTGTTGGTCCAGATGTTGTTCTTCGCCCCGCGGATGCCGAGCCTCCTGAAGCCGGCTTCCCTGGCGACATCCCCGGCGAGCTCGACCATCGCCTTCCTGAAATCGAAAAGCGCCAGCCCATGGGAGTGGTGCCGTCCTGCGGGCATCAGCCCGTGGAACCTCTTCTTCCGCACCCCCTGCAGCTGATGGATGAGCAGCGTGTCCGGCCCCTCGGGCCACATGCTCGCGAGAGCGTTCTCGATGCCCTTGTAGAGTATCGCGAATCCGACCGGAGCGTCCATGTACAATTCGAGCTTCTCCGGGTCGTTGCCGGCCCGCTCCTTCACTTCCTTGGGGTAGCCGGTTTTCTGGTTGTCGGCGACGCTCATCCAGCGCATCGAGAAACGGCCGAGCGCCTCGGGGCCCAGCCCGCGTACGGAGTTCGAGGCCACAAACTTTCTCACCAGACCGTTCTCCTCCCCGGAGATCCTCTCGAGCAGCGAATAAATCGACGCGACGAGCGCTCCGTAACGCCCGTCGTGCCGGCCGCAGAACGATGAGGCGCCGTACTCTGCCCTCCTGAACCACTCGTAGTCCATGCCGGCCGAATGGCAGTAGATTTTGGCGAAGAGACGGCCCTCGCCGTAGTCGGGCGCGGATGCGGTTATCCAGGCAGCCTCTTCCCGGCTGAGCAGGGCGCAGAGCTGGAGGGGCTCCTCGATCCTGGTTATGCTCGCAGCGAGCGCTTCGGGGGTTTCGACGAGGGGCGGCTGGGCGAAGCGCGAGAGCTTCTGCCGCACATCCGGCATCCATGCGAGCGAATTCAAATAGACACCACAGAAATTGATGTATAGCAACTTTTAAATAGCGAGCCAAAAATCAGCCGAAGATGCTTACTTGCGCCCAGTTCTGCTCCGTGGAATAGCCGGCGGCGACCTGCTCGACCCTTATGCGGTAGAGATGGCCGTCCGGGGCCGTCCAGTATTCGGAGTCAGGCGGGCATATCAGCATCTTGTCCAGGATGGAGTTGTTGGCATCGCGGATGCTGAATATCCCGCACGGGCTCTGCGAGTTCGGGACCAGCGAGACGTCGTCGAGGACGAGGGTGTAGTTGCTTTCGGGGAACTGCAGGCCGGCAGGGACGGTCTGGTTCGCGGAGGATGTGTTATCGGCTCCGGGGGATGGAACGGTGTTGTTCGTCGAATTGGCTGGCGGGGGAGCGGAGACGTTCGTGTTATTGGCCGATGCAGTGGTGTTGTTCTGGCCTGCGAGAGCTCCAGGAGGGGGCGCGGGGTTCTGGGTTATGTTCCCCGTCGCCTGCGCGGGAACCGGGGGCTGGGAAGCGTTTGATATGTTCTGGCCCGGGCTCGCAGGCGACTGCGTGCATCCGCTGATGAGGATGAGCGCGATGGCGGAAAGCGCCAGGAGATGCCGGGGTTTCACGATTAAATTATACAAACTAACTTTAAATTATCTGTGGATATGCCTTCATGTACCTCAGGATACACCAGTCGTCGGCAGGGAAGGTGGTCGCGGTTTGCGACGAAGACCTGCTGGGGAAGGTCCTTGAGGAGGGCAAGACGCGCATGGACCTGGAGATGTACAGGGATTTCTACGCCGGCGGCAAGGCCGGGGAGAAGGACGTCAAGGCGGCGCTCAAGGCGTTCTCGTCGGCCAACATCGTCGGCAAGGAGTCTGTGGGCGTGGCCGTCTCCATGGGGCTTGCCGGAAAGGACGAGGTAATGTATATAAAAAGGACTCCGTACATTCAGATTTACAGGTTATGAACCAGAGGTGGGGATGTGAAAACGCTTACCGTAGTCGCAGACGACAAGGTCGGGCTCCTGGCTGACATATCGTACATACTCGCCAAGTCCAGGATCAACATCGAGTCCGTCAACGTGGACGTCGTGGCAGGCAAGGCGATAATCTCGCTCGGCGTCGCTGACGCCATCCGCGGCAAGCAGGTGGTGGAGGCGGCCGGCTACAAGGTCGAGGAGGCAAACTCCATCGTCATCAAGCTCCCCGACAACCCTGGCGAGCTCAGCAACGTGACTGGCATACTCTCCAAGGACGGCATAAACGTGCAGTCGGTCCACACGCTCTCGAAGGACGGCAAGACGACGATCATCGCGCTCCTCGTGGACAAGCCCAGGCGGGCGACCACCCTCCTCGGGAAATACCTTGTGACGAACGAGCCGGCTTACTGAAGGTCCGCCTCGACCGAGCGCTCCTTCCGGTCTATCTTCGCCCCGTACCTCTTCTCCAGTTCCTCGAACTTCCCGGCCTTGGCGAGGGAGAGGATCTCCTCTGCCTCCTGGTAGTGGCCGTAGACGAAATCGCCCTTCTCCTTCAGCTCCTTCCCTTCGGCCGCGAGGGTCTCGAGGCGCTCCTTCTGCTTGGAGAGGCGCTCGAGCAGCTTCTCCAGCTTAGGGTTCGGCTTCTCGGCATGCGCGTAGAACTCGTCGGCCGCCTCGCTTATCGTGGGGTATCCGCGGGCCTCGAGGCCAAAATAGCGCGCGAGAGGGGCCAGGGCGAAATCTATCAGCTTCCCCTCCCTGAAGAACCCGTACGGCTTCGCGCCGTCGCGGATCGCCTTCACGGCCAGCTCGATCTCGTTCAGCTTGTTGCCGCTGAGGCTCTTGCCGGGCGCCTTCTCGTCCACCCCCGCCCGCGACAGCGCCTCGAGGGCGTATTCCTTGCCCAGAGGAAGCCTCATCATCGACACGATGATGTATTTGTCCGATACCTCGAGTGAGGGACTCGGGGCGGTCTTCGGGGTGCGGTATTCCGCGCCCGCCTTTATCTCGCGGTCCGACCAGGATTCGTACCTCTCGGCGCACACGGTCTTCCCGTCCCGCACGAGCACCACGTTCCCCTCGCCGAACATCTCGAATACCAGCCTCCCCCGGTCGAAGACGAATGAGAGTATCCGGTCGCCGTTCAGCTGCTCCACGGCGGCCAGCCTGGAGCCGTCGAGCTCCTTGTCCACCTTCTCGGTGAACTTGTCGCTCTGGCTCTCCTCCACGTACCTCGTCGCGTTCAGCCGGATGCCGCCCTCCGCGACTATCTCGGTGGTTCCGATCTTGAGCCGGTACTTGCCCTCGCTTATCTTCCGCAGCCGGTTGTAGTGTTTCCCGACGAGCCTGCTGGCGAGTTCAGTAGCCAAAAAGGAGTATTCCAGGCTGTTCATGGAGCGCATAATTTGAATGTGGGGACTCAGCTTAAAGAAACGTGAAGTCACGGTCCAGGAGGGCCATATTAATATAAAGAGATACTTATAACACCATAACGATACACTAAAATTGGAGGGGTAGGGTGGCTGAGAAATTTAATGATGGTGGGATGCGGACGGCTGAAGATAGAAAAGCTCCGAGATTTTTACCTAAGGCACTTGCAGAAGGGTTGGCTATCCTAGGAGCATGCGCGGCACTAAATTCTTGCGCGGCTGCCGGAGCGGATAGAATGCCTGCCAGATCGCCCCACGAGATAGCCGTCGGACGGGCAACCGCCGATTTCGTCCAATCGCGGGTGATAGATGGCGTCGTAGTCTTGCGCACCGATACCCGGGAGGCGCAAAGATACCATTGGTTCGTGTATGCTAGGAGGGAGTGGGCCGATGGACCTGGATCAGCGGATTACCTGTTGCTCAATCCGAGATATGCCGAACCAGGCCAGCCGCGCTTCATTGGGATAGTGAGGGGGGAGTCTGTTTTGCGGCTTGGGGGCGATTCCGGTCGGGTCGCTGATGCAATCGGGGGAAGTGCAGTTGATATAGCGCTTGATCAAGCCGGGGAACCGGAAGTCCTTTATCATCTGAGGCATGGCAGCCTTGAACCGTTGATAGACGAAAGCCTTAGGGGCAGATTGGACGAATACGCTACGACGACGCTCACACCGTACCATATGGTCGTGGCTTTCGGAAATTCTCCGGTGGCGGCAGTCGTGATTGAGAGATAGCCCTTCCTTTGGGCAAAAAGTGTTAGAAAGTGATATTTATTGAATATTTATAAATGGTTTCGGGCATATTTGAAGCGATGAAGCTAACCGAAAGGGCGCCGGAGGATCAGCCCAAGGCCGTGAAACGATGGGCGCGGTGGAAGGAGGCGGCTGCCGCGGTCGCTTTGGCGGGCGCCATAGGCTGCGCCCACGCCCCGGAGCCTGTCTATCCACAGGGCCCCCTCAGCATGTATTCGCTCGAGAGCGCGGCCGAACCGGAGCGGGTGATCGTGGGGAACGACGAGAACGTCCTCCTGCGCCCAAGGGTCATGATCCGCGACGGGGCCGGAGCCAGGGCCATCGTGGATTACGAAGCCGCGCACCAGAGGCGCCTGTCCCTCGCGTACTGCTGGTTCGTCTTCCAGGACGCCGGCTACGAGCAGGACGGGATGCCCGTGTTTTTCCTGCTCAATCCGAGATATTCGGATCCGGGACAGCCCAGGTATATCGGCGCGATCCTCAGGTTCGACGACGGCAGGGGGACGAGGGAAGCCGTCGTCCCGGTCGAGCCCGAGGACGTGGACCTCGACACGCCGCGGGACCTGTTCTGGAAGTTCCCTGAACCGCCGAAGAGGAGGGAGGACACGCTCTTCTACGTCTATCCGGGCTCGGTCGTCCCGGTGATGGATGCGCTGCTGGCGTCAAGGATGACCGATTATTGCAGGGAGACCCTCTCGCCCCAGTATTACGTGCCTGAGTACGGCCCGACCCGCGCGGCGCTCGCAGTCTATCCGAGCGGGCCGATAGAGTAGGTTTGAGGCCGAGGCCGAAGGAAACGGGACATTTAATAACCAGTTATCCGCTGGTATTGACTCATGAGCGGAAAAGCATATGTCGCGGCGGTCCTGATCCTTCTGGCGTTCGGCTGCGTCCAGAACCCGCCGGCCCAGGCCAATAACACGGCCAACAACAGCTCGGCCATCCCCCAGAACGTGCTTGCGGATTACCAGAACCAGTCGGGCGTCATCGTATCCATGGCGTTGTGCGTCAAGGGCAACGACAGCATATATTCGATCACCGCGACCGGCCCACCGGATACCGGAGGGTGGGTGGACTATTTCCACGGGGACGGGACATTCATGGGCAGGTACACGATCCTGGGATTCGTGAAGCCTCCCCCCAATTACACGCCGCCAGAGAAGGTGGTCGAAGGATATGACTGCACCAAGCTCCAGCCTCCCCTGCATCTCATATGCAGGGGCTCGATATGCTGCCAGGGCTTCGGCGACACATGCGCCACGTTCCAGTGCGCGGACGGCATCTATTACAAGCCAGGCGGCATGGACGCGGCCAGCCTCTTCATAAACGGCTCGTCCGGAGTCATAGTCGCCAGATGCGGCGGGAACATCGCTCCCATAAATCCCGGCTCGTGCCCTCAGCTCGAGGGGACGTGCGACATGACCAAGCCGGCGGCTAACGTGCCTGACGCCGTGAACAACCCCACGAATCCATGACTCATTTGGCGAACTGCCTGCTCTCGACGTCATAGCTGACCGAGACCAGCTTCCCGTCCTCGTCGAGGTTGTACTCCGTCTTGGTTATCGCCTTGATCGGCGCGAAGACCTTCGCGTCCCATTCGTCCGCGATGAGCTTACCTATGGACTTGTCGTCCTCCCCGGTCGAACATGACGCCAGGACGACCTCCGGGTGCTCTATGAGCGTGTCTTTCACCGCGGCCAGCTCGTCGCCGTCGGTGAGGTCTATCTCGCCCTTCTCGTCGCTCCCACCGAGCTGCACCGAGTTCTTCGCCCCGTGGCCCGCGAGGATGAGGGTGTCTATCCTCCCGTAGTCCCTGGCCGTGCTTTTCATCCGCGAGTAGAACGCGTCCTCGGAATCAGCCTCGGCTATCAGCAGCTTGTAATGCTTGGCCAGCGGCCCCAGCGCCATGCCCTCCCGATAGAAATGGCCGTTCCAGTCGTTCTTGTTGAAGACCACGAGGAGGATGGGCTTTTCGCTCATCTCTTTTTTCTCCATGTTCTCGTAAGCCTGCAGGAGCGCGCTCTTGGGGTATCTGAGGAAGAATTCCATCCCCATGCCCTTGTATAACGCCGCAGTCCGCTCTTCGCCGATCGCGGCTATCCCATAGGCGAGGTTCAGGTAGGTGACCGCGTCCGGGTCCTTGATCTTGAGCGTCGCTGCGAGCTTCCTCGATTTCGGGTAGTTCTCCGGTATGCGGCCGATCGCCTCTTTGCTGTCGTCCGGCGCGTACTTCATGGCCGTCTCGAGGGCATCCTTCGCGTCCTTCTCCCCCTTGTGCCCTTTCACGAGCCTGCTCACTTCGCTCTGCGTGTTCGCGTAGTTGTAGGCATGCACGCACCCGGCCAGCGGCTCCACAGCGAGCGCCGCGCCGAAAGCGGCTATGAGCGCGCCCCTCCTCAGCCATTTGCCGCTGATCCTTGGCTTGAACGCTTGGATTTCGTTTTCCAAAGAAGGGCCGCATTTGGGCATGCGCCTATCGCCTGGGGGCGGCATTTAAACTTTTTTCCAAAAATCACGGAATGATTCCAAAATAAATGCCGCGAAAAGAGTTGAAATAAGAAGATTTCCAAGGAAGTCGAAGGCGCGATGCGCCGGACGGCCATGACCGCTTGAAGCATGATTATAAGCGTTGGGAGCAAACTCTGGCCATGGATCTCCGGGTTTTGGGTTTGCTATGTTGCTTGGTGCTCGCGGGCTGCTTGTCCGCCCCTCAGGGTTCGAATGCGAGCGGAAACGCTTCCGGGAACCCGACTGGCAATGCCTCCCAGATCGCGCCGGCAGGGAACCAATCGGCGATCATCCCGTCGCAGCCTGATTGCAGCTCCGACAAC
>JAWOLP010000057.1:0-9886 GCA_033853355.1 Candidatus Micrarchaeia archaeon | reverse complement strand
AAGCGTCGTCGTTGCACTTGAACCATTTGTAGAAGCGCTTTATGGCTACTTTCCGGTCTACCTTACTCCATTCTGTGATATTCTCCTTCTCGACCTCGCCGACTATTCGAATCATATCGTCCTTAGTAGCCTCAACAAATGGCTTTCCAAGAATCTTTGATAGCCACCTGAGCTGGTGGAGATACTTATAGCGCCTTTCCGGTTTAAGGCCCAGGCTCAAGATATACTTGTCAAAGTCAAGAATCAGCTTCTTGTTCTCGGGGATGAGATTGACATCCCCCTCTATTAGCTTCAAGGCAGTCTTCAGACGCCTCGATATGCTATGTACGTCATACTTCGCCGGATTCATACCCAACACCTCGCTTCCAGTCTTTTTGTTTTTTCATGCAAGATGTTGCATGTTTGCGAGATGCGAATCCGGCGGTAGCAAGGGCCACCGCCCGAATCCCCGAAGCTGTCGCGGTTTATGTTTCCGCGTCTGCCCGGGAATCGAACTTGAATATAAGGGCCACGACCGGGACCACTCATAAAAACTATAGGGCCATGACCGTGAATCGAACACGGGCCTAGAGGGCCACAGCCTCTCACGCTACCATTACGCCATCGTGGCCATGAGCGAAGCGAATGGCCGCGATAGACGGACGGATCGCCGTCCGGCGTATCGTGGCCATCACATCTGGCTTGCTATTACGAATAGTGTGGCACTAATGGAAGGAAGAATGTTATTAACTATTTAAAACCGCTCTATTTCTGGACTGCGGATGCCCCGGCGATCGCATCCGCCAGGATGCCGAAGCCGGTGATCATCTTTATGAGCGCGGCCCTCCCTTCCGGGGTCTTGAGCATCAACCCGACGAACGCCCTGCCATCGGCGGAGTTCCAGAGGTCGTCCCCTCCGATCTGGGCTCCGAGGTTCTCCTCTCCGAGGCGCTCGACGAACGCCTGCCCTCCCGGGCTCACCATGACCACTGCCATCCTGCCCCTGCCCTCGGGGGTGGAGATGACCTGCCGCAGGATGCTTCTGGCCTCGGGCGTGTGCTCCTTGAAGAATGTCACGTAGCCTTCCCTTTTCGTCTCGTCGAGCATCTCCGCGGCCAGCGCGACCGCCCCCTGGTCGGACTGGAAAGCGCCAGCGAACGCCGCGCCGAAATTAGTCGGCTGGAATTCGGGCAGAGGCGGCTGGGGATTGAGGGGCTGGGCCTTCGTCATCCCGTCAAGGACCTCTGCCGCGGTGTCGCGCCCCTCTTTCGTCGAGAGCAGGTCGGCCATCAGGTACGACCCGCCCTTGCTGTTGAAGAGGACCCCGAGGAGGTAGTCCCCTCCGGAGGTGCTTGCGAGCTTGTTCATGAGGCCCTTGCCCTCGTCGGTCATCATTGCTTTGGCCAGCTCGCCCCGTGTATCGCGGTCCTTGAGCGCATCGAGGATGGGCGAGTCGTGGGGGCGCTTCTCCTGGTCGTCCACGTAGAAGTCGATCCCCTCGTTCTCGAACAGGTCCCGGAGGAACGTGGAGAAGTCCCTGTCCGTCAGCGCTATCTGGAGCTTCATCACGCCGAAGCGGTCCCTGAGCAGGGTGTTCAGATAGCTTATGCCCTCCTTCCCGAATCCGTCCCGGAGCTCGGCCAGGATGAGGTCCTGGAGGGTCGGGGCCGCGGCCTGCGGCTGCTCGGCCCGTTGCGGCGCGGCGCGCCAACGGGCGGCGGTGACGCGGACGGTGAGCTCGTCGACCGCCTTCTTGTTCTGCGCGATCGCCTCAGCATTCTGGAATTCCGGAGTGTGGGGGCCGATATGATATTTGTATGCCCCATAAAGCGAAAGGGCGCCGATCCCGAGAGCGAGGCCGGTGACCTTGGCGAATTTCTTCAGCCTCGAGCTCTTTTTCTTCGGTTTATGGCCTTCGGTGTCTTTTTGGGTGGTCTGCATTATTTAGATGTGGTTGAAACTATTTAAAAGATTTTTCACGGACCCGTCGTTTTCCGTAAAGCTCAGGAGGGGGCGCCGTCCTTGAGACGCCTGAGCACGGCCGAGCCGTCCCCGCAGAAGAACTCCACATGCTTCGCCCCGGTCTGCTCCACGAAACCGACCAGGTCCCCGAAATCGGCATGGTCGCTGAGCGGGAAGGCGGCGTCCGTGTCGAACCGGTAGTGCAGCGCCCAGCCGGTCGCGACAGAGCAGAGGGTCGGCCTCTCGAACGCCTGCGCGAGGCGGTGGGCGAAGTACCTCTTGGCCTTGCCCATCGGCACGATCGCGACGAAGCGCTTGGCCATCGCTTCCTCCGCCTCCTCGCTCCCTATCACCGCCCGGTCGAGCTTGTGCCCGAACCTCTCGTAGACCGAGCAGAACGAATCGGTCTTCGGCGTGACGACGGGCGCGATGCCGCACTCGTTGGCGATCCTGATCGCCTCCTGGGCCTTGCCGAGCTCGTAGCACCCGATCAGGAGGTTGCTTTTCTCGTTGGCGGCGATCCAGCGCGAGATGTCGCGGTGGACGTCCTCGAGCGGGGGGAAGACGTAGGCCGGGTCGCCGTACGTCGCCTCCATAATCAGCCGGTCGCACTGGGGGATGTCGGCCCTGAAGCCGAAGACCGTGGGCTTGACCGAGAAATCCCCGGTGTACACCACGCGCTCGCCGTCGCCTTCGACGACGAGCTGGCGAGCCCCGAGTATGTGCCCGGCGTCGATCATGCGCGCCCTCCCGTGCGATGCCGGGACTGCCCGCATGCCTGCGAGGGCCAGCGTCTCCGGGCTGGAGATGACCCGCTCGAGGCGTTTCATGCCGTTCGTGTGGTCGGAATGCGCGTGCGAGAGGAACGAGAGCTCCCCTTCCGGGCTGTCGAGGCCGATGGAGATTCCGCTGCATGGGACGCGCATGGATTGGATTCTCCGCGAACCAATTAAATCATTTCTTCCAGCTGACGTCGCTCGCGAGGATGTAGTATCCGAAGATGGTGTCGCGGACGACTGTCCCCTTGACCGTCACGTAGGTGCCGACCGGAGGGAGCGTGTCGCTGCGGACGCCCATCGTCGCGTTGCCGTCTGTGATGCGGAAGCCCGAGAGCTGGCCGATCTTCACCGATTCCGTTATGTTGCCGGCGACCGTGACCTGCTGTCCGAGGTATTTCTCCGGGTTCGATTTTATGTCGCCTAGTGCCGTGGTCTGGGCCAGGCAGCCGAAGAGCAGCAGCAGGGCGAATATCTGGAAAAGCTTCATGCATGATTCACCTCATCGTCAGCTTCCTCTCTCCTTGCAGACGCAGGCGACCGGGTCGCAGACGAGGTCGGTGTTCCCGAAGGCCACGCAGTCGTCCTTGCAGGCGCCGCCGGCGGCGACCCCCTTGCGGTCAAGCGTGTCCGCCGCGCAGCTCGTCGGCGAGGTCACGTTGCCTACGCACGTGCATGTCGCAGGATCGCAGGAAAGGGCGGGGTTCAAGTCCTTGCAGTCGTCCTGGCAGAGCATGAGCGAGGGCTGGTAGAGGCTCTGGTTGGCGGCCGCCACCGAAAGGCTGTTCCTGGCGCAGCTGAGCCTCTGCACCGGCTTGTCCTCGCAGAAGCAGGGCGGCATCGCGCAGTACTGGCTCTGGTTGGCGCACGGCGAGCCGACCTCGCAGCGCTCCCACGGCCAGTCGAGGACTCCGTTCCCGCACTGGGAGTATCGGGCCGGATGGCACATGCAGTCGTTCCCGCAGTAGGAGCCGTTCTGGCACGGGATGCCCAGCTCGCACTGCTCGGGGGGCTGCAGGTTCCCGTCCCCGCACGAGGGCGGGGGGTGCGAGGGGGCATGCCCCAGCGCTGTGAGGGCGGGGTTGCGGTTCGCCGTCCCGTCGAGGGACGGGTCGATGGACGTCGCGCCAATCCATGCCGAGCCGCTCCCATACGAGTAGTTCTGGTAAGAGTAGTATATCTGGCCCGGAGGGGCGACCGCGTTCCACCAGACCGCGAGCCCGATCGCCCGATCGCGGATGAAAGCGATGGACGGGCGCTGGTCGGTGAGCCTCAGGCTCGAGATCAGGTTCTCTCCCGAAGGCGCATTGACGTCCGGCTCCTGCCAGAGGTCGTCGTCCTTGCTGAGCGCGCCGCTCGCGGTGTCGTTGGAGTCATAGGCGACGTCAGGCATCTCGCCGAACGAGTAGGCCCGTGCCTGGCCGCCGAGCTTGGCCGAATAAAGCTGGTTGTATGGGCCCGGCCAGACCGCGGTGACCTCGGCCTTCCCTTCTGCGGCCGCGATCCCGGTGCGGTGCGTCGCGGGGACGTCGAAATCGAGGACCGCCCCATCCTTGTCAGATATCGCGAGCGGGATGCTCCAGCCCTCCGGCCCGTAGCCGGCCGCGTACGCGAAGTTGGCGGTGCCGTTGTTGCCGGTGAACACCAGGTAGTATCTCCCTTCCGGGACGCTGTATGCCAGCTCCGGCAGCGTGACCCGGGCCATGCCGCTCGTGTCAAGGCCGGCAGGCAGGCTCCAGCCAGCGCCCCTGCGGTAATAAGAATAATAGAGCGAGTCCCCGCCCCTCACCCAGACAGACAGGGCGTTCCCGGACGGGTCCATGGCGATTGCTGGATCGGTGTCCGACTGGCCCGCGCTCACGATTGCCGGAGCGGTCCATCGCGAGCCGTCCCATACGGAGTAGTATATGCTGCTTCCGTTCGAGTCCTTCGACCAGACGGCCATCGCGGTCGTGTCGTTGGACGAGATGGCCGGGTCGTTGTCGTCCCCGGCATCCACGGCTATCGGCGCCGAGAGCCCGCCTGGGGCATGCCACTGCTTGGCGTCCTGGTCCCATATCGAGTAGTAGATGTCCCACGTCGCCCCCTTGTGCTGCCAGACCGCGATCGCGTCGCTCTTCGACGGAGGAGGACTGGACGCGCACCCGGCGAGAAGGAGGGCCAAGGTGGCCAATCCGAAAAGCAGCGCTCCGGGGAATACCGGTTTCCGCATGCGGCTATATCTTCAGTGAGTAATAAAAAATCAGTACTCGGAGCGGTCCTCGCTCTCATCATATCTGTAGCAGAGGATCTCCTTGATGATCTTCGCCCGCTTCTTGCCGACGCCCTCCACCTCAGCGATCTCGCGCTCGGAGGCGTGGGCGAGGGCCTCGACGCTGCCGAAGTGCCGGAGGATGCTCTTGGCGAGCTTCGGGCCTATCATCGGCAGCATCTCCACTATCGAGCGCGAGGTCTGGGACGGGGTGAAAGTCCTCTTCTTGGCGTATATCCTCATCGGCTGCTTCTTCGCGACCTGCTCGTGGCGGGCGAACTGGAAGACGATCTCGGCCGTCGCGTCCTTGTCGCGGGTGAAGATGAGCGAGGCGCCGAAATCCGCGATTATCGTGGCGTAGGCGCCGAGCAGCGAGCTCCGCGACAGCCGCTCGTCGTCCATGACGCCCTCGACGACCACGACCACCCGCTCGTAGTTGTCGACGAGGTTCGGGAGCTGGCTGAAGAGGCGGCCGTCGATGACCGACTGCTCGAAATCCGCCCGCGTCTTGCGCTCGATCGCCAGGCGGTGGGAGCAGAGGAAGTCGCCGACCGAGAGCACCCGGCGGTCCACCTCGGCCCCCATGCGCAGGAAAAGCTCGTCGAAATATCCGTCCTCGCGCTGGTCCACCGCGATGCGGACCCGCGAGGTCTCTGGAGGTTCGAGGAACTGCTGCACCGTATCACCATTCTGGATTGCCGATTATGGGACGCTCCCATTTTTTTCCTAAAAGGCGCTACTTCACCGTCGCCATGTAGCTCGAGATCTCGTCGAAGCTGATGGAGCAGCCGGAGAACTTCATCTTGTAGAGGGCCGCTTCCAGCGCCTCGCGCTGGAGCTTGTCGAAGCTCTTGAAATAGCCGTTCTCGTAGCCCAGCATGACCAGCTCGCTGCTGCGAAGCGCCTTGAGGCCGGATATCTTCGAGGAGAGCTCGCGGAAGCTGTTCTTGTTTATCATGACGTTGACGTTGAATTCGCTCTCGAGGTGCTCCTTGAGCCGGAACGGCGCCTCGATGAGCATCCTGGTCGTGCGCTCGTCTATGAGGATGTTCTCGATGCCGAGCTCGAGGGCAAGGGCGAGCATCTCCGACTCGCCGAGCTGGATGAGCTTGAGCGGCTTGCCCTTGACATAGAACATGTTGTTGGCCGCGTTCATCAGGCGCTTTGTCTGCTCCTCGACCTTCGCGTCGACGACCACCACGATGCCGTCCTCGATCATGTCCTTTATCCGGATCGCCGAGAAGAGGTGCTTGCGCAGGTCGCTCTGGAGGGGGCGCGTCACCGACTCGTACTCGACCGAGGGCGGGATCACGAAGCGCATGTTGTGGTGCTCGGCGAAGAAATACAGGATGTCGTCGAGGCACCCAGAAGTCAGAGATATCAATACCCCGGAGTCGCAGAGGATATCGCGCGCCATGCGGGTTTAGGGGGATTCTCTTTTATAATCCTACGCGCTGAGGAGCTTGCGCGCGGCCTTCATCCGCTCGGCGATGCTTTTCTCGTCGCGCAGGCGGTCGAACATCATGGTCTCGCCGGCATAGGCGAGTATCTCCTGCTTGTCGAGGCCGGTCATCTCGGAGGCCATGCCGAGGCTTATCCCCTGCGCGTAGAGGGTGGCGGCCGTCTTGAGCTTCCCCTTGGTGATCAGGTCGATGACGAAGCGCGGGTCCTTCTCCTCCAGGTGCGCTATCGCGTGCTCGAGCTCCGTGAACGCGTCCATCACGTCCTCCTCGGGCGCGCTGTCGATCATCTCGGCGAGGTTCCGGAGGGCATCCTCTATCTTGTCGAGGCAGTCCACGCACTCGGGAGCAAGGTACCTGGGCTTGGAGACTATCTTCGAGAGAACGTACGAGAAGACCGCCAGGTTGAAGCGGACCTTGTCGAACTCGAGGGCGGTGCCTTTGAGGATCTCGTCGTTGAGCTTGCGCAGCATGCGCTGGTTCCTCTTCCGGAACGACGAGAGGAGCTTGGAAACGAAGGGCGATAGTGGGGACAAGTCATCACCTGTGTCAAGAAAAGACCGAAAGATTTAAAAAACCTATCATGATATAATCATGATTGTTGCGTGACTTCATCGCAACGCGATGGTGAAACCGATGAGGGACCACTCCGACAAGGAATTTAAACCTATTGACAACGCGTTCACCAAAGAAGTACGAAGCGACCTAGAGCAGAACATGGACAAGTTCAGGGACCCGGTCGTGCTCGGAGAGATGGTGTACCGTCTCCTCGAAGAACGGGAGAACACCAACCGCCTGCTCAAGACCGTCATCCAGAAGCTCGAGGCGATCGAAGCGAAGATGGGCCCGGGAGCCACCGCTCCCGTAGCATCCTCCGTCGCCTCCGCTTTGGGCGAGCCGCTCCTCCCGGAAGTGGACGAGGAGATCATGGCTTTCCTCAAGCAGGCTGGAAAGGTGACGGCCGAGGAAGTTCGCGCTAAGTTCAACTACAAGGGCAAGAACGCGGCATCCGCGAGGCTAAACCGCCTCTGCGACATGGGCCTGCTGCAGAAGCAGCAGGTGGGGAAGAAGGTTTTCTTCTTTCCCGTATGAAAGGAAAAAAGCTGTGGGGACCAAAACTTTCACCAAAAAAAGGAGGGTGAAAGGGAACATTGGTTCCCTTTATGCTGATGGCAAGGCTGAGAACGGATCTACCTCCCGCCTCAGGATTGACGCCCCGACATGGGACGGGAATCCGGCGAATCTCAATTTTGGTCCGTTCTCAACTTGTTATCCTCCCAAAGAAAAGGCGACCTACGGGCTCCGACCAGGGCCCTAGGCCATCTTACTAACCGGAAGCGGATTCCGCTTCCGTCATAAAAAAAGATCGCCGGTTAGGCGATTTTTCAGTAAAAGAACCCCGGTTTCTCTTCCCGCAAGGGAAGATTGAAAGAAACCGCCAGGTGTCTTTCAAACTGATGATGGCAAGGCCGAGAATGGATCATACCTCCCGCCTCTCTCAACTAGTTGTGGTCCGTCTCTCGCTCGGTGGGTCTCCCACCGATCGTGGACAGCTAAGCCTGTCCACGACTTGTTATCCTCCCACTCTGCTAGCGGCGTCTCGCCCTAGCGAATACTCATTGACAAGGAAGAACGGACCGTACCTCCCGCCTCTCTCAACTTTTATGGTCCGTTCTCCTTGCCATATTCTTCTTATCGTATCTGCTTCATCTAATCGTATCTGCTCCGGCCGCGCAGGAGGAAATATAGTATAACGACTATCACGAACACCGCGGCCAACCCCAGGCATACGGAGCCGAGAGCCTCCCATCCCGCGCCCATGCTGAGGCGCGAGGGGTCGAGGACCGAGGGATAGTTACCCATAGTATAGTGCCTATTGGAAGAGAGTATATATAGTAGTGGCACCTTAATCCAAGCCATGGAATTCGAGACGACCAAAGACGTGATCATCCCCAAAGACCCCTTCGAAAGAATCATAGGCCAGGAGCAGGCGGTCCAGATTGCGAAGATGGTCCCCTACCAGCGGAGGCACCTCCTGCTGGTCGGCCCGCCAGGCACCGGCAAGAGCATGATAGCGCAGGCGATAGCGAGCGTCCTGCCCAAGCCCAAGTTCGAGATCTCCGTCCTCGACAACCCTGAGAACCCCGAGCGCCCGATCATAGAGATACGCGACGAGAACGCGATAAAGAGGGACAAGAAGCAGGAGAGGCAGATAGGCACCGAAGTCTCGCCGCTCGACGTGCCCACATTCGTGTCCGAGCGCCTCGGCTTCCGCTGCAGGCGCTGCGCGGCGCTGAGCCCTTTCACCGAGAGCATCTGCCCGCAGTGCGGGGCGGCCAAGAACCAGAAGAACGTTTTCGACAGGTACGGGCTCCCGCCCCAGATGAACGCCCCGCAGGGCGAGGGCGAGAAGGTTCGCGTGGCCACGACCAGGAGGACCCTGGACGGGAAGGAGGAGGTCATAATCTACGAGCGCACCATGGAAGGGCGCATAATCATGCTCCGCCAGGAAGAGATAAAGAAGATCGAGGAGATGGCCAAGAGATCGAAGAGGAAGGTCATCGTCCCGTTCAAGCGCTCGACGTTCGTGCAGGCCAGCGGCGGCAGCGAGACGGAGCTGCTGGGCGACATAAGGCACGATCCTTACGGCGGGCACGCCAGCCTGGGCACCCCGTCATACCTGAGGGTCGTGCCCGGCGCGGTCCACGAGGCGCACGAAGGCGTGCTGTTCATAGACGAGCTCTCGACGCTCGGCAACATCCAGAGGCACATACTCACCGCGATGCAGGAGAAGCAGTTCACGATAGTCGGCCGCAACCCGATGAGCAGCGGGGCGGCGGTCCGCGTGGAAGGCGTGCCCTGCGACTTCATCTTCGTCGGCGCGTGCAACATAAACGACATAAAGCACATCATACCTCCGCTCCGCTCGCGCATCCGCGGGGACGGATACGAGGTCCTCATGAACGGCTACATGGAGGACACTCCGGAGAACGAGGAGAAGATCGTGCAGTTCATAGCCCAGGAGATAATCAAGGACGGCAAGATCCCCCACGCAGACCGCGGGGCCGTCAGGCTCATGGTGGAGGAGTCGAGGGCGATAGCGAGGCGCATCGACAACGCCAAGGGGTTCACCCTCCGCCTCCGCAACCTCAGCGGCATCATAAAGATGGCCGGCGACATCGCGACGATGGAGAAGAAGCAGTTCATCGACAAGAAGGACGTAGAAATCGCGATAAGGGAGAACAAGCCGATAGAGGAGAAGGTCCGCGAGAAATACGGAAGCTGGTGGGCGGCCGAGTCCGCGGATTACGGCGTGAAGATGGACAAGGCCGGTCCAGAGACGGCATGAACCTTTGGTTCATGCGTGCCGCGAACCCGTGGTTCACGGCTGTCTTGGACGTTTCGACGTCCAAGGACATCCCTTGAACGAAACGTCGTTCAAGTAGACGGCATGAGCG
>JAWOLP010000056.1:0-36267 GCA_033853355.1 Candidatus Micrarchaeia archaeon | reverse complement strand
CATGGCGCTCTATTTCAGGCACGATTCCGTCCGCCCCCACCAGAAGGAGCTGATGGAGGACATGCACCGCGCCATCTCCGCCAATCAGATATTCATGGCCGACGCCCCGACGGGCCTCGGCAAGACCGACGCCTCGCTCTCGGCCGCCCTCGGCTTCGCGCTCGAGAACGGCAAGACGGTCTTCTTCCTCACCCCGAAGATCTCCCAGCACAGGATCGCCATGGAGGTGGTGAACGGGATCGCGCGCAGGCACTCGCTATCCGCCCGCGCGGTGGACATCGTCGGCCGCTCGCACTGCTGCATAGACGAGAACCTCCTCGCGCTCGACAACGAGAGCTTCCACACCGCGTGCGGCAGGAAGCGCCAGAAGCAGCAGTGCTCCTTCTACGAGAACGCGCGCGGATACGGGCGCGTGGGGGAAGCCCGGGCTGAGTCGCGCTTCCGAGTGATGCTCGAAGGGTACGGGAGCGGCAGGAGCCACGACGAGCTCATCTCCCTGGGCAGGCAGAGGCAGTGCTGCCCCTACGAATGGCTGTTGAAGCTCGCCGAATCATCCAACGTGATAATCGCGGATTACTACCACTTCATGATCCCGCAGATACGCGACGTCTTCCTGATGAAGACCAAGAAGCGCATCGAGGACAGCATCGTGATCGTGGACGAGGCGCACAACCTCGCCTCCAGGATACGCGGCAGCCTCTCGCGCAGCATCAACGCATTCACCTTCGCCAGGGTCGAACGGGAGATGCGGTTCCTCGGCCTCGACGCCGGCCCGCTGGAGGAGGAGTTCGCGGCCTGGGGCGCGCAGATGCTCGGCGATGCGCACGAGTCGGTCGTGCCGATGGAGTCGTTCGTCTCGTTCATAGGCCGTTTCGGGCTCGCATACGCCGAGGCTGCCGACCGCCTGCAGGAGGCCGGCGAGGGGTTCGTGGAGAAGGCCGGCAGGAAGAGCGCGTGCCTGCGCATGGCCGCGTTCATGGCTCAGTGGCCGTCCGAGGAGGACGGCTGCGTCCGCATACTCAAGCGCAGGGGGAAGAACATCTACCTCTCGATCCGCCTCCTGGACCCCTCGAGCGCCACGAGCATCCTGAACCACACCGCGGCCACGGTCCTGATGAGCGGCACGCTCTCGCCGATGGAGATGCACCGCGACGTGCTCGGGCTGGACCAATCACGCACGGTGATGAGGAGCTACCCATCGCCCTTCGACCCGCTCAAGAAAGTCAACATAGTCGCGGAAGGCCTCACCACGCGCTACTCCAAGCGCGACCTGGAAGGCTACACCGCGATAGCGAACAAGATCGACGCGGTCGTGGCGAGGACGCCCGGAGGAGCCGCGCTCTTCTTCCCTTCCTACGAGGTGATGGACAACGTCCTGCCTCTCGTGCTCTCGCGCAACCTCCACGTGCAGAGGCCGGGGATGAAGCCTCCGGAGATACGGCAGCTGATAAAGGACTTCAAGAAGGGAGGGGTGCTCTGCGGGGTGCAGGGAGGCTCGCTCGCCGAGGGCGTGGATTACCCGGACGGCGAGATAAAGACCGTGGTGATAATCGGGGTCGCGCTCGAGGAGATGGGCGTGGAGTCCCGCGCGCTGATCGACTACTACGAGGAGAAGTTCGGCAGGGGGTGGGACTACGGCTACCTCTATCCGGGCACGATAAAGGCCCTCCAGGCCGCCGGCAGGGCGCGGAGGAAGGAGTCGGACCGGGTCGCTGTCGTCTACATGGACGAGCGCTTTAAATGGAGCAAGTACAATTGGATACTCGACCGGCGCGAGCGGACCATCGTGACCGGCTCGCCCGAGGAAGCGGTCGGCCGCTTCTGGCAGAAGGAGATCGCATGCTCTTCACGGTGAAATACGCCCCGAAGCGGCTCGAGGACATCATAGGCAACAGCGAGAAGGTCGAGCTCGTCAAGCAGTGGATGCTCCAGTGGCTCTCAGGCAAGCAGCGCAAGGCCCTCCTGGTCTGGGGCCCGCCGGGCACCGGCAAGACGAGCCTGGCCTATGCGCTGAAAGAGCAGTACGACCTGGAGGTCGTGGAGATGAACGCCAGCGAGCTGCGCAACCGGCAGCGGGTGGAGCGGATCCTGGGCGCTTCGGCACTTGCAGGAAGCCTCTTCGGCCGGCAGAAACTCATACTGATAGACGACGCCGACGTGCTGGCAGGCAGGAAGGACAGCGGCGGCTCGAGCGCGATAAAATCGTTCCTTTCTGAGGCCCCCTGCCCGGCGATAGTCACCGCGACCGACGTATGGGACAAGAGCTTCGCGCCGATCCGCTCGGAGTGCGAGCTGGTCGAGTTCAAGCGCATAAACAAGCTCTCGATCCGCAAGCGCCTCGAGCAGATCGCGAAAGAGGAGAAGCTCCCGGTCAGCCAGGAGAAGATCGACGCGATCTCGGACGGCGCCGAGGGGGACATGAGGGCCGCCCTGAACGACCTGCAGGCGCTCGGTCCGACCTCCCGCAGCCACGATAAGGACATCTTCCAGGTGGTCCGCGGCATATTCAAGGCCGAGAGCTACGCGGCCGTGCGGGAGATCACCGGCGGCGACCTCGACTACGACATCGTGAAGCTCTGGATAGACGAGAACATCCCGGCCGAGTACGAGAAGCCCGCCGAGGTGTCGGCAGCCTACGACTCGCTGTCGAAGGCCGACGTCTTCGACGGCAGGATTCGCAAGACCAACTGGCAGCTGCTGAAATATTCCATAGACCTCGCGACCGCCGGCGTCGCGCTCGCCAAAGCGAGCGCATACAGGAAGTTCACCAAGTACAGCTTCCCCTCATACCTCCGCGCCATGTCCAGCAGCATGGAGCGGCGGGCCATGCTCAAGGCGATAGGGACGAAGATCGGCGCGAAAGTGCACGCCAACCGTCGCGACGCGCTCGAATACCTGCCGCTGCTCAAGGAGGCGGGCTCGAAGCGCGCCCAGGACCTGCTGGACTTCTACGAATTCTCCGAGGACGAGCTCGCCTTCATACTGGAGACGAGCGTGAGCCACATCAAGAAGAGCGGCTAGGCGGTTGTGGTAAGAGAAGATAGGAAGAGATATAAATTCTATACCGCATCGTATCTGCATGGCATCCGCCACCAAGACCACTTATGCGCCGTCCACGGCTTCGAAGAAGGCGATCCTCGCGCTCCCGCGGCCGATGCTGGATTTCTGGACCACGCCGGACCGGGAGCTGGTGTCGCTGACGAAGAAGATGATAAGCAGGGCCGAGGCCGAGATCGAGAAAGCTGAGTCGGAGGGCGACACGAAGCGCGAGCAGCTCCTCCGCGCAGCCATGGACTTCGGGTCCAAGAAACTCGGCGCGGTCACGAGCGGGGCCGTGAGCGGAACCGAAGTCGGTGCCGAGCTCCGGCAGGCGCTCAACGTGCTTCTGAATTCGATCTACGTCGTGCGGAAGCCCTGACCCCGCCAGAGAGCGCTATGAGGGGAACCCGCCTGCCCCTCCCATCGCGGCCTCTATCTCCAGCCTGTCCATCCGCCCGGACCCGACCTCCTCGTCCAGCATGCCGTTGAGCGCCCTCAGATATCTCAGCCGGTCCCGCGCAAGCCTCCTCTCGTCCGAGTCCGACATCGTCTTCCTGGCGTGCAGCCTCTCGTACCTCTCGACTTTCAGGAAGTGCTCGCAGAAGCATCGGAGCTCGTCGGGCTGGGCGTCCTTCGCGTACTGATGCAGGTATCGCTCGGCGGCCTTGTAGAAATCATAGAGGTTGCACCTGTTGATGAGCGCGCTGTCCTTCGCCTTGAGGAACTCGCCGTGCCTGCTGGGAGGGATCAAGGACGCCGCAGCCATGAGAGGGTCCCTGAACTTCCTCAGGATGAAGAGCGCGAGCCTTGCCCTCTGATACGCTCCGGGGCAAGCCCTTTCCGGCTCAAGCTCCTTCCGCATCTCGCCGCATGCGTCCTCCGGATTGAGATCTTTTGGCTCTTCCTTCGGCACAAGCTCGTAGAATGGTTCTGCCTTGATGCGGCGTGCCTCCATATACTCGGGTGGCGGATGGCCGCAGCCGCGTTTCCAAAATCCCACATATTATACTATGGACTAACACCTTAAAAGTCTTGGTCAGCCCCCTAGAAATCGGTCATCTTGCTCTGCCCCGGGGGCGGCCTGGCCGCCTTTTCCGGCTCTTTCGCCGCGCTTTTGAACGAGCCTTTCTTGGCCCTCTGCATGCCGCTGAGGATGCTCTTCATCCGCTTCTCGCGGTTGCCGGCCGCATAATAATAATACTCGTCGCGCGTCCCCTTGGTCATCAGGACTATCACGTGCCCCTCCTTCAGCCTGGCCGCGCGCCCCCTCCTCTGGATGCTCCTTATCTCGCTCGGCACGGGCTCGTAGAATATCACGGTATCCACGGCCGGGATGTCCAGGCCCTCCTCGCCTATGCTGCTCGCCACCAGGACATCGAATTTCCCGGCGCGGAAATCGGCGATGGTCTCCTCCTGGATCTTTTTCGTCACCCCGTCCTTCTTCCCGACGAACATCCTCGCGCTCGTCCCGCCCTCGCGGAGCACGGTCTCGATGCGCGAGATCTGCGCGCGGTACTGCACGAACACGATGATCTTCTGGCCCTTCAGCTTCCGGACGGTGTCAAGGAGCACCGGCATCTTGGGGTGGTCCTCGTCCTTCTCGCACAGCTTCCTGATCCTCCCCATCCCTTCCTCGTTGAGGAGCAGCTTGGCTGACTTGCTTTCCTTCTCCCCGAGCTTCTCCAGGTACGCCCTGAGCGGGTACACCCCCTGGGTCTCGAGGAGCTCGGTCATGTGGAGCAGGTGGAGCAGTATCGAATATTGCACGAGCGCCGGGTACTTGATCGCGTGCGGGATGTTGAGTATGCGGGTTCGGAGCGCCATGAACTGGCCCTTGTGCTTCAGTGGCGGAGGGAAACCCATGCCGGCGAGCTTCTGCGCATGCCTGGCGGTCATGGAGTCAAGCTCCTTCTTTATCTGCCTGAAATGGTCCGAGAGCTCGACCGGGATCCAGCTCACGACGCTCTTCTGGACATAAGGCGCGACGTCCGGGTCGTCATGGCCGCGGATCTCCACGTTGTCAATGCTGAGCGCGCCCATGACCTCCCTGATGCGGTCCATCCTGCCTCCGGGCGAGGCGGTGAGGCCGACGAAAAGGCAGCTCTCGGACCGGAGCTTCTCCGCGACGAAGGTGTAGGCGTAATCGCCGACGGCGCGATGGCATTCATCGAAGACCACAAGGGAGAAACGCGGCTCGAGCGTGCCGTTCTCGATATCGTTCTTTATGGTCTGGGGAGTGCTCACGACTATGTCCGTCATATACTCCCCCTTCCTTTTCGCAGGCGCTATCTCGCCGCTCACGAGCGAGACGTTCTTCTCGGAAAGCCCGAGCGAGGAGAGGATGGTCTGGCAGTGCTGCTTCGCGAGCGGCTTGGTGGGGGTGAGGAAAAGGCAGCGGCCGGTCTTCATCCGGTCGCGGATCAGCATCAGGGCGATGAGGGTCTTGCCGAGGCCCGTCGGCAGTACGACTAGCGTGTTGCCGTGCTCGTTTATCGAATTGTAGATCGCCAGCTGGTAGGCCCTCGGTACGAGTTCCACCAGGTATAATCGCCGAGGATGTTTTTATTGGCAGCGCTCAGAACCTGCCCCTCTCCAGGTCCGGATTTCCGCGTTCCCTGGACGAATCCCCCTGGCTGGACGGGGCCGGCATGAGGGCCGCCATCGCCCGGACCACGCGCGGATCGTTGAAATAATCGTCCATGTTTATGGGCGGCGGGGTCCTGTTGGTGGCGTCGAGGAGGAATATCGAGGCTTCGGCGCCGTTCGGGAATGCCATCAGCCGCTCGAACGTCCCCGCCCCCAGCTTGGAATCGACAGCCTGCTGCAGGGGACGGTAATCGCCCGATGTGTAAGCCGTCCTCACAATCTGCGGGCTCGAGAGCTTCTCGAGCATCACGACGGCCATAGTCTCGTAGGGGTAGGCAATCCTCTCCCGGGTGTTCTGGACGAGGCTCGAGGAAAGGGCGTTCGCCATCCCCTCTTCCAGCCATTCCGGCTTGTTCATCCTCGCTATCTGGCCGCCCGCGTTCCATACGTTGTCGAAGCCATGCCCTCTCCATCCTGCGTAATGGGATATCTCATGGCATATCACTTCGTTCAGCCTCTCCGGCGGCCTGGCGGCGGATTCGGACACCAGGATCATGTTGCTGTTGGGCATGTAGAAGCCGTACGCGTCGCGCCCCCTCGCGACCCTGGCGAGCGTGGCATCCGGGACCTGGACGATGAGCGGCGGCGGATTGGTGATCAGCCCGGCGACCGGCGCGTTCCCCAGCGCCCCTCTCACCTTCGCGAGCGCTGGGTCCGAGTTGAGGATAGTCACGGTCCCCGGGTCCGCGATCCCGACCTTGCCCAGCACTCCGCGCACGTCGTCGGCGTTCCTGACAACGAAGGCCGGCATCCTCGGCTGGGGCACATCCACCGTCTGGGAAGCGGCCTGCGGCTGCTCCGTCCCGCTCCTCGATGTCTCGGGCCTGGGCTGCGCACACATCATCTCACCCTATGACGATCTCCCGGCCCGTCTTCTTCCTGAAGGCCAGCTCGGCGATCTCCTTCTCCTGGATGCTCATTATGGCATAGATAGTCGGGTTCCGTTCGCGCAGGTCGCCGAAGAACTGCTGGGCATCGGCTATCAGCGAGTCCAGGCGGAAGTCGCTCGCGCCCTCGATCCCTTTCCTGAGCCTCTCCGCCTTGGCCATGGCATCCTTGTACGCCGCGCTGGAGAGAATCCTGCGCAGGCCGCTCAGAGCTTCCATGCAAGGCTAATGATAAGATGTCGTTATATTCATTCCAGGTCGTGGTAGACCGGCGAGATGTCTATGCCGTCGAGGGACTGCTCCACCAGCGCCTTGTCCTTGAGCCACGGGATGGTGTCCTCGTAGGTCGGCTTGTCCACCTTGTAGAACACCCCTACCGGTATCTTCGAGTAGTTGGAATTGTAGTCCTCCATGGCCTTCTCCAGGGCCTTGAACTTGTCCGAGCTGTCATGGCCGGCATCAGCGAGCTTGTAGCACCTCTGGGTGAAGAAGTCGTAGGTGTTGAGCTTGTTGAAGGTCACGCACGGCTGGAGGACGTCGAGGAGCGCGAAGCCGCGGTGGGATATCGCCTCCTTCATCATGGCCTTGAGGTGGACTATGTCGCCGGCGAAGGCCCTCCCCACGAAGCTCGCCCCGCCGATAATCGCGGTCGCGATGGGGTTGAACTGGCTCTCGACCACCCCGTTCGGCGTGGTCTTGGTCTTCATCCCGACCTGGGTGGTCGGCGAGGCCTGCCCCGTGGTGAGGCCGTAAATCTGGTTGTCGTGGACTATATAGGTCATGTCGTAGTTCCGCCTCATGATGTGCACGAAGTGGCCCGCGCCGATGCCGTAGCCGTCGCCGTCGCCGCCGAGCGCGATTACGTTGAGCTTGTGATTGGCCAGCTTGATGCCCGAGGCGACAGGGAGGGCGCGCCCGTGCAGCCCCTCGAAGCCGTAGGTGTTGATGTAGTGAGGCGTCTTGCCGCTGCATCCTATGCCCGACGAGATGACCGTCTGGTGGCTCGGGATGTCCAGTTCCGAGAGGGCCTGCTTCAGCGCCCCGACTATGGCGAAATCGCCGCACCCTGCGCACCACTGCGGCCTTTGGCTGATCGCGAAATCCGTTATCGCTGTCATGTCATGCACCTTCAGAGACCGTATTTCTGCGGATTGTAATATTCGAGATCCTCCTTCTCGACCACGACTATCTCCCGCTCGCCCTTGAAGCCCGCTTTCCTGAGCTTCTCGACCTCTTCCGCTATCTGCTCCGGGAAGAACGGCCTGCCGTCGTACTTGAGCATGTGGAAGTCCATCCTCACGCCCGTGTACTGCCAGAGGACGCCCGCGAACTGGGCGGTGGAGTTGTTCTCGACCATGATGAGCTTCTTCGAGCCTGCGAGCGCCTTCTTCACCGCGGCCTCGTCCAGGGGGAAGAGGTGGGTGAAGTGCACGAAGTTCGCCTTTATCCCGCGCTTCTCCAGCTCGGGCAGGGCGTCGAGGGCCGCGAGCTTCATCGAGCCCCATCCGACCAGCGTGACTTCGGCATCCTTCGGGCCGTAGATGGCCGGCGGGGGCAGCTCGTGCATGAGCGCCTTGAGCTTGGAAGCCCTCTTCTGCACCTGCTTCACCCTCATCGAGAAGCTCTCGGAGCTGAAGCCGGTCTCGTCATGCTCGTAGGAGGTGGCGACGTGGTTGCCGCCCTTCGTGCCGGGGAACGCGCGCGGCGAGACGCCGTCCGCCGTCAGCTCGTACCTCTTCCACCTCGCATTCGGCGGAAGCGCCGGCAGGTCGGAGGCTATCTTCCCCCTCTCGATCCTCACCTTGGACTGGTCGAACCTCCCGGTCGAGAAAACGCTCTCGGAGAGGTTCTTGTCGGACATGATTATGACCGGGAGCTGGTATTTCTCGGCCAGGTTGTGCGCCTTGGCCGCGAGGAAGAAGCACTCCTGCACGTCGCCTGGGGCCAGGACCACCCTCGGGAAGTCGCCCTGGGAGGCGTGCAGCGCGAACCGGAGGTCCCCCTGCTCGGTCCAGGTCGGCATGCCGGTGCTCGGCCCGATCCTCTGGGCCAGGGCGACCACTATCGGCGTCTCGGATATAGCGGCCATGCCGAGGGCCTCGACCATCAGGGCGAAGCCGCCGCCCGAAGTGCCCACCATCGCCCGCGCGCCGGCATACGAGGCGCCGATCGCGTAGTTCATCGCGGCGATCTCGTCCTCGGTCTGCTTGACCACCAGGTTGAACGCCTTCTCGTTCTCTATCATGTAGTGGAGTATCGTCGATGCCGGCGTCATGGGGTAAGCCGCATAGAACTTGCATCCGGCCTTTATCGCGCCCAGCGCCAGCGCCTCGTTGCCGGTTATGATGACCGAGCGCTTGTCCGAGAGGGGCTTGACGGTGCGGTGGTTCTTGATGCCGTTGCTCTTGACGTAGTCGTAGCCGGCCCTGGCCGCGCCCACGTTCTTCTTTATGACCTCCTCGCCCTTCCTCTTGAACTCGTCGCGCATTATGCCCTCGAGGACCTCGAACGGGTAATCGACCGCAGCCAGGGCGGCGCCGAGCGCGGCGGTGTTCTTCATCTGCTCAGTGCCGCCGGCCTCGTGGGTGAGCTTGGAGAGCGGGAGCGGGTGCAGGTGGACGTCCGGCCTGGCCTTGAACTTGCTGACGTCTATGAGCTGGTCGTATATTATCATGCCGCCGCTGGCCATGCTGCCCATGTGGTAGAACACCGCATCCTTGTTCAGGGCGATGACCAGGTTCGGGCTCTGGAGGGGCCCGTATATCGGCTTGTCGCTTATCCGGACCTGGACGGTGTTGTGGCCGCCGCGTATGAGCGACGGATACTCCGGGTAACCGATGGCATTGTAGCCCCCTCTCGTGAAACATTTCACCAGCAGGCGGCCGGTCGTCATGACGCCGGCGCCGGCCTGGCCGGCGATCTTGCATACGAACACCATATCAATTCACCTAGTGCGGAAATAGCTTGACATGGTTGGGGCTAGCTAATATAAAAGTATCGAATCGGCCATCGGCAGCTGTCGTTCACGACCTTATTATACTTTTTTATATGTTCTGCGACAATAATACCCCATGCCGTTCATACCATGCGAGAAGGCCCCCCGCATCTTCATGGGCCGGATCGTCGCCCCGACCGGCTCGGAGCCGGGGGACGGGAAATACATCATGAGGCTCGGCCACGGTGACGACGCGGTCCGCCGCCAGGCCGGGACCGCGAGCGTCCTGCTGGGGAAATACAAGCTGCAGCCGGAGCGGAGCGCCTATGCGGACGCCGAAGGCCGGCTGGCCGCGCTGAGGGACGACGTCCTCAAGGGCGTGCGGAAGGGCGACGTCCGGGGGGCGTTGGAGCGCGTCATGGACATACGGCCTTTCCTCTCGCCGGAGACGGAAGAGCGGTTCCCGCGCGTCCACACGAGCTCATATGATTTCCGCTTCGACGCGAACTACCTCGCGCCCGACGAGCCGCCGACGGCCGGGCTCATACTGGGCCAGCAGAGGAGGAGGGTCTTCGATCCTTCCAGCCAAAGCTTCTACTTCACGGTCTCGCAGGTGCTGGAATCGTACCTCATCGCCGCAGCGCTGTTGCGGGGCGAGCCGTCCAACCTTCCGGTCTATCCGGCGACCGCGGTGATATCGGGCGAAGACGGGGAGGAGGAGCACGCGCCTTTGCTCGCCCTGGTCGATCCGTCGGGGCCCGAAGCGCTCACCACGTTCAACCTCTACCGTTCGCACCCCCTGATGGAATCGCTCGAGCTGATCAGCGACGAGGCGATGTGGGGGGTGAGCAACACTATGCGGGCGGCCAACCGCGTCAGATACCTGGTCGCCGAGATGTCGATGGCGATGATGAAGGGAGATGAATATCCCCTCGAGGACATGCACGAGCGGTTCCGCGAGATCGCATCGTCGCTCTACGAGTGCCACCGCATCTGGCCCGGCTGCCACTTCATCACAGAGGTCTTCGCGCTCATCGAGGAGAGCGTCAAGGCCCCGCTGGCCGAAGATACCATGCGGTCCATACAGGCCGACTGGGAGGGCTTCGCGGAGAGGTTCCCGAGGCTGGCGCACAACCCGCAGATGCTCGAGGCGCACGTCGCGGCCGTGACCATCGAGACGGCCGAGCGCATGGCTGAAAACGCCCGCGGGTTCCTGGCCGAGCGCATCATGGAGGAAGAGGGGCCCTCCCCCGAAGGATCGCGGAGCGGATTGAACTGATTAGCAGGGGGTTAAATCCCCTTCTTTCTTTATTGTATACCATGCCCCACACGTTCTCCTTCAATCCTCCGCTGCGCGGCTCCAGAGGCGGGCCGCTACTGCGCATGGATCTGCCGTCGCCCGCGCTCGAGCGGGAGCTGTCGTCGAAAAGGATGGACCCGTCGTTCACCCCGTACCGCATGGACAATAGCGTCGAGAACCTCCTGGACAGGCTGACCATGGGCATCCAGCCGCGCACGCTCGACGAGGGGACGCTCTTCCTCGCGGTCGGCCTCTCGAAGGAGACGCCGGACCGGGACGCGTCGTTCGCCCTGAACCTCGAGCACGTGCACAGGACCGACGCGCCGATGACCCCGGACGTCCTCATCGGGCATTCGATGGATGAGCGGAAAGACCGGCTGGTGAGCATCGCGGCCCTCGAGGAGCTCAGCGTGCTCGCGGTCGCGCTCATGCGGAGGATGGGCTTCGACAGCTACCACTCCACGATCCGGACGCCGGACGGCTCGTACATCCCGGGCCTGGCGATCGTCGAGCAGGGCGGGGTTTGCAATTTCATAATAATCGGGATGCATCCGAAGGTCTCGGAGCTGGCGATCTTCGAGGATCCGGAGGTCCTGCAACTCCTCAGCCTCCTGCGCGCGCACAACGGCCTGAAGAAGCTGGCGAGGGAACGGGCCCTCGGCCTGGTTTCGCTCGAGCAGGCATCCACCGTCCTGCAGGCCCTCTCGGCCCAGTACGCCCGGGGGCTCGCCTCGAACCACCCGCTCTCGCGCCTGGTCGACAAGGAGTTCCTCTCGCTCAGCGAGGCCGTCAACGAGAACACGTGCTGATTTTTGCTCCCGATTTGCCCCCCGCAGGGCAAATGGGATTGACCTCAGGTAACGGGGTATGGCCAGCCAACCCGAAGGGTTGGCAAACAAGCGGTTTTTGCCCCCTTTTTCCAAAAAGGAAGGGGCCAGTACGTTTTTCTTATGGGTCCCCTTCCAGACCCCGGTCCTGAGTCAGACCTCAGGAAGTTTCGGCGTCTTTTTTGGCTGATGATTTGCCCTTTGAGGGCAAATGGACGGAGTCTGTACGGCTGAAGTTTCGACGTCCTTTATCCGAAGAATTATAGAAGGAAAGGACGGGCCCGACGGGATTTGAACCCGCGACCTGAAGGTGTCCTCCGCCATCGGAGAATGGCATTCGAAGCCTCCCACTCTTCCAAGATGCTCCTGGTTTTGCATTTTTCGCCACAGCGAAAAATTAGCAAAACGAAACTGAGCTACGGGCCCTTGATTGGATTCGCCGACCAAGGTTCTTAACGCTGCCCTCATGCGCATCCTATAAAAGCACGTAAGCGCAAGGTGGAGGCATGTTCGAACTCAAGGGCAAGGTCGCGGTCGTGACCGGATCGGGAAGGGGTATCGGGGCAGCCATAGCGAAGACCCTGGCGAAGGCCGGGGCGAAGGTCGTCGTCAGCTCCCGCCACGAGGAGGAGTTCGGGGAAGTGGTGGACGGGATAAAGAAGGCGGGCGGCGAGGCTTGGGGGGTCGTGTGCGACGTCTCGAAAGAGGAGGACGTCAAGGCGCTCATCGACAAGGCGGTGAAGAAGTACGGCGGGCTCGACATCATGGTGAACAACGCCGGCGTCTTCGAGCAGAAGCCCATAGATCAGATGGACACCGCCACGTGGAAGAAAGTCCAGAGCATAGACCTCGACGGCGTGTTCTACGGCACGAGATACGCGGCGGCACAGATGAAGAAGACCGGGCGGGGCAGGATAATCAACATAAGCTCGGTGGCCGGCCTGCTCGCTTTCGCCGAGTCTGCCGACTACTGCGCGGCCAAGTTCGGGGTGCGCGGCGTCACCAAGGTCGCCGCCGTCGACCTGGCGAAGTTCGGCATCACGGTCAACGCGATATGCCCGGGCCTGATAGAGACTGCGATGACCAAGGATTTCACGACCGACAAGAAAGCGCTGGATGCCATGCTCCAGCCGGTACTGATAAAACGGGTCGGGAAGCCGGAGGACATAGCGAACGCGGCCCTTTACCTCGCTAGCGACGAGGCGGGCTATGTGACGGGGACGGAGCTCGTCGTCGATGGCGGATGGACCTGCCACCTGTGAAGGGCCGGTGGCTCGCTTATGGTCGCTTCAGAGCCTGCTGGCGATGGTAAGCGGATCGAGCTGGGCGACGGGAAGCTGCTGGAAGATGGGTGAAGGGCGGGAAGGTTAAGCCGGACGTGCGCGTTTCGGGATGAAGCCTCAATCTCCCTTTTTCGGGACCTTGTAGTTCAGCCTCCGCAAGGACTCCTGCGCGAGCTTACGGTCGAAGGGGTGCATCTGCGCCATCGCCCTCCAGATGTGCTCCCCCGCTCTCGGATTCCCGAGTTCGGCCAGAGCCCCGATCACGTCAATCCTCAGGTCCGGTTCGGCGGCCCTGCCGAGCAGCCGTATGAGCGGCTCCACGGCCCCGGAGCAGTCTATCCTCCTCCGGTGCATCGCGACGATGCAGTCGACCGCCGCTCCGGTCATAGCGCCGCCTATGGCGGAATCCAGGAAAGGCAGGCCCGTCCCCTCTCGCCTGCTGTCGATCACATCCACGACCGCAGGGATGGCGCTGCCGTCGGCCGCTTCCCCGATCACGAGTCCCGAGTAATAGCTTTGCCTATTGCGCTGGAGCATGTTATCCAGCAGGCGGCCCTGCATCTTCCGGCTTATGCCGAGCTTGGCCAGCGCCATCATCACACTCGGCGGAGGGAAGTCCCTGTCCAGGTCATCCAGCCGGCCATCGACGAACATCCGTGCCACAAGATCCCCTGCCTGCCTGTCCTGTAGTCCGACGGCCTCCTCCAACGCCTCCCTCCGCTCCTCCCTTGTGCCGGATGCCAGCCGCTCTTCGAGAGAATCCAGGGGTGGGGGGCTCTCTTTCCGGCCTGTCTGATGGGGCGGATCGGGGCGCTTCATCCTCCTTGTCATGCAATGTCTTATGTGAGTAACTTTTTTAATCACATTATACCACAAAGCTGCCGGAATAGGGACCGGACCGGCGGATGAGCTGATCCTTATCCCCGATGGCGATGACCGCCCTATCCAAGGAGGCCCTTCACGCTCCTTTTCCTCCTCCGGGCCTCCCTCCCAATCCTCATGAGGGCGGTCTCGAACTCCACGAAATCGTATCCTTCCACCGCGTTCTTCTTCCAGCACGCTTTCGCATCCTTGATGCCGAGGCCGGCAGCGGCGGAGGAAGCGAGGGGGCCCAGGGGCGGATCAGCCTTCTCCCAGATCCCCCGCAGCTCGCGCAGGAAGATGCCGCTCGTCACGGGCCCGAACCCCTGGAGCTCCATCACCAGGTCCTCCAGATCGCGCGCGTCGCGTGCGCGCTCGTGCAGCCGCTTGAGCGAACCGCCGTACTTCCCGCCGAGCGTTTTCATGATCCCCATTATGGCGGTGGCCGTGCTGAAATCGTACCGCGTGTAGCCGCCGGCGTCCAGGATGGCCACGAGCTCGTCATTGGACAATCTCCGCATCCTGCCGAAAGAGAGCGCGCCCTCGCTTTCGAACCGCCTGTACGTCCGTATCGCCAGGGTCTCGCTTATCCTCTTGCCCAAAAGAAGGCTCGCGATGAGCCACTTGAATATCTCTCCTTCCCTGCCTGTCCGCAGCCTTATCCCTAGCAAGCCGGAGTATCTCCGCCCGTATCCGGAAAGCAGGCGCCGGAGGTCCATGCTATCTGGTCAGCACCTCGCAGCCGTCCGACGTCACGAGGATGGTGTGCTCGGTCTGGGAAACAAGGCCCCTCCCGACCTCGCGCAGGACCGGGTAGCCGCGGATGAAGTGGTTCTGGAGCAGCTCCTTCAGCGCCGCGCTGACCAGCAGCTTGGACTCGAACCCTTTCCGCACCCATCTCTCGGCGAATGGGAGCATGCCGTAGTTCTTCACCACGTAGTCGACGATCTTCCGGGACTGCCTCATCCGTATCTTCGAAGGCATGTACAGGGAGAATATCTCGACCTGCTCGAGGTCCTCGACATACCCCTGCCCGGTCGTCGCGAAAGGCTCGACCGCGAAGATCTCGCCTTCCCTGAAGCGGTACGAATCGGCGGTCCTCACGTTCGGGATCTCCACGCCGGCATGGAGCTCGTTCGACTTGATCATGTGGCCGGAGAGGTTGGAGATGGGCTTGTAGCCGTAGCCCTTGATCGTCTCCTCTATGAGGCCGCCCACGTCCCCGACGGCCACCCCTGGCCTTATCATCGCAATCGCCTTCTCGAGCGCCATCGAGGAAGCCTCGACCAGCTTCGCGTTGCCTCCGTCGAGATCCATCGTGTATGCGGTGTCCGACAGCGCGCCGTCGACCTCTATGCCGAGGTCTATCTTCACCAGGTCCTTCTCGCCGAGGGCGGCCGTGGACTCGAACTCCGGGGTGAAATGCGCGGCGACGTCGTTGACCGATATGTTGACCGGGAAGGCCGGCCTGGCGCCCTCCTCGGCTATCATCTGCTCCACCGTCTCGGCTATGTCCAGGAGGGATTCCCCCACCATGATCAGCCTCTTGCTATCCTCGCGTATCCTTGAGGCCATCTTCCCCGCCTCCCTGAAATTGGCCAGTTCTTGATCATCCATAGTGATACCTCTGGGATAAATAGCCAGGAACGATTTTAACCCATGTGATACGGGGCCGGGATGGCGATTTTTCCAATCCGTCTTCGCAGGCAGGCGGAAATCCCTCATTTTCGGAAAAAATTCCAGCCTTTATCCCCTCCGGAAGGGAGTAAAACGGGAATTCTTCCATTTTAAGTGACAAAGGTTTAAATAGAGTGTTCGGCAGAAATCTATCATGGAGCTACGCTTCGGACAACATGTAAGCCATGCAGGCAAAGACAAGCTGGCCCTAGGCGCCCTCCGCGTCCCTCCTCCGTGGGTAATAAAGAAGATCGAGGAAAACGAGAAGAAGAAGAGGCCGCCTCTGGTGGATGACCAGCCGAGGGTGGAGATAGACGACCGCGTCCCGCCCGGCTACATGCCCTCGGAGCCGGAACCTTCCGAGCAGGGCAAGCGCGGAGTGGAGATAATCCAGCTCTGACTCTCTTGCGCGGCGGGATCCGCCCGTCTCAGCTCCGCCCGAACTTCATCATCACTATCCCCGGGAAATCGTTCTGGTCCTTGGGCCTGTACATTGCCCAGAAGAAATCGGGCCGGCCCCCCGTCTCCTCGATAGGGCCGTCGGCGCCGTATCCGTCCCATCCGTCGAGCACGATCTTCCTCTTGGGGCCGTACGGCGACACGTACCACTTGTTCCAGTCGGCCGCGGTTATGTTGGCGACCCTCCACGTGCCGGACGAGGCGCCGAAGCTCCAGGTGCCGTCCGCGGACAGCTCGAGCGTCCGGTTCACGGGCGCGATGGTGTTGCTTCCGCCGTAGTCGTAGGATATCTCCTCCGAGTAGATCCTCCAGCTTCCGGCGAGCGATGGGTCCGCAGATCCCTGGCTCCGCTGGGCGCAGCCGAAGGCGAGCATGGCGATGATGAGCGCGGCGAGCATCCTCATGGCCGATAAACCGCAAGAGGGGGTTATAATACCAGGGCCCGGCCATCTTTTATATGGGGAAAGAGGATATACCGCCATGCCGAGCGTAGTGGAACTCGTGCGTCAGCGCTTCGGGGAGCTGACCCCCGTCCAGAAGTCGGCCATACCGAAGGTGCTCGCCGGCGGCAATGTCCTCATCCTCGCCCCAACCGGCTCGGGCAAGACGGAGAGCGCCCTGCTGCCGGTGCTGGAGCGAATAAAGGCGAGCCCGGAGAAGGCGGGCATAAGGGCGCTCTACATAACCCCGCTCCGCGCGCTCTCCCGCGACCTGAAGGAGCGCTTCGACTGGTGGTGCGAGCGCCTGGACATCACGCACGACATGCGGACCGGAGACACGAGCGCGGCCGTCCGGGCCAGGCACAGGGCGAAGCCGCCGGAGATACTCCTCACCACCGTCGAGTCCCTCCAGGCCCTGATGCTCGGGCGTATAATGCGGAGGCACCTGACCGGGGTCGAATTCGTCATCGTGGACGAGATACACGACATCCTGGACAACAAGCGGGGGGCCCAGCTGTCGATGGGCCTCGAGCGGCTCGCGCAGATAGCCTCCTTCCAGCGCGTCGGGCTCACCGCGACCGTCGCCGACGAGACCGCGGCGGCGAAGCTGCTCTTCGGCGACCGCGAGTACTCGGTGTGCGAGAGCGGCAAGAACAGGCCCATGGACACCTCGGTCGAGACGCTCCCGCACGAGAAGAGGCTGGAGCGGATAAAGGAGCTCGCCGGCTCGAGCCGCTCGCTCATCTTCGTGAACACCCGCAGCACCGCCGAAGAGCTGGGGGCGAGCCTCATCAAGATGGGCGCGCCCATCGGGATACACCACGGCTCGCTCGCCCGCGAGGTCAGGCTGGCCACCGAGGACGCGTTCAAGTCCGGCAAGCTCAATTCCATCCTCTGCACCTCATCGCTCGAGCTCGGCATAGACGTCGGCGACGTGTCCCTCGTCATGCAGTACGGCTCGCCGCACCAGGTGTTCAGGCTCATCCAGCGCGTCGGCCGTTCCGGCCACGCCCTCGACCGGGTGCCCAGGGGGATCGTCTTCCCCTCCGATTTCGACGACACGCTCGAGTCCGAGGTCATCTCCGCCATGGCCCGCAACGGATGGATCGAGGCCAAGGAGGCCGAGCGGGGCGCGCTGGACGTCATAGCCCACCAGCTCGTGGGGCTGTGCCTGGACCTGGGGCGGATGGAGCTCTCGAAAGCGCATTCCATCCTCTCGCGCTCGCACGCCTACGGTATAGATTACGACAAGCTGCGCATGGTCGCGCTCCAGCTCTACAGCGAGGGGCTGATATACTACGACGAGGCCGGGGAGAAGGTGCAGATAAAGGCCAGGCCGCGGGCGCGCGTCTACTATTCGTCCTTCCTCAGCACGATACCCAAGACGAAGCGGTTCCTGATGAAGGACATCTCCTCCAACCGCGTCATCTCCAGCCTTGACGAGGAGTTCGTGGTCAACCTGGATAGCGGCGCGAGCTTCCTCTCGCACGGCCTGCCCTGGCGCGTCGTGGACATCACTGAGAGCGAGGTGCTCGCCGAGCCGACCGGCGGCACGGACATCATGGTGCCGTCTTGGACCGGGGAGGACATACCTGTCTCCTACGAGGTCGCCCAGGAGGTGGGGAAGATGCGCCGCTCGCGTAAGGACGTATCCCCGCTCCCGGACGAGCGGACGGTCGTGCTCGAGATAGTCGAGGACCTGGTCGTCCTCCATTGCTGCTCCGGCACGCGCGTGAACGAGGCGCTGGCCAGGATGTTCTCGAAGAGGCTCTCGAGGAGGATCGGCGAGAGCGTGATCGCGGTGGCGGATCCCTACCGCGTGATGCTGAAGCTCCCATTCCCCCTCAAGGAGGAGGAAGTCACGAGGGCGTTCCGCGAGCTGCGGGACGTCCGCGGGTCGCTCGAGGACGCGCTGGAGAACTCGCCGATGCTGAAATTCAAGTTCCTCAACGTCGGCAGGATGTTCGGGCTTCTCAGCGAGGACGCCACCATCAGCCCGCGCTTCATACAGACCCTGAGGTACTCCGTGGTATACGAGGAGACGATCCGCTCGATCTTCTTCAGGTATTTCGACGTGCAGCGGACGGAGGAAGTCCTCCGCCGGATCCGCGGAGGGGACCTAGCGCTCGCAGTGGACGTGCGCAAGAAGCCTAGCTTCTTCGCAGCCATCGGCCTCGAGCGCGTCTCCGGCTCGGAGGCTATCGGCGGCTTCGAGCCGCGGGAGCGCATACTCTCGGCTTTCCGGGAGAACGCGCTATCCAAGACGGTCCGGCTCAAGTGCCTCAGCTGCGGTGCCACCCGATTCATGCACCTGGCCGGCGCGCCCGACTCGGTCAAGTGCCACAAATGCGGGGCCGCGGCGATGGCCCTGCTGGACCGGGAGGGAGGGGAGAAGAAGGACATGGATTTCTCGGCAGGGCTGATACGCACCTACGGGAAGCGGGCCCTGATAGCGCTCTCCACCTACGGGGTCGGGCCGCAGACGGCCGACCGGATACTCCGCCGGCTGCACCGCGGCGACGACGCTTTCTACCTTGACCTGATCGAGGCGCAGAAGCTCTTCATCAAGAACAAGAAGTACTGGAAACTTTCCTAAGTCAGACCTCGGTTAAAGTTTCCAATGGAACGTCGCAACGTTCCATGGACCACAGAAACGCAAAGCGTTTCTGTCGGTCATCAAACTTCAGCCGGTTTGACTGAGGGACGATGTGCGGCTTTTTGATTCAGCTTTCCTCATGCTCCTCTTCTGTTAAAAGCTTGCAAAGCTTCCTGAGCCAGGCCTCAAGAAGTTTCGCGGGCCTTTATCCGGAGCTAAGGAAATGGAAAGGCCCAGCCCCTTACAAAAAAGTGAGGATTGCTGCCTTAATGTGACAGCCCTTTAAAAGGTTTCTCCGCGCGGGCATGACATGAGCAACGCCCTAACGGTGGTGTCAGGCTACAAGCCTCCCCAGGACAAGGTGCGAAAACGCGAGCCCCTGCTCGAGCAGCAGCGGAAGCTGACTGAGTCCGAGGTCCGTTACTCCCTCCAGTCCCTGAGCAGGAGACACGGCGAAACCATGTTCCAGCGCTTCCAGTCCGCCAAGGAGCGCCTCGAGAAGGACTATGACGCGTTCATCGGGCTGGTCGAGCCCATCGGCGGCGGCGTTGCTGTGTCGGCCAGGCTGGAGTTCCTCACCACGCACAGGACGCTCGACGAGAACCTGGAACAGCTGGTCCGGGCGGCGGGCTTCTCCCTCACCCTGCGCATCAGGCCGGTGAACGAGCTTCCGCCCTCGGAGCGTTTCGAGCCGATACCCGGCCGGTTCATAGTGGAGCAGGTCGAGCTCCCTCCGGACAAGCACGGCGTCAGCGGCGTATGGCTGAAGAAGAGGCAGGTATACGAGCAGAAGACCGAACGGACCTATGTGATAAGCGAGAGCCCCTACCGCACGGCCGACCCGATCCGGGCGGCCGAGAGCGCCGAGAGCCTCCTCGCCCTTGTCAGCAAGCTCCGCCCGGCCAACATGCCCGAGGATCTCCCGCATGAGAAAGGGGCCGACGTGATCCCGATCTCCTCGGCCCGCAGCGCACGCCCGCCTGCCATCGCCGAGCCGGGCCCGCCGCCGCTTCTGGGCACCAAGGCCTCCTGACATCGATTCTTTATCTTTTCCGCAGCTACTTATCAGCATGTACAAGCAGACCATCGTCGTCCGCGCGGATCTCCAGATGGGGAAGGGGAAGCTCGCGGCCCAGTCCAGCCATGCATCGCTGGGCGCTTACAAGAGGGTGGCGCGGGACGCGCCTGAAGTGGCGAGGGCCTGGGAGATGGAAGGGCAGAAGAAGGTCGTGCTCAAGGTGGGGAGCGAGGCGGAGCTCCTTGAATATTACAACAAGGGAAAGGCCGCCGGCATACCATGCGAGCTGATACGCGACGCCGGCCATACCCAGGTCGAGCCGGGCACGCTGACCTGCTTCGCGGCCGGGCCATGGGACGAGAGGGAGCTGGACGCGCTGTATGGGAAGCTGAAGCTGCTTTAGCGGCGGACGATCCTTCTCTCTCTGCCCTGATCTCCGCCTTCGTTCGACGGCCCCCGCCCAGAAGCCTGCCCGGGCTCCTCCTGCCCGCGCGCGAATGAGGTGTGCAGCCTGATATGGGCGTCCATGTCCCCCTGCGCCCATTCGGCCAAGTCGGCTCCAAACCTCCCCTCGAGCCGTCCGGCCTTCTTCTCCATCGCCCAGTCGGCGCATGCGGTAATGAGCGCGGTCTGCCAGTCCTCCCCCAGGCCCTGCTCGGAGCACTTCCCCGCCACCATATCCTTCAACGCCTTGAAGGATTCTTTATGCGAGGGAGCGCCGGGCGCGGCCTCCCTCGGGTCGCTCGCAAGTACCTCGACCACCGCTCCGGTGTCCGTCATGTTCCTGACGCGGACGAGCAGCTTACGCGGTCCCCCGGCATCGATCCTTTCATCAGGCCCGGGATGAGGGAACTCGGCTATCTCCCCTTCGCCAGCGAGCGTCTTGGTCTCATTATTATTTTTCGTCCTGAGGGCCAGGATCGCCTTCCTCGTCCCTTGCTGGGAGGCGAACCCTTCGAGCGTGACGGTGAAGCCCGAGAGCGTCAGGGCCTCATGAATATTGAGCCTGCCGGCGACCGAGATCTTCGGCCCTTGCGGCGATGCTGGGTTTATCCCGTCGTTCCCTTTGGGCTGGGCATCTACATCGAACCTCGCCTTAGCGCCTCCCGCCTCATCTATCTGCACGAGCTTTATGGTGACATCGCGCCTTCCACCGCCTCCGTATCCGAATGCGATGGTCTTCGTATCCCCGACCCTGAAAATGTCCCTCCTCAAGCTCCCTTCGCTCTCGATCAGGGCTATGAACACCCTTTCCGAGGAGCCCGGGATGCCGGCTTTCTCGCTCGGACCGATGCTCTCCGCCCTTATCCGTACGCCATCGATCATCGTGCTCTCTTTTTCCCCCAAAGTGACCATTACGCTGTGCCGCTTCTCCGACAGCTCCCCGAAGCGCTCGTTGACGAAATTGAACACGGAGTATGCCCGCAAGGTCTCTTCCTTCCCTTCAGCTTCCGCCCCCTGCATCATCTTGAAGACCTCTGTCTGGTCGCCGAGCCTGAACCCGCTCACGATCTCCAGCGCCTTCGCCCTGGTCTGTTCCATGGCCAGAAGCACCGCGGCCGAGCGTAGCGGCTTCTTTTCGGCAGGACACGCATCGACGTACCGGGCGAGGGCTTCCCCGCCTCTTGTGCCGAGATAGGCGAGCACCCAGGGGTCGGTGGAAGGCGCCGGAAGGTCTTTCATATCCCTGCCGAGCGCGTCCAACGCCGGCCCGGCTTCCACGGCGATCCCCTCCTTCGCCTTCTGGACAGCGTTAGCCAGGTCGTGCTTCCCGGCGAGCCTGAAGTTCCATTCGGCCTCGTGGTATAGGCCCATCATGACGCCCAGCGCTATCGCCGTTTTCCATGCGCTTTCCCCTCCACGTCCGGAGGCCGGAGCGCCGATGAACAGGAAGGTCTCGAAATCGCCTATGGTGCTGATATCGCTCAGGCGCTCCACGCCTGCGGGAGAGACGAGCACGCCGTTCTCGCCTCTCCTGATGGCGGACTTTGCCGCCTCGATGAGGGAACCCAGCCGCTCGAGGGTCGCCTCGTCCGGGGCGGTCACAGGATGCACGCGGACGAGGACGGGATTGCTCGAGGAAGGCAGCCTCGCGACGTTCTGGACATTCAGGAATTCTGAAAGCGCGAGTCCCCTCTCCTTCAAGCGCGCTGGAGAAAATACGAGGGCATCTCCTGATGGCGGCCTCACCTCCGGATGTCCGGATCCGGATGCCTGCGCGTCCGGGTCCGCGTTACGCCCTCCGTACCGGCCCCTCGAAGCGTCGAACTTCGGCACGGCATTCCGCGAGAAAATCGGCGCGCTGCCTTCGAACTCATCCTCCCCGCGGGGAAGGTCGAGGCCGGTGGGCTTCCCCGGAGGCAGGGGACTGGACGGCCCTTTCCTGCGGGCATTCGCGCCATCCTGGCAGCTCGCATCTCCTCCTGTTCCAGGTTCTCTCTCGATCCTCAGCTCCTCGTAGGGGAGGCCGTGCGCCTTGGCGTACGCCTCGACCAGCCACCGGGCAGGGATCAGGGTCCCACGCCCATCAGAATAGGCGCCTTTCTGGAGGTCGTATTCCACGCCTTTATCGTCGCGATAGACCGCGGTGTCGTGGCTCAATCCCTCGCTGTTCGCACCGTACGTCCTGACGAAGGACTGAGCGGTGTAATTGGAATCGTATAGCAGGGCGGCGAGCAGCGGCGCGAGCTGGGCGCATGAGCCTCCATTGTCGTTGAGGGCGTCCAGCACCTCTCCTCCCGGAACGCCGTAATAGTTCATCCCGGAGAGGGCCTCTGGCACTGATTCGTACGGCTGCTTCCCGGCCCCTATCGACGAAGAGATGGCGCCAAGGTATGCATCGTACCTCTTCTGCGCTTTCGCCGCATCCTTCTCCTCGCCGCGCTCGCGGGCGTCCAGCGAATTCCCCTGGATGAGGAAATGGCCGAGGCTTATCTCCCCTTTCCTGGCCCGTCCTAACAGCTCGGCCCTCTCTTTTTTGATGCGGTACTTGTCGTACCTGTCCATGAGATCCGAGGCGTACCTGCCGAAGGCCTTGGCCGGCCCGCTCACGGTCTCAGGATAGATTGCGACCCCATGGCCGATCGCCGAGACGGCTAAGGCGATGGTGATCCCCTTCCTGAACGAGTATCGCATGCCGATATTTGTGGTAGAAAGAGTTTATATTTGCTTTTATGGCATCGCACCTCGCCATCTTGCGGATCCTTTCCCCTCCAGCCCTTGCGGGCCGGAAGCGCAAAGGCGCCGCCTATCGCTACGCGGGTCTCCCTCCTCCGGCGGATGAGTCGTGGCGATACCCTCGGGAGCGGTTAAAATCCTTTTGTCGTATTTTCTGTCCATGCGCGCTAAGCAAAAGGATGCATCGCCACGCAAGCTCGTCCTCGCAGTATCGTTCGCCGCCATCCTCCCCCTCTCGGAAGGGTGCGCTGGCAGATACCCGCCTATCAATCCTCCCCAGGATTCCGGTCCGGCGCTCGATGGCGGGCGCTCCCACCTCGGCCTCGCCGACGGCGGCGTGAGGAGAGAAAGCGGGCCTCCCTGCCGCACCGGCTCAGAGCGGATCTATGAAGGCGGAGGTGCGGTCCCCTTCGACGGCGAGCTGTTCGTTCTCGAGAGCGCGGCCGGATCCGATGCCCGGATAAGCATATCCGACCCCTTATCGGGCTCGTCGACGTTCGTATCAATTCCGCAATGGGGCTCGCAGACGGTCAATTTCGCGGGCAAGACCTTCACGATCTCCGTCAATGAGGTCTGCGATTGCTCCCCGTCCTGGGCGGACGTGGACCTCAGCGGATGCTGATCATCTCATTATGCCTTCGGGAGAAGGCTTGCGGCTGGCCAGGATGCGGCCCATGCACGGGTCGCACATTCCGCCCGAATATATCGTCATCTCTTTCTTGGGGCTGTCAGGGATACGGTCGAGAATCTCCTTCGGGACGATGCGGCCTGTGCTGAGCTCGACGACCGCATTGCGGGGCTCGTGCCACGAGCAGCATACCATGTCATCCAGTTCCATGTCCATTCCTCTGTTCCCTCGCCCGGCCATTTTGAAAGCTGAGGCTGAAAGAGTCGCAATATGATAATGGCGTCTGTAATTTTTATATCTTTCTCTATCAGCAAGAGCGACACTTTTCGGATAGAGAGGCTAGGGAGAAAGAGCTATTCGCCCCGCTAGGGGCGAATCAGTGAACCAAAATGCCGCAGGCTAAACCAAGAAGAAAAAATTGCCGCAGGCCTGATCTGTTCCGCCTTTGGCACCCCGTTTTGGGGCGCCTTTTACCAAAAGGCGCTTGAACAAGCGACCCCACCGTTCCCACCTTTTAGGAAAAGGTGGGGCCAAAACTGGCTGTCCATTTCCATAAAGGCTTCAGCGGTGTGCTCTCCCACTGAGCTACTGCGGCTTATTTCTGGAGTTTAATCGAATGTTTTTATAATGGATTCCATCTTCGCTGTCGCCGAAATGGCTACTTCCCGTACCTCCTCTTCCTCATGGCGTAGTCCTCGAGGGCGTCCTCGAAATCCTTCTCGGTGAAATCCGGCCAGAGCTTCTTGCAGAAATAGAACTCGCTGTAGCATGACTGCCACGGCATCAGGCCCGAGAGTCTCTGCTCCCCGGACGTCCTTATTATGAGGTCCGGGTCAGGCAGGCCGTGCGTGTAGAGGTGGTCGCTGATCGCCTTCTCGTCCACCTCCCTCGCCCCGGAGGCCAGTATCGAGTTGACCGCGTCGACGATCTCCTCCCTCCCCCCGTAGGAAAGCAGGAGGTTCAGCTGGTACTTCCTCTCCCCTCCGGCGGTCGCCTGCTCGGCCTTCCTTATCATGTCCTGCATCTCGCGGGGGAAAAGCCCCAGGCGTCCGAAGAAGCGGACCCTCAGCTCGTTCTTGTTCTGGTCATCGCTGTCTATCGCCTTCCTCAGGTTCTCCTTGAAGAGCTCGAAGAGCTGGCCGATCTCCCCGCTGTCGCGCTTGAAGTTGTCCGTGGAGAATCCCCACATGGTGAGCATGCGGATGTCCGCGGCCTTGCACCATTTCAGGACGTCGCCGATCTTCCTGATCCCTATGGCATAGCCCTCCTGCTTGCTGATGCCCTTCTTCACGGCCCATCTCCGATTGCCGTCCGGAATTATCGCGATGTGGTTCGGCGTCGTGTCCAATCCGATCCCCTAGTAGACGACCTGGCTGAGCTTGCCCAGCTTGGAGGCGTGCTTGAGCTCCTTGGCTATCCTCTTGCCGGCGCTCATCGGCTCGTTGTAGTAATAAACAGAATAAGGCGAGCCCTCCGGATACACGTTCGTGCCGGCCACGATCCTGGCGCTTATCTCGAAGGCGTATATCTCCAGCTCCTCGGTGATGATCGTCTCGACGCAGAACGGCCCGACCAGGCCTCCGAAGAGGTCGAAAGACACCTCGCTTATCTTCCGGCCGATCTCCATGTAGTCGCAGAGGAGCGACTCCCGCAGAACGAGCGGCTCGTTGCCGATGACCGTGAAGGCCATCTTGGGCGACATGCCTATCGACACCGCGCGGGCGATCTCGTCCGCGCTGCTCTCCACCCTCCGGTCGACCCCGAGAAGCTCGAGCTCCCCGTGCTTCGTCTCGTATCCGTGGTTCTTGAACGGACTGAAGAAATAATGGGGGTACGCCCTCACGCCGATCAGGAACTCCTGTATCATGTACTCCTTCTCGGTCACGCGCTCCTCGAACTCCTTGGCCGAGTTCACGATGAGGTACCCGCGGCCGCCCTTGGCGCCCGGGAACTTCACCATCACCGGCCCGTCTATCTCATCGGGCTTGAAGGTCCGGGGCGTCTTTATCCCGGCTTTCTTCAGCCACTGGAACATCTTGTCCCTGCTCCTCTCCCAGGCGATGCTCGCCCGGTTGCCGTATATCGGCGCGGGGATGTCGTCGAACTCCTCCCCGACGTACTCGACGAAGGAGCCGTGCGGTATGATTATAGCCTGCTCGGCGACGAGGTCCTCGTAGGGCACGTCCTTGAAGTCGTCCACCACCAGGAACTTGTCCGGCCTCCCGAGGGGGAAAGACTCGTAGAGCTTAAGCTTGTCCTTCCTCACGATCCCTATGGTCTCGATGCCCTGCTCGCGGGCTCCCTTGAATATCTGGAGCGATGAGTGGGAGCAGATCGTGGCGATCTTGAACTTCTTATAACCGGATAGTATGCCTTCTACCCGCTTTCTATCGAGCATATCCCCCTTTGTGTTCCCGCTATTAAAAAATCTTGTCCTTGCGCGCGCCTCAGGCCGGGCCCCCGTCGGCCGGTGCCCTCTTTCCACGTTATCCCACTTTTCATAAAAAATCCGACGGTTAAAAAACCTTGGCTACGAATCCTTATGCAGTGATCCGTATGGCTCAAGCGCAAAGGAGACCGGAACAAGAGAAACCAATGACGACCGAGCAGGTAATAGAGCAGTTCAGGCAGATCGTGGAACACGTCCGGCGAAATCCTCCGAGCCCAGAGCAGATGGAGCGCATGAGGCGCTTCATGGACGAGCTCAACCGGCTTTTGCAGACCGCGCCCGCAGGCGGCGGCACGGTCCAGCCGCAGGGGCCGGCTCGGCCCGCCCCGACGCAGGGCCAGATGCCCGCCCCGCAGAGGGTCTTCCGCTACGATGTCACCATCGGCAGCGGCGCATCGGCGGTCACGTACCGCGTCACGCTCCCGCGCGAGCTTCCGGCCGGTTCGGAGCGCGCGACGCTGCTCAACATGGCCAGCAATCATGAATTCTTCAGCCGCGGCCCGAGCGGGCCCAGCCGGGTAACGACCCCTAACGTTCCTGCGCCGAGGGCGATGGTCGAGCAGGTCTCAGGGCCCGGGAAGGACGAGTTCAACGGCCGGCCGCAGGCGGCACAGGTCGATACGTTCGAAGTCGCATTAAACCGGGCTCGCGAGGCCGGCTCACCATTGGTGGTCGCAAGCTCGCCGGCCCCGATACGAAGAGGTGGATGAAATGGCACAAGCGCAAAGAGAAAGGATGTCCGATGCACAGATAAACGAGACGGTGACCGCCCAGCTGGTGCAGGCCGGGTATACTAGGACTCAGGCGTCAGCGCTTCTTAGCATGGCCAACACCATGGCCCGCGGAAGGAATGTGGGCGCCCCTCCCGGCTGGATGAACTCAGGGGATCTTGATCGGGTTTCCCGTGCCATCCTCAACGTAAGGAACATCGAGCCGAATGCCGAGAGCGCGCTGAGAAGCATCCGGATGGACGGTCCGAACATGACAGAGGCGCAGATGAAGAGCGCAATCCAGAGGCAGCTCACTGGAAGGGGATACACCGAAGACCAGGCCCGGACAATCGTGGACTTCGCTGCCCGGGGCGCGAGAGGGCAACGGGTGACCATCCCAGCTACGATGGCTTGGCTCAATGAGAGCGACCTGACCACCGCGAGGACGACCATCAACCAGGGTATCAATAACCCGGACAGATCCAGGAGATTGGTGACGGGCCTTTTATTCGCCGGTCCCTCCACGCAGATCGCCGTGCGTGAAGAGCCCAGGCCGTCCCCGGTCCGAGTCTACAACTACTCGCTCAGCCTGACGAACGCGCGCGGCCAGACCTTCAACTACGAGGTCACCCTCAACCGCGATCCCCGCAGCGTTGAAGGCGGACGGCTGGCGGACCAGTTCTTCAACATGAGGAACTTGCCCGGCGTCGTCGTGGCAGCCACCAGCGGCGACCGGCAGGTGAACCCCGAGGAATTCTGGAGGAACTACCAGCTCGTCTACCGCGACGTTGTCGGGACAACCGGGACACCGGCGAGCATCGACATCCACGGCATCCGCGGAAGGCGCCAGGGCTGATCAGAGCGCAGGGCTTACGTCGTTGACGGTAGGCCCCCTTATCCTTATTTCTCTTCCTTCCCCTTCTTTGGCTCCGAAGAAAAGCCGCCCATCCCTTGTGTAGAACCCGTCGCTCCCGCCGCTGGAACGGATGTGAAGGAAGGCCGCTCCGGCATGATCCCCGAATGACATGACAAGCATGTCGGAAGCCGGAGGGGCGATGAACAGGAAACCGGACTGGTAGGCGACCCTCTGGCGCGTCACGCCGGCCAGCTCGAACGGAAGGACATAGGACGGCACTGTGTCTCCCATGCCTTCGTCAGGGAGAACGGTCAGCCTCCGGTCGTCGCGCGTTATTATGAGCACGGAATCATCGGTCGGCAGCCAGCGGACTATGCCCCTTGCCGCGTAACCGCTTATGTCTGTGATGGATGTATCGGCCAGCAGCCTGATCTCCGTTTCGCCCATCACATCCCTGCCGCCCGCCCTCCTCCTTATGTACAAGCTCGAATCAGTGAGGACGTACTCGTGTCCCGCCCTGCACAACGTCTCCAAGCGGCGCTCCCCGGCCCTGACCTGGATCGGCCCCATGTCCGGCATGCATTGGGAGTTGGCCGGGCCGACCAGACGCGGACTCTCCGCCCTGCGCGGCTCCTGGACGGCCGTCGCGTTGTGGATCCTTTCGGTCGCATCCCTCGGTACCGCGCACGCCGAGCCGCAATTGGCCGTCGTCGCAAGAAGAAGCGCTATCCCGCTGAAGCCGAGCCGCTTTATCACCCTCGGCCTCGCGAACTCACTATTCCCATCCCCGTACGCGAGTCTCCTCGTCTTGAGCATGTGACATTATTTTGCTGTTACAGTTTATAAACTGTTATGTCATTTTTCCCAGGAAATCACAATGAACTTAAACATAACAAACAGAAATCAATCCATGAAGTGCGTGATACTCGCTGCCGGGGACGGCACACGGCTGCGGCCGCTGACTGAGACGAGGCCCAAGCCGCTGCTCGTGGCCGGCGGGAAACCCATCATACACCACCTCCTCGACGAGGCCGCCAAGGCAGGCGTGACCGAGGCGGCCGTGGTCGTCCGCCACATGAAGGACCGCCTCATCGGATACCTGGAGGGCGCGGGCATCGGCATGAAGCTGTCGTTCGTGGAGCAGGGGGACGACCCCGGCACGGGCGCGGCGCTGCTGTGCGCTGAGAAGGGGATCGACGACACGTTCCTCGCGATGGCCGGGGACATTGTGACCGAGGCGTCGGTCATCAAGGCGGTGATCGATGCGCACGAGGGCGGCATCACGATAGGCCTGAAGAAGGTGCCGAACCCGCACGAATACGGCGTGGTGGAGCTCTCGGGCGGGCGGGTCAGCCTTTTCGAGGAGAAGCCTAAGCACCCGAAAAGCGACCTCGCCAACCTCTCCATCTACTGCATGGAGCCGACTGTGTTCAGCGAGCTTCGCTCGATAGGGAAATCCGAGCGCGGCGAATACGAGATCGTCAGCCTGTTCACCGGAGCCAGGGGCGTCGTGGCGGACGGCTACTGGAGGGACATCGCGTATCCCTGGGACCTGCTCGAGGCGAACGAGCACCTGCTGGGGAGGATGGAGGCGCGGAGCGGCCGCATCGAGAACTCGACCATAGAAGGCAAGGTCATAATGGAGAAGGGGGCCAGGATCATCGACAGCTACGTCGAAGGGTCCGCCTACATCGGCGCCGGCACCGTGATCGGCCCGAATGCCTGCCTGCGCGGATGCAACTCGATAGGCAGGGACTGCTCGATCGGCCCCGGCACCACGGTCAAGGGCAGCATACTCCTGGACCGCGTGAACGCCAAGCACCTCTCCTACATCGGCGACAGCGTGATCGGGGAGGGGGTCAACTTCGGCTCCGGAACGCAGATCGCGAACTACCGCTTCGACAGCGAGAACGTGAACGTGCTCACCGAGCGCGGATGGGCGAACTCGGGCCGGAAGAAGCTCGGCGCGTTCGTGGGCGACAACACCAAGTTCGGCGTGCTGTCATGCACCATGCCCGGCAAGCTGATAGGGTCCAACTGCTGGATACACTCCGGCGTGGTGGTGAACAAGAATGTCCCTTCCGGCTCGCGCGTCTACACGCGACAGCCCATAGAGTTCGGCAGGATGGAAGAGGAGGAGACGCAATAGCGTCTCCGGGCATCTCTCAAGGCGCCTGACCCGGCGCGTGCTACGGCAGCTCGACGCTCTCGCCTATTTTTGGCACATGGGTCTGGAACCCCAATCCCCCGAGCTTTCCAGCGAGCGCTTCCGACGATTCCTCCTCTCCGTGTATGATGAATACCTTCTTCGGCTTCTCCTTCATGCCGCCGAGCCACTGCACGAGGCCGTCCTCGTCGGCGTGGGACGAGAAGCTGTCTATCTTCTCGACATGCGCCCTGACGGCCACCTCGATCCCCATCATCTTCACGATTTGGGCCCCCTCCTCGATGAACCTGCCCAGGCTGCCTTCGGCCTGGTATCCGACGAAAAGGAGGGTCGTCTCCCTCTTCCAGAGGTTGTGCTTGAGGTGGTGCCTGATCCTGCCGGCCGTGCACATGCCGTTTCCCGCGATTATTATGCACGGCTTCCGGTAGTCGTTCATCGTCATCGAATCCTGCGTCGTCTTGAGGAACTCGAGGCCCTTGAAAGCGAAGGGCTCCTTGAACTCGTCGCGGAGGCTCTGCCTGAAATACCCTATGTCCTTCTGGAATACCTCGGTGGCTTTTATCGAGAGCGGGCTGTCGAGGAAGACGCTCTCCTTCGGGAGCTTCTTCGCTGCCGCGAGCCGGTGCAGGTAATATAGCACCTCCTGCGTCCGCTCGACCGAGAACGACGGGATGAGGAGCTTGCCGCCGCGGGCGTACGCCTCCCGCACCACTTTGTCCAGCGCGGCCTCCCTGGCCGAGGGGTCCTCGTGGGCGCGGTTGCCGTATGTCGACTCGACCAGCACGTAGTCCGCCTGCGGCGCCGGCTCCGGGTCATCCACGATCGGAGTGCCGCCCTGGCCCAGGTCGCCGGAGAACAGGACGGATGTCGTCTTGCCCTCCTCCGTGGCCGTGAGGAGGATGCTGGCCGAGCCGAGGATGTGGCCGGCGTTCCTGAAGCGCGCCCCCACTCCTTCGGAGAGGGAGCAATCCGAATCGTAATCGGCCGGCGTGAACCGTTTCATCGCTTTCTTCACGTCATCTATCGTGTAGAGGGGATCGCGCGGCTCCTGGCCTGCGCGCATCCTCCGCTTGTTCTCCTGCGCGGTGTCCTCGGCGTTGACCTCGGCGCAGTCCTCGAGCATGATCTTCGCGAGGTCGATAGTGGGCTTGGTCGCGTATATCTTTCCGGCGAATCCGTCGCGCACAAGCTTCGGTATGAGTCCGGAGTGGTCGACGTGGGCGTGCGTGAGGAGCATGATATCGACGCTCCGCGGGTCATAGGCGAACGGCTCGTAGTTCATCCGCACGACGTCCTTCCCGCCCTGGAACATGCCGCAGTCGACCAATATCCTCTTTCCCGCAGCCTCGAGGAGGTAGGACGAGCCCGTCACGATGCCTGCCGCGCCGTTGAAAGTGAGTCTCATGAGCTGGCTTTTGGTGGCTGCATTTAAGAACGCGGCGCCCCGGCGCATCTCGGAGGGGCCCTGCCCCGCAAAAATGCTTATAAATCTATGCTACCTTAAGGTTACATTAGCACTGCAATAAAGGTGCATATAAGTTTCAACAAGAAGGTGATCATGTGGATCTGAGGATCATAGCTGCCGCGCTCGTGATGGTCGCGGCACTGGCAGGAGCGGCGTACGCGATGCCGATGTGGGCGGCCGGGTGGAACAACGCCACCCAGAACTGGACGGCGCACCACATGCACTGGGGCAACTCGAGCGTCCGTGCGAACTCGACCCAGGTCTCCGAGTTCTGGCAGGCCGTCGCCTCCGGCGACTACCAGACAGCCGAAAGCCTCCACCAGGCATACGGCCTCGGCGGGCCTCTCTTCGGCAGGCTGAACGAGACGACGTTCGCGGACTTCTCGCAGCTGTACAACGCTCGCGCCAAGCTTTGGAGCGATCTCGGGCTGAACCCCTCCTCTATGCCGCACCGCATGCATATGAGGGGCTTCTCCCGATTCCATCAGAATAGCTCGTCAGTCACCGAACCCAAATAGAACCCACACAGAACCAGGGGGCGCCCAGCGCCCCCTTTTTTTTATTCACCCCCCTTGCGCCCCTCCCATGCACGGGCGCATGAATAATAAGGCGGCGGAGCGAAATCCAAGCGATGAAAACCGCATACCTCGCCGCCATCGCGGCGCTCCTGCTCGTGGCCGCGGCCCTGTTCCTCTACTCTTTCCTCACCGTGAGGCCGGTCGGGGGCAGCCTGAGCCAGATAACCCTCCCGCCCGGCTTCAGGATATCCGTCTTCGCCGACCTGGGGGCTTCCGGCATATCGATGCCCGGTCCCAACGCGGGGCCGAGGATGATGCTCGTCCGCGGCGACCGGCTGTTCGTCACCGTCCCGGACCAGGGGCGCGTCGTGGCTTTCGTCGATTCGGGCGGGATGGGCGCGAACGCCACCACGTTCATCAGCGGCCTGAACGCGCCGCACGGCATCGATTACGCCGACGGCTGGTACTACATCGCGGAGGAGGACAAGGTGATCCGGGTGAGGGACGACGACAACAACCTGGTCGCGGACGCCAACTCGACCCAGTTCCTCACCGATCTTCCATCCGGCGGCGAGCACGTGACCCGGACGATCCGCGTGAAGGACGGCTACATGTACGTCAGCGTGGGCTCGACCTGCAACGTGTGCCAGGAGAACGACTCGCGGAGGGCGGCGATACTCCGCTGCGACATCAACGGCTCGGATTGCGGCGTCTACGCCATGGGCCTCCGGAACTCCGTAGGCCTCTCCTTCCAGCCCGGGACCGGCGACCTCTACGCCACGGACAACGGCAGGGATTTCCTTGGCGACGACCTCCCTCCGGATGAGATAAACCTCATAAAAGAAGGAGGGGACTACGGCTGGCCGATATGCTACGGCAAGGACGTGCACGACACCGACTTCGACAAGAACGTCTACATCCGGAACCCGTGCATGGAGCCCTTCGAGACCCCGAGCCTCGTCGACCTGCAGGCCCACTCGGCCCCCCTGGGCCTCGTCTTCTACAACGCCACCTCCTTCCCGCAGCAATACCGCGGCAAGCTCTTCGTCGCATTCCACGGCTCCTGGAACCGGCAGGTCCCGACCGGATACAAGATAGTCACGGTAGATCTGGCGAACGGCACGGTCAGCGATTTCGCCACGGGATGGCTTGCGGGCTCGAGCGTGCTCGGCAGGCCGGTCGATGTCGCGGTCGCCCAGGACGGCTCGCTGTATGTCAGCGACGATGCGGCAGGGAAGATATACCGTATCAGCTACGGCGGCTGATCCTCCTCCGCCTCGGGCGGCATGTCCCGTGCGCTGGATCGTAATTGTGTGGAACAGTATATTTTTAAGGATTTAGCTGCAAACAACCTTCCGATGGCACCGGAATCGATCCAGGCGGGAGGGAAAGCGGATCCTGAAAGGCCAAAGCTCGTGGTGCTGCTCAGGCGGTCCGAGGGCGTCCCGATGGACGAAGCCCTGCGGATCGCGGAAGAGAAAGGCTGCGCTCTGGCTTCGAGCAAGGCCCTGAGCGGAGTCCTGATCGGGAGCGGGGCATGGAAGGGCGTGAGGGAAGCTTTCGGCTGCTGGAGCGGGACGCTGATCGGGTATGACCGGGCCGGGAAAGAGCTGGGGGAGCGGATAGTGTACACCGATCCGAAGACCTACCTCAGATATGTCTTCCCCGTGCCGGAAGAGCACCGGGGGAAGAGGGATGTCGCCCTCGTTGCCGAGCATCCGGACTTCGTCCTGGTGAAAGACGGGAATGAACGCGTCGTGCAGGCAAAAAGGGTGGACTGGGTCGCGGCCTTCCCCTCCAGATACGGGAACAGCGGCTGGCACGTATGTGATTCGAGGCACGACATCCCCCGCGGCCAGGAGGTCGCCGCCTCGCATGAAAACGCCCGGTTCCTGACCAGGGAGCATGCGCATGTCGGGCTCGTGCCACGGATATCCGGCAGCTGGCTCGCCAACCTGCGGGCAGGCTTCGACCTCAGCAGGATGATCAGCGGCGTGAGCAGGCCTTCCTACCGCCTCGGGGTGCTGGCCATCCAGAGGCAGCGGGACGAATTCGACGGATACCGCTGGCCGCCCAGGACCGTGCTTGAGCCTGCGGAAGCGGAACGGGAAACCGAAGCCGGTTTTTGGGGGAGAATAAAAGATGCGCTGGGCTTGCGGACGGGCCTCTTCCCCGTTCGCCAGGTATAATCCGTTTCGCTCATGCGCCGGCCGGCAGGGGCTTCCTGTCCACGAGCCTCCGATAGTGCGGGTATAGCAGGAAATATGCTATCCCGCCTGCGAACCAGAAGAAGGCGAAGTTCCTCCCCGTCCCGTGCAGGAGGGCGACCAGGATCAGCATCCCCGCGCAGCCGATCACGCCCAGCACCGCGAGCACCGGGACATCCGCCTTCCCGAACCTGACATTGAGCGGCATCCTGAAGGGGCGCGCGAGGAGCGGCTCCGAGAACCTGAGCTTGATGAGGGAAAGGTTCGATATCATGTACGCCGTGAGGGCGCCGAAGGCGTAGAGCTCGCCGAGGAAGAACATGTCGCCGAAGGATGCGAGGGCCATGGCTATCAGCGAGAAAACTATGATCGACACCCACGGCGTGCCGAATGCGTGGTGCACCCACCTGAACCTCCTGGTTATGAATCCGTGATGGCTCATCGAATATGTGACGCGCGAGACGCCTATGATGCCGGTGTTGGCAGATACAAGGCAGACGGCGAAGCCGGCGAAGGCGACTATCGGCACCAGGAGCGAGGCGAAGGGCAGGGCCGCGGCGAGGGCGACGAGCGGATTGTCGACGTTGTCGGCGAGGACCTTGGGCGAAATGACTCCGAGCGCGAGGATCGATATCGCCAGGGCGAAGATTATCACCATGACGACCGCCATGATCGTGGCCCTCGGGAGGGTCTTCTCCGGGTTCTTGGTCTCCTCAGCCCCCTGCGAGATGCTCTCGATGCCTATGAACGCGACCATCGCCAGCGTGACCGAGTAGAGGAAGTCGTGGATGCCCGGGCTCACGTCTATCGGCTTCATCACCGACTCGAAAGTCCGGAGGTCGAAGGACATCCCGAACCCGATCGCGAGCAGGGCGAGTATCAAAACCACAGAGCCGAGGGTGAGGGCCGAATTGACCAAGGATGATTCCTTGATGCCGAAGAGGTTGATGAGCATCAGCACGATTATCAGCAGGGAAGTGACCAGGGCGAAGGCCGCCCGTATCTGCGGGAAGAAGAACGAGAGGTAGCCCGTGGCGGCGACTGCGAAAAGGGCGATGTCTATGGTATAATCCAGGATGAGGCCCCAGCCGCCGAGGAAGCCGGCGAACCTCCCGAACGCCCTCTCCCCGTAAACCGAGACGCCGCCGGCTACCGGTATGGCGGCTGAAAGCTCGGCATAAGCCAGCCCGGTGAGGAGATACACGGCAGCTGCCGCGAGTATCGCGAGCGGCATCGCGCCGAGGGCGTAAGTCGCTATCAGGCCCAGGGCGAGGAAGATGTCCGCGCCCACGTCCGCGAATCCGAGGGAGAAGCTGCCGAGGAGGCCGATCTCCTTCTTCAGCGCGGGGATGTCTGCGCTCAAGCGGCCACCCCCTGGGCGGAAAAACAGATGGCACTGCCTGTGGGGATATTTGCAATCTTCATAAAAGACACCTTGTGCCGCAAACCGACCTCAGAATCTTTATGAGCTAAAGAGAAAACACACCTGCTGCCAATTGCCCCATCTAGGGTGTGATATACTATGTTGAATTAGTTATAAATCCTATGCCCGGTGGTACGAAAATCGCAATCACTGGCATGGGGCCGGCAGCATCGAATCCGGGGTATTCGCCACCGAGACGTTGTAGGCGTGCCCGTCTGCTATGTACGGGCTGACGAACACGCTTTCATCGGTTCCATTGACATACACGTTCCCTGAGGAATCGACGGCGACCGTCGCGTTCGAAAGCACCTTGGTGATATCGAACCCGGGGCAGCCGCCCGATCCCCAGTAATTCCCCCTGCCGGCCGCCGAATCCGAGAACTCGCTTGCCACGGTGTAGTTCGTCACGGCCACTATCTCGGCGGTGTAGTTCGTGAAATCGTTGAGGCTGATGCTCGCCCCGAAGGACGGATTGTTGTTCAGGAGGCCGAAAATGACAGGCACGTTTGAGACCGTGTTCCGGGTGATGATTGCATCCGCCAGGCCAAGCTTCCTCATGTCGAAGGCGACGCTGCCCATCGTATTGCCGTTCGTGAAAGCGAAACTCGTGCTGTTGAACACCGGGCCGGTGATGGTGTTGCCCCGCACGAGCGCATTATCGCTGGCAACGGTGATCCCTTCCAAGAACGGTCCGGAGAC
>JAWOLP010000055.1:0-13442 GCA_033853355.1 Candidatus Micrarchaeia archaeon | reverse complement strand
TCATCACTGGAGAATAGTTGCCAGGCAAGCCTTTTAACATAGTCCAGTCCAAGAAAAGTCGGATGATGAGTGTTCGACAGACCTAGGGCGCAAGCCCGATGAGGAGACTTATCACTCTGACTCACTTTTCTATCCGTCCTTCTGAGGATAAAAGTCGCCACTTCCTGAGTCGGCCTTTCCTGCCCCTTTTGGAAAAAGGGGCCCCAAAACTGATTTGTTAAAGGCCGGCGATGTCCCTGAACGTCGCGACGTTCAGGACAGTCGTGTCAGGTTCGACGATTCGAACCTGAGCATGCTCGTGACCGAATCGTCGATCACGACATGGAACGCTCGGCGTTCCACAACAAACTTCAGCCGGCTTGACTTCAGCTGAGGTCCATTTGCTCCCACGAGGGCGAGTCAGAAAAAAGGGATGACTGACAAAAAACATCAGGAAAAAAGATGGGGATAAAATTTAGAAAAAATCAGAGGTTTACCTTGAGCCCCAGCTCCTTTTTCAGCTCGCGGTAGCGGTTCCTGATCGTCACCTCGGTCACTCCCGCCACGTCCGCGACCTCCTTCTGGGTCTTCTTCTCCCCGTGCATCGCGCTAGCGATGTAGAGGGCGGCCGCAGCCACGCCGGTCGGGCCCCTGCCCGAGATCAGGCCCTTGCGCAGCGCCTTGCGGATGAGCTTGACGGCCTCTTCCTGCACCTCGCCGCCGAGCTTCAAGGCGGTGGCGAATTTCGGCACGTACTGCGCCGGATCGGTGAGGGGGACGTCGACGTGGAGTTCGGCCTTGAGGAAGCGGTACGCCCGGCCTATCTCCTTCTTCTCTATGCCGGATGCGCGGGAGATCTCATCGAGGGTCCTGGGGATGCCCTGGAGCCTGCAGATGGCGTATATCACGGCGGCCACGACGCTCTCGATCAGCCTGCCGCGGATGAGCTCCTCTTTCACGGCCTTCCTGTACAGGAGGGCCGCGCTCTCCTTTATGTTCTCGGGCAGGCCGAGCGACGATGCGACGCGGTCGAGCTCTGCCAGCGCGATGACCAGGTTCCTCTCCATCGAGGTGGCGATCGAGACGCGCTTGTGCCACTTCCTCATCCGGTAGAGCTGGGCCTGCTTCTTTGGGCTTATCTTGCCGCCCCGGATGTCCCTGTTGTACTGGTCGATCTCGGTGACCAGGCCCTTGTTCGGCCTCATGAACTTGATCGGGGCGCCTCCCCTGGCCTTCTTCTCTTTCTGCTCGGCGTCGAAGGCGCGCCATTCCGGGCCCATATCGTGGATGTTCTCGGCGATTATCAGCCCGCAGTTCGAGCACAGGAGCTCCCCCTTCTCATAGTCGCGCACGATGCGCTTGCTTTTGCATTCTGGGCATTTCGTAGCCATGGCTACCATGGGAATCCTCCGCAAATTGCAGTAAGGTTTTTAAAAATTTGCAAGTTTTTTATGAACATAGGTATTTATATATTTTTCGGTCGCCGGGGCCGTTACATCGGATTAAATACGCCGGATGAGCGCATAGGGGCGAGGGAGACGACGTATGCACGGCGTGAGGAGAGAAGACAGGACGGAAGCCGCGGAAACGAGGGTCAAGACGATCAACAGGGAGCTCAGGAGGCTCAAGGCGAAGCTGGAGAGGGAGGGGCTCGGCGAGGAGGAGAAGCTCGGCAGGCTCCTGACGCACGCGGAGGGGAAGCTGAGGGCGGTGCCTGGCCTCTCCGACAGCCACCGTTTCAGCTGGGTGAGCGGCGAGGTGGAGAAGAGGCTGCTATCTAGAGAGGAGGTCTGAGAAGACCGCCTGGGCATCCTCGGCGGCCTTCTTCTCGTCGACGGTCGTCAGCCGCCGCCGCCTCATGACGACCTTGCCGCCGATTATGACGTCCGACACGTTCTGCGGGCCGGCGGAGTACACGATGTTGGCCACGAGGTCAGTCTCCGGATACATGTTGGGGCCGCGCTCCAGGAGTATCACGTCGGCCGCCTTCCCAGGCTCTATCGAGCCGCACTCGAGCCCCAGCGCATTGGCGCCGTTGCGGGTCGCGAAATCCAGCACCCTCTGCGTGGGGAGGGCGTCGGCCTTCCAGTAGTGGTGCTTCTGGAGCAGGGAGGCCATCTTCATCGTCTGGAACATGTCCAGGCAGTTGTTGCTCGCCGCCCCGTCCGTCCCGAGGCAGACGTTCGCGCCGGCCTTGTCCAGCTCGGCCAGCTGGGCTATACCTCCGATGGCCAGCTTCAGGTTGCTGATGGGGCAGCTGGCGACGCTGAGGCCGCGCTTGCCTGAGAGGTCCATCTCTTTCTTCGTGAGCCAGCCCCCGTGGGCGAATATGCTGTCCCCGTCCACCAGCCCGATGGAATCGAGGTATTCGTAAGGGAACTTGCCGGTCCTTTTCTGGATTTCGAAGATCTCCTTCCGCGTCTCGCTAACGTGGATCTGGTACTTCATCCCCTTCTCCCTCGCGAGCTCCTTGGTCCGCAGGAGGAGCTCCTCCGAGCACGTGTAGGAGGCGTGGGCCGCGACGGACGGCCTGACCATGCCGTCCCCGTATGCGAGCGATGATTCGACCTCTTTCATGACCCTGGGGAGCCAGCCGTCGTTGTTGAAATCCATGAGGCCGCGGGCGATGATCCCGCGCATGCCCGCCTTGCGCGCGGACTCGAAGACCTGCTTCGTGTCGTGGAGGCACATCTCCGCGAAGCTGGTCGTCCCGCCGCGTATCATCTCGCAGAACGCCAGCAAGGCGGCGGCCCCGGCATCGGCGGCGGTCTGCCGAGCCTCGACCGGCCATATCCGGTCCTCGAGCCAGCTGTGCAGCGGAAGGTCCTCGCCGTATCCGCGGAGTATGGTCATCCCGACGTGCGTGTGCGCGTTCACGAGGCCGGGCATGGCGATCATGCCGCGGGCGTCTATCGTCTCGGACGCGCCTCCGCGTATGCCAGGCCCGACAGCGGAGATGGAGCCGCCCTCGATGAGTATGTCTCCCCGTAGGATGGAGCGCGTTGCGTCCTGCGTGAGGATCGTGGCATCCTTGATCAGTATGGACATCGATTAGGATGAGGGGGTGCAAACGATTAAAACCTTGCATGCGTTCGATTAGCGGTGATAGAATGGTCGTAGGACTGGTCCCGCCTGAGGAGGAGAAGAGGATTTGCGAGAAGCTCATCGAGTATTACAAGAAACTGTATCCGGGCATCGAGTTCTCCCTCAAGGAGCAGAAGATGGACCACGGCCAGATCGGCGAGATATATTACACGTATCCGGGCGAGGAGACGGAGGCGACCGCGGCCGAGAAGATGAAGATGATAAACTCCGCCATAGGCAGCGGATACACCACCCCGATAATCCTCCTCAAGAAGAGGAAGGGAATGATACTGCTCGACGGGCACAGGCGGGCGCGCGTGGCGTTCTCGCAGGGGCTCGGGTGGAATGCGCTCGTGATCTCCCCCGGCAAGGAGGTCAAGTTCGGCATCGAGGACATGATAATGGGCAGGATCAAGGACCTCTACGGCAAGTGAGGCTCCTCGTCGCAAGGCACCAAAACGCATATATATATTGACGGGCCATTCTCAACACGCACACCGGTGCTCTGATGCTGGACGGAATTGGAAAACGCCCAAAGGGAGAAATGGGTACAGGAGCGGGGAAGCGCGAGCGCGCTCCCGGGATCCCCGGGTGAAAAGATGGGTTTCCCCGACATCTTCCCGTTCCTGAAGAGAAAGGGCAAGCCCGCCGAACACAAGGTCTATTCCCAGCTCGCCCAGAACATAATATGGGCCTCGGAGAACCCATCGCTGGATGTCATCAAGAAGGTGCAGAGCCGGCCGTCTGGGCTTTATCCGGCCGAGGCCAGGGCCCGCCTGAGGATGTACGGCGAGAACCGCCCGGTGCACCTCAAGAAGAAGACCAGGATAGAGAGGCTGATCGAGGCCTATCAGAACCCCCTCAACCTCCTCCTTACCCTGCTGGCGGTGATATCTTACCTCACCGAGGACATCGCCTCAGCCGGCATCATCGTCTTCATGGTGGTGGTCGCGGTCATCCTCCGGTTCGTGCAGGAGGTGAGGGCTGACGAGGCGGCCGAGAAGCTCAAGGCAATGGTGAGGACGACCGCGACGGTGCTGAGGGACCTGAAGCAGAAGGAGATCCCGCTCGCGAACGTGGTGCCTGGCGACATCATACTCCTTTCGGCAGGCGACCTGGTGCCGGCCGACGCCCGCCTCGTCGAGTCGAAGGACCTGTTCGTGAACCAGTCCGCCCTCACCGGCGAGTCGATCCCTGCCGAGAAGCACGCGCAGCCGATGGCCAAGGAGGCCAAAAGCCCCTTCGAGCTGCAGAACATGGTCTTCATGGGCACGAACGTCGAGAGCGGCACCGCCACGGCGGTCGTCCTCCTGACCGGCACCAGCACTTATTTCGGGGCGATATCCGAGAGGGTTGTGAGCCAGCAGGGGGTCACTGAGTTCGACAGGGGGGTGCAGGGGTTCACGTCCCTCATGATAAGGTTCATGCTCATCATGGTCCCGCTCGTGTTCCTCATCAACGCGCTGACCAAAGGGAGCATATTCGAGGCGTTCCTCTTCGCCGTCTCGGTCGCGGTCGGCCTCACGCCCGAGATGCTGCCCATGATAGTGACCGTCAACCTGGCCAATGGCGCGGTCGCCATGTCCAAGAAGAAGGTCATCATAAAGAAGCTCAGCTCGATCCAGAACTTCGGGGCCATGAACGTGCTCTGCACGGACAAGACGGGCACGCTCACGCAGGGGAGGGTCATCCTGGAGAAGCACATAGACATACACGGGCATGACGACGACAACGTGCTGAGGTACGCCTACCTCAACAGCTTCTACCAGACCGGGCTCAAGAACATCATGGACATGTCGGTTCTCGAGCACGGCCAGAAGAGCCGCATAGACGGCATAACCAAGAGCCACAAGAAAGTGGACGAGGTCCCCTTCGATTTCCAGAGGCGCAGGATGTCCGTGGTCGTCGACGAGAACGGCAAGCGGAGGATACTCATCTGCAAAGGCGCGGTCGAGGAGATAATGAAGGTCTGCGAGAAGACCGAGGCCGACGGGAAGGCGTTCAAGCCCGATACGGCCGAGCAGGAGAGCCTGCGGCGCCTGATCAGGGGCCTGAACGAGGACGGCTTCAGGACGATAGCCATAGCCTACAAGGACATGCCCAAGAGCCAGAGCGTGTATTCGGTCAAGGATGAGGAAGGGCTCACGCTCCTCGGATTCATCGCGTTCCTCGATCCGCCCAAGGAGTCCGCGCGCAAGGCCCTGGTGGGGCTCAAGGAGCAGGGGATAGAGGTCAAGGTCCTCACAGGCGACAACGAGCTGGTCACGAACAAGATAGCCCGCGACATAAACCTGCCGTCCAAGGGGACGGTCCTGGGGAGCGACATCGAGAAGATGGACGACGCCGCCCTCTCGAAGGCCGTCGAGGGCAACACGATATTCGCCAAGCTCTCGCCGATCCACAAGGAGAGGATAATCAGGGCGCTGCAGAAGAACAAGCATGTGGTGGGGTTCATGGGCGACGGAATCAACGACGCGCCGGCGCTGAAGGCCGCGGACGTCGGCGTATCCGTCGACAGCGCCGTGGACATAGCCAAGGAATCGTCCGACATTATCCTGCTCGAGAAGAGCCTCCTGGTGCTGGAGGACGGCATAACCGAGGGGAGGAAGGTCTTCGGCAACATCGTCAAATACGCGCGGATGGCGGCGAGCTCGAACTTCGGCAACATGTTCAGCGTCCTGGGGGCGAGCATACTCCTGCCGTTCCTGCCGATGCAGCCGCTGCAGATCCTGGTCAACAACATGCTCTATGATATGTCACAGACCGCGATACCGACCGACAACGTGGACAAGTCGTGGCTGTCGAAGCCGAGGAAATGGGACCTCAACGAGATCAAGAACTTCATCATCTTCATCGGCCCGATCAGCTCGATATTCGACTACACGACCTACGCGGTCATGTGGTTCGTGTTCGGGGCATGGGCCAACCCCGGCCTTTTCCAGACCGGCTGGTTCGTCGAGTCCCTGCTCACCCAGAGCCTGATCATCCATGTCATACGCACGAACAAGATCCCGTTCATCGAGAGCAGGGCGAGCACCCCGCTCCTCCTGGCTTCCCTGAGCGTCTCCGCGATAGGCATCTGGCTGACCTTCTCGCCTTTCGCCTCGTACTTCGGCTTCGTGCAGCTGCCCATCCAGTATTGGGCGTATCTCGCGCTCACCCTGGTATCCTACATAGTCCTGACGCAGCTCGTGAAGACATGGTATGTCAGGAAATTCGAGTCCAACGGCAACAGCGCGCCCCAGACCGCCTCCGCATGAGGGGCATCAATGCCCCCACAAGGGCACAGGAGGGGAGGCGCGCAGTATGCAGGCCATCGGCAGGCGCGGATGGATCCCGCTTGGACCGGACGCCGTCGCGCGGGTTTGGCGGGTCATAGCTTGAACTGCTTCTCGTTCTCTTCCAGGGCCACGAGCCCGGGGAGCTGGGCGCCGCAGAGATATTCGATCAGCGCCTTGCCCGAGAGGCTCACGTAGCTGAAATCCTTCTTGTCTATCCCGAAGCGCTCGATCGCTGAGAGGGTATGGCCGCCTCCCAGTAGGGAGAAGGAGTCGGAGTTCGCTATGCTCTCCAGCAGGGCCCTGGTCCCGAGGGCGAAATCGTCGAGCTCGTAGACCCCGGCCGGGCCGTTCATGACTATGTAGTGCGAGTTGCCGATTACCTCCTTGTAGCGCTCCACGGTCTTGGGGCCGATGTCCCAAATCTGGCCCCCTTTGATGTTGCCGACGTCCGCATCGCTCCTTTTCATGTCCACCGAGAGGCCGACGTCGACCGGCAGGACTATCTTGCCGTCGAATTGGGCCAGCATCTCCTTGGCCTCGGGCACCTTCTCCTCGAGGCCTGACTGGCGGAGGTAGTCCAGCGAGTCGCCGACCGGGAATCCGCCGGCCCTGAGGAAGAGGACAGAGAGGGCGCCGCATACCAGCACCTCCTTGGCCCTTCCGTCGCTCAGCCATCTCTTCATGACCGCGAAGGAGTCGTCCACCTTCGAGCCGCCGAATATGAAAGTGACGTCGCGGCCGTGCTTCACCTTGTCCACTGCCTCGAGCTCCGAGGAGAGGATGTCGCCGGCGAAGCAGGGGATCTTCTTCGCGAATCCGACCACGCTTGAATGCTTCCGGTGGGCGACCGAAAGCGCGTCGAGCACGTAGTAGTCGGCCAGGGGGCTGAGGTGATGGACGATCTCGCCCTCGCCGTGGGGGTGGTCGGTCTCGCAGTGCAGGTGGCGGACGTTGTCCAGGACGAGTATCTGCCCGTCCTGCATCGCGCGTATCGCGTGGCGGACCTTGTCCGCGACCACCGCGTCTATGTATATGACGTCCCTCCCGATTATCCTGCGCAGGGCCTTGGCGTGCTGCTCGAGCGGCAGGAAGTCCTCCCGCCCCTTGCGTCCCTGGTGAGACAGGACTATCACGCGGGCGCCGCGGTCGGAGAGCTCCTTGATCGTGACCGCATGGGCCCGTATCCTGGTGTCCCCGATGATCTTGCCGTCCTTCACGGGGCAGTTGAGGTCCACGCGGAGGAGGATCTTCTTTCCTCTGACCTCATAATCAGAAATAGCTCTCATGGGAGTGTATCGGAGGCAGGATTTAAAAAAATGAAGCCGGCGGTTTGCCGGGCTGCGGCCCGGCGCGCTGCTCCTCGCACCCCGGCCCCTCGACCGCGATCCGGCAGCCCTTGCGAGCCCGCCAGATGCGCCCGGCCCACAACCTTCATTCTACCCGACTGGACCGGTCCCATGGCGGAAGCGCGGGATCGCTCTTCCCGATCCCCTGCCATCGGGGAAAACACATTTATGGGGCGGAAGGCGGCGCTCAGCTTTCCTTCTTCTCCTCGGGCTGCTTGGCGGCTTCCTTCTTCTTCCCCCAGTCGGCCTTGGAGGGGCACTTCGGGTCAACGCACATCGTGTAGCGGGTCCTCCCCTTCTTCACGTTGATGAGCGGCTTGCCGCAGGCGGGGCATGGCTTGCGGGCGGGGGTAACGATCGTGCCGGGCGGGAGGGGATACGCGTTGCGGCAGGCCGGGTAGCCCGTGCAGCCGACGAACTGGCGCTTGTCCCTCATGCGTATGATGCGCAGCTGCTTGTGGCACTTGTCGCACTCGCCGAGGATGTTCTCGCGCTCCTGCGTGAGCTTGAGCGCGTCCGCCAGCTCGTTGCCGATCTTCGCCTCGCTGCCCTTCCACTTGTCGAGTATCTGGGTGAGGATCTCCCTGCTTTCCCCGAGGACCTTGTCCTTGTCGAGCTTCCCCTCCTGTATGAGCTCCATCTCGTCCTCCATCTTCCGGGTCAGGTTCTCGTCGAGGATCTCCGGGGCGTAGTGCTGGAGCACCTCGATGACCTTGAGGCCGAAGTCGCTGACCTCGATGGACTTGGCTCCTCCGGTGTAGCCGCGCTTGAAGAGGGTGTCCACGATGACCGAGCGCGTCGCCTTGGTGCCCAGGTGCCTCTTCTCGAGCTCGGACACGATGGACGCCTGGGTGTAGCGCTTCGGGGGCTTGGTCTCCTTCTTGGTGCTCTTCTTGTCGAGCACCTCCACCCCTTCGCCCGCGGCGAAAGGCGGGAGCTCGACGTCTTCCGAAGTGTAGTATTCGCCGTAGAACTCGGTCCATCCCTTCTCGACGAGGCGGCTGCCGGAGGCGGCGAACAGCTCCCCTCCGGCGTCCACTTCCACGCGGTTCCTCTGCCTCCTGGCATTCGGGGCGAACGATGCGAGGAAACGCCTCACTATGAGGTCGTAGAGGCTCTTCTCAGGGCCGCTCACCGAGCCGGACTGGCCGGTAGGGTGGATGGCGGGATGCGCCGGGTCCTCCTTCTTGCCCTGGAGAGGCTTGTACCACCGATTCTCGGCGATCTTCTTCGCCAGGGGGGCGTAATCAGGGTTCTTGGCCAGGGCGCTGATGATCGGCTGCACCTTGATCGTGGGGGGGAGCTGCTGGGACGACGTCCTGGGGTAGGTGATGAGCGAGGCCTCGTAGAGGTTCTGCGCGAGCTCGAGCGTGCGCGAGGGCGAGAAGCCGAAGAGGCGGTATGCCTCGACCTGCAGGCTGGTGAGGTCGAAGTTCGGGCCCGGCGGCACATCCTGGTCCTTCACGTCCACTTCCTTGACCGTGCCCTTGCCGGCGGTCCGCTCTAGGGAGGCCTGGGCGTCGGCCTCGGAGAGGAAGCGCGAGGTCTTGTGCATGAACTCGACGCCCTTGATCATGGCGGTCACCTCCCAGTAGGGGGTGGGGACGAAGGCGCGGATGTCCTTCTCCAGAGCGGCCATCAGGTGCAGCGCGGGCCCCTGGACGCGGCCTATCGAGAGGACGCGGTAGCGGCTCGCGCTGTGGAGGGCGGCCATGAGCGCGCGGCTCAGGTTGATGCCGTAGTACCAGTCCACGATGTGCCTGGTCTCGCCCGCGAAGGCGTTGTTGTAGTCGAACTCGGTGCGCTGCTCGTATGCCGAATAGAGGTCCTCCTTGGTGAGGGCCGAGAACTTCATCCTCCTGCCCTCGCGTATCGTGGTCGCGAAGCGGAACACGTTGTAGGCGATGGTGCTGCCCTCGATGTCGTAGTCGCAGGCCGAGACGAATGTGTCGGCCTTCTTGGCCAGCTTCTGGAGGAGCTCCACGTACGATTTCGTGTAGGCGGCCTCCTTCGAGGCCTGGTATGAGGGCACCCATTCGATGTCGAAGACCGGATAGCTGCGCGATTTCTCCCTCTCGACGAGGGTGTAGACGTGGCCCACGGCAGGCGCCACGACGACCTCGGTGCCGCCGGCAGTGGTCTCGTAATACGCGACGCCGTTGTATGCCTTGCGCGAGACCTTCTCCCCGATGGCCGAGGCTATTTTCTCGGCTACCCGGGGTTTCTCAGCTACGATTAGCTCCATAGGAATCCGTTTTCACACTTGTGAGGCCAAGGTATAAATATGTAACTGGCTCCGGGGAAGGCGGAAAGCAGACGATTTTATTAAACCATGCGGAAATACCTACATGCGCAACGGCCCGAAGGGGCTAGCCGAAGAGAGCGTCGAATTATCCAGACCGATTGCGCGAAAAGGTTTCGGCAAGCCCGCGGAGCCGGAGCGGCGCGATCCTGCGCGGCTCGCTGAAAGCCTCCTGAGCGATTCACCGTCCAGGAGGAGGGAGGCCCTTTCGATGGTCAGGGGGAATCCGGCCGCCCTTGCGGAGCTGGCGTGCTCCTCGCCGCATCCGGACCTGAGGCTGGACGCGGTCGCCGCGCTGGCCGACGAAGCGGCGCTCTCCGAGGTCGCCTCGTATTCCCATTTCAGGGACAGCCGCCTCGCCGCCGTCCGCCGCCTGGAAGGGGACGGCGAGCGCCTCACGATGGTCGCCTGCTCATCGCAATTCAGGGACACCGCCGCGGCGGCGCTGGAGATGATGGGCGACGGCGAGCGTGCCGACGTCGCGATACGCTCCCCGAAGCCCGCGGCGCGGAAAGCGGCGCTCTCGATGATCCGCGACAGCGCAGCCCTGCTCCAGGTGGCCGATGAATCGCCGTACCGCTCCGCCCGCGAGGAGGCGGTCCACAGGCTGAGGAAGGACACCGAGGCCCTCTGCGGCCTGGCGGTCGGCTCGGCGCGGACCGACGCGCGCAAGGCGGCTGTCGCGCACCTCTGCCCTTCCCTGCAGGAGGTCGGCGCGGACGTGCTGGTGGAGATCGCCGCGCTGGCTCCGGAGGAGGACTACCGGCTGCTCGCCCTCGCTCGCCTCGGCTCGGACGCCAGCAGCCTCAGGCGGGTCCTCCAGAGGGCACGGCACTGGGGGACCAGGATGACGGCCATAATGCTCATATCCGAGATAGTCGGGGAGATAGACGACGCGAACCTGCTGGCGGAGATCGCCGTCCTATCGCCCGACCGCGACAGCAGGAGGGCCGCGCTGAACAAGCTCTCGGCCGACCCGGCCGCGCTGGCGGAGGTGGCGCGGCGGTCCCGCTTCCGCGACACAAGGGATTCGGCCCTCGGTCGCCTCTCGGGCGATAGCGCATCCCTGCGGCATATCAGGCGCTCTTCGGGCTATCGCGACACGAGGCGCAGGGCGCACAGCCTCGCCTGCGGGAAAGACGTGCTGCGAAAGACGCTGGAGGCCCTGCTCGGCTGAGCGGCTGCTAATCGTACCGCAACGCGTCCACCGGGTCCAGGCGCGAGGCACGGAGCGAGGGGATGAGGCCGGCGAGCAGCCCCGTCCCGACCGAGAAGATGAAGACGAACGCGATGATGCGCAGGCGCAGGAACACCGGCACGTTGAAATAGTCGTGCATCACCTGGAGGATGACGAAGCCGATGGCCAGGCCGATGACGCCGCCGGCGAATCCGATTATCGCGCTCTCGATGAGGAAGATGCGGAGGATGTCGTTCCTGGTGGCGCCCACCGACTTGAGTATGCCGATCTCGCCGGTCCGCTCCAGGACGTTCATGAACATGGTATTGGCTATGCCTATCGCGCCCACCACCGACGCGATGAGCGTCACGCCGCCCAGGACGAGCTCCACCGCGGTCAGGACGGTGCTGACGATCTCGTAGACCTGCGCCGCGGTGATGACCGAGAAGTCCAGCTCGTCCATCCGGACATGGTGGTTCGATGCGAGCTTCTGCTCGATTATGTCCTTTATCTGGTTCGGGTCGTAGCCCGGGTCTATCTGGAGGTACACGAGGGCGACCTCGTTGGGCAGGTACTGGTCCGCGAAGAGATCCTTTCCTTCGTCATAGGACACGTATATCGCCCGGTCGTCGTGCGACGAGAACGACGTGCCGATGCGCTTGAGTATCCCCACCACCCGGAAGTCCTGGCCGTTGATGCTCAGCACGCTTCCAACCGAAAGCTGCTTCTTGCCGAAGGTGTCCGTGGCCGCGTCCGCGCCGAGCACGACGACGCCTTTCTCCCCGTCGTTATAGAGCCTGCCGGTCTCTATGTCGATGTAGCCGGCGAACTGATCGAAGCCGTCCCGGTCCATCGCGAACACGGTCCCGGTCAGGTTATCGCCTTTGTAGGAGAGGCTTGAGCGGCCGAAGAGGATCCTCGACACGGTCTTGACGCCCGGGATGGACTTTATCGAATCCACGTCGTTCTGGAAGAGCTTGCCCGTGGTCGGGGCGCGCGCGAACCCCCCGCCGCTGCCAGCGAGGGTGGAGATGGCGTTGGCCGAAGGATATACGATTATCGTGTCCGGGCTGAAGGCCGAGAGCTGGTTGTTTATCTCCTGGTTGAACCCCTCGCTCACGGCCAGGATGACCACTATCGCTATTACCCCCACCACCAGCCCGGTTATCGTGAGCCAGCTCCGCAGGCTGCGGTTGCGCATGTTCTTGAGGGCGTAGAGGAGCGAATCCTGGATGTCCATGTCACTCGTACCTCAGCGCGACTATGGGGTCCACCTTCGCCGCGTCCATGGCCGGGAGGGTGCCGGCCGCCACGCCCAGGATGACCGAGAAGGCGAGCGCGCCCCCGATCACCGGCCAGTCGAAGACGAACGTGACGTGCAGGATGGCGATGATCCCCAGGCCGATGAGGCAGGCGATGATCGTGCCGAGTATGCCGCCGGTCAGGCCGATGAGGGAGCTCTCGACCAGGAAAAGGTCGCGTATCTGCTCGCGGGTGCCCCCGATGGCCTTCATCGTCCCGATCTCCCGGCGCCTCTCGAGGACGCTCATGAACATCGTGTTCAGGATGCCGATCCCGCCCACGATGAGGGCTATGGAGGCTATCGCCCCGAGGAATGTCGAGAGGAGGTCCAGGACGCTCGTGTACTGCTGGTCGATGAAAGAGGGGCTCACGACCGTGAAGTCCTTGGAGTCCTCGGTCACGCGGTGGGACATGAGCATGGTCTGCTCCACCTCGTCCGTGGCCTGGGTCATGTTGGTCCCGTCCTTCATGGTCATGTAGATCGCGGATATCTCGTTCTCCTGGAGCGACTCGTTGAATATGTCCTTGGCTTCCTTGATCGGTATGAAGACCACGCCGTCGATGTTCGAGAACGACGCCCCGGTCGGCGCCAGGACCCCGACCACGCGGTACGGCCGCCCGCCGATCAGGATCTGGGCGTTGGCGGTCGGTGGCTGCTTGAAGTTGCCGGCGACGGTGGCGCCCACGACCGCCGCATCGTGGTCGTTGTCGCTGAGGAACCTGCCCGAGGAGAGATCGAGCTCGGTGGTGGAGCTGAAGGCGATGGGCTCCACCCCATAGACCTGCGAGTTGAGCTGCTGGTCCTTGTAGGCGACCGTCGTCGAGCCTATTATGACCTCGGTTATGATGTCTATCTCCGGGATCTTCTTGACGCGCTGGAAATCCGTCTCGAACAGCTTGCCCGAGGTGGGCAGCAGCGCCGCCTCGCCCGGGGCCCCGCCGCCCTGCGGGTTCATCGGGATTATTATCAG
>JAWOLP010000054.1:0-31527 GCA_033853355.1 Candidatus Micrarchaeia archaeon | reverse complement strand
AGGATGACGAAGGCGATGAGCGGCTTCAACGCGATGTACGGCGACCGCAACCTGGAGGCGCTCGTGCGGCTCAATCGGCTGAAGAGGGAGTTCCTCTCCGAGCTGTGGGAAGGCGAGATGCAGGAGGCCCTGAGGATCTCGCGCGAAGCGGAAAGCGTCGCAGGGACGATCCGGACGCAGGATGGGAGCACGGACCGCAGGAAGGACACGGTCGCGTGGATGGAAGAGCAGATAGCGGGGAGATTCTCTGACGAAGGGCCAAGGATTCACGAACAGAGCTAGCCCTGGTCCATGAATCTCCAGAAGACCCAGTCGAACATCCTTTTCCTCACGCCGCCGTGCGGGTTCGAGAGTATCCAGCTGATGACCCAGCGGAACGGCAGGCGGGTGTCGGTCGCCAGGTCGTATGCGAGCACGTACCAGCCGTGGGTCCGCCCCATCTGGTCGAGGATCCGCTTCCCTTCGGGGTCGCCGCGGATGTGCCGGGCGACCGCGTCGCCGCTCTTCACGGCGTAGTAGATGCCTTCGGTGGTGAGGGGGTTTAGGAAGCCGCCCGCGTCCCCGACGAGATAGACGTTCCCGAACCTCCAGCCGCGGTGGTCGGCGTTCCCTTTCATGGCCTCGGAGCGCAGCTTGGAGGGGTCTATCGAGAAAGTCTTCGCGATCCAGCCCTTGGCCCGCTCCGCGGTCTTGTGGTCGAAGTCCTTGCCTCGCCAGGCCAGCCCGATCATGGTCCTGCCACGGCTCTTGGACATCATGTAGCCATATGCGCTGGGGAACGTCCTGGGGAGCCAGTACATCTGGAACTCCGGGCAGGGCCGCTCGTCGAGATAGTGGAACGCCCAGCCGGCTATCCTCTCGGTCGGCAGGCCCAGGTAGCTCCTGACCGAAGAGAAGGAGCCGTCGGCGCCGACGAGGTGCTTGTACGAGTACCTCCCTTTCGGGGTCTCGACATGGGCTTCGGTTATCTTCGTCACCGGCTCCGAGAAATGCACTTCCGCGTCGCAGCCTGCGAGCAGGCGCGATTCGAACTCGTAGCGGCCGACCGTCCAGAGATAAGGCCGCCCGAACTTGACCACCTGCCGGGTGTCGTCCGTCCCGACGGTTATCTCGGTCCAGGGGTGCCCGCGGTCGAACCTCTCGCCAGGCAGCACCTTCCCGGATATCTCGCCCGAGCATATCTTCTTCCCCACGCGCTCGTTCTTCTCGAGGACCAGCACGCGGAGGCCCGAGCCCCGCAGCGAGCGGGCGCAGGAGAGGCCGCCCGGGCCGGCGCCCACGATGACGACGTCATAAGGGACAGGATCCATACGATAACCCAATGGCGGGAAGTGGATTTATGCCTTTCCTTGCCCGCAGGCGGGCAAAGGTCATCCGCCGAGGCGCCGGCCGCCGCCCGCCTTCGGGTGCGCCCGCAGCTCGGCGATGAGCTTCCCTGTGCAGAGAGGGTAGGACCCCTCCAGAGCGGAGATGGACCGCATGAGGCGGAGGAGGGACTCGAACACCATCGGCGAGCCGCCCGGATCCGCGATCACCGCCTCGTCCAGCTCCTCGTTCACGAACGATTCGGCGGCGGCGATGGCCTGGAGGCGTGCAGGCCTGCTTAGGGACGGCAGGGAGTCGCAGACGGTGTTCATGGCCTGGAGCCGCATGAAGAAGTCGTGGTGCCTGAACGCTTTCGCCAGATGCGGGACCGCCGGGGAGATGTCGGCGCCCCGCTGCGAGGCCCACCTGAGCGCAGCGCAGGCGAGGATCATCGTGTTCCTGTCCCTGTGGAAGAGGAACCTTCCGACCAGGGCCGCCTTGGAAGTGTCCGCTGCGATCGCCTCGACGAGGGGCTCGGCCTTCCCCTGCCGCAGGTAGCCGCAGAGCCTGGACCGTTCCTTCCTCGAAGCGGCGCTCCGCGTGATGCCTCCGGAGAGGCGCTCGAACGCGGCCACGAACGTGGGGCAGTATCTCGCAAGGCCCGTCCTGCCTGGATCCACGAGTTTCATGGAACAGTCTGTGTTTGCAAAGGTATTTAAACATTCGAACAGGAATTATAACAAAAGAGGCCTTCCAGGCCTACCCACAACGGTAGTGGGCCATTTATAAATCCGGGAACGAAGATGGTCTTATGCCAAAAGAAGCCTTCGGCGGCGACGACGACAGCGGCGGGGGCGGTGGCGGCGCGAAGAAGAAGATCTCGCTTTCGAAGTTCGGGCTTTCCCCGGACGCGAACATACGCGACGTGTTCTGGAAGGTCATGGGCTCCTATGCCGCGACCAAGAAGCCGGGAGCGGACTTGGCGGGCATGGCCAACGACAGGTTCGCGCTGATGAGGGCGGCGGTGTCGGTCCTTGCCAACCCCCAGGGGGACCAGTACGGGCTCTCCCCCCGGTTCATAGCGACCTACACCCTGATGATGCTCGCGGACGGCGGATGGAAGGACGCGTTCTACGAGTTCCTCGAGAAAGGCCTGGAGGCCCACGGGGAAGGCAAGGCCGAGATAGCCCAGTCCCTGGCCCGGCTGCTCGCGGCCGAGAGGTACAAGGAGATATTGACGGAATTCCTCACCAGCATGCTCAGGGGCAGGGCCACGACCGCGGTCGCGCTCGCCTATATAGCAGCCATCGGGGACGAGGGCCTGGTCCGGGCTCTGAAGAAGGAGCTCGTCATAATAGCCAGGGGCGACATAGGGGAGAACCAGCTCAACGCCATCAAGGCAGTATCAATTATAAGGTCGGATGATGAGATAAGGAAGTCCCTGATAATCATCCTTTCGCACTGGGACTCCGGGGCCAGGCTCGCGGCCGCGGAGGCGCTCGAGGGCCTCGGGGGCGAGCCAGACGTGAAGGCCGCAGCCGAGAAGAGGCTCGCGACAGAGATTGACGAGGACGTGAAAAAAGCGCTTGAGAGGATAGTGAAGATATGAGCGAGTTCATCAAGATCCCTGCCGAGAGGGTCAAGGTCCTGCTCGGCAAGGACGGCTCCACCAAGAAGAGGATAGAGAAGAAGTGCAAGGTCGAGCTTGCGGTCGACCCGGAGGGCGAGGTCGAGATAGACGGAGACCCGGCCGACGTCTTCTTCGTGCGTGACATAGTGAAAGCGATAGGAAGGGGGTTCACGCCCGACAGCGCCCTGCGCCTGCTCGGCCACGATTACGGGCTCTATGTCATACCGCTTAAGGACTACGTGGGCAGCGAGAACGCCCTCACGAGGGTGAAGGGAAGGGTCATAGGGGAGAAGGGCAGGATAAAGGCGCAGATCGAGGAGGCGACCGATTCCTACATCAGCGTCTACGGGAACACGATCTCCATCATCTCGAGGATCGACAGCATGGAGTACGCGAAGGAGGCGGTGGGGATGCTCATCGAGGGCGCCCGCCACACGAGCGTGCTCGGATACCTGGCCAAGGCCAAGCGCGAGCTGATGGAGAGCAGGCTGAAAGGTCAGTGAACAGGCTGGCCGGGGGCCGGCTCCATCGTGGACTCGATCGCCTTCTTCTTGATGAAGAGCTCCAGCCCTTCCAGGTCGAGCTTGTGGAAGACCGCGTCGAACTTCGAGTCGCGGAGGTGCCTGTTGAGCTCGTCGTCGTTGTGCGGGGAATAGACCGCGGTCGTCGCCACGATGCACATTTGCGGATCGTGCTTCTTGAGGACGCGGACGATGCCGAACCCCTCGGTGTGCGATGCTGTCAGCGAGAGGTCGGTGACGACTATGTCGGGACGGTGGGCGTTGATGAAGGCGAACGCGTCGTCGAGGCTCTTGACGGCCGGCACGCGGATCAGGGCTATGAAATCCAGCGCCCCGAGCCTCTTCATGTAGTGCTCGAGGAGGAACGGGGTGTCTTCGATGACAAGGACGCGGAGATGCCTGCAGATGCTCTCTTCCTGGGGGCCATGCGGGCTGTGCTTATCGAAATGGGCTGCATGGCCCAGCTTGACCGTCAGACCGAGCGGCGGCATGATATAGGGTTTGAGCAGAAAGGATTAATATGCTTTTCACCTGCGCGATGGCGGTCAGCGGCCCGGCGGCGGGGGCGGGGCGGCGCAAAATATTAATAGACATATCACAATATCCAACAATCAGGCCAGTTACCACAGCGAGTGAGAGACATGGCAGACGACATCTTCAAGCAGTTCAAGGAGCATTCGGTCGCTGAATTCTTCAAGAAGAACCGGCAGATGCTGGGTTTCTCGGGCAAGGTCCGGTCGATGACCATCATAGTGCACGAGCTCGTCACCAACAGTCTCGACGCGTGCGAGGAGGCGGGGATAGCCCCGGAGATCTTCGTGCAGGTCGAGGAGCTGGATCGGGAGAAGGAGCATTACCGCCTCACGGTGAGGGACAACGGGCCTGGCATCCCCAGGACGCACCTCGGGAAGGCGCTGGGGCAGATGCTCGCAGGCACGAAATTCCACCGCTACCTGCAGCAGAGGGGCCAGCAGGGCATCGGGGCGGCGGCATGCACGATGTTCTCCTACCTCACCACCGGCCAGACCACCAAGGCCGTTTCCTGCTACAACGGCAGGAAGCTGACGGCGAACGTATCGATAGACTTCAAGAGCAACAAGCCGGTCGTGGAGGAGGTGGAGGAGGTGCCCACCGAGGAGAAGGGCCTCACGGTGATCTCCGAGTACAAGGACGTGCGGTACGAGAGGAGCAACTACGGGGTGTACGAGTACCTGCGCAGGACCGCGCTCGCCAATCCCCATTGCTCGATAACGCTCATAGAGCCGCCTGACCAGAGGGTCGTTTTCCCGCGCTCGGTCGAGCAGAACCCGCCCCGGCCTTTCGAGATAAAGCCCCACCCGCTCGGGATAACCACCCATGACCTGCTGGAGTTCGCAAAGAGGGACCGGGAGAGCCGCAAGGTGTCATCGTTCCTGCAGGACAGCTTCTCCAGGGTTAGCGCCGGAAAGGTCGATGACCTCAAGGCGCTCCTCCCGCAGTTCGATTTCGGGAAGAACCCGAACGACCTGAGCTGGGAGGAGGCGGAGTCCCTCGTCAAGGCGTTCGGGCAGGTCAAGTGGATAGCTCCGGCGACCGACTCGCTCGTGCCGATAGGGAAGGAGAGGATAGAGGCGTCGTTCCGGAACATATTCAATCCAGAGGTCCTCGTCGTCACCGAGCGCGCCCCCAAGGTGTACCGCGGCGGCATCCCCTTCATGGTCGAGGTCGGGATAGCCTACGGCGGGGGGGTGGCCGATGCCGAGAAGCGCGGCGAGGTGATGAGGTTCGCGAACAGGGTCCCTCTCCTCTTCGATTCCGGGGGGTGCGCTATCACCGAGACGATAAAGACGATGGACTGGAAGAGATACGACGTCCGGAACTTCGAGGAGGAGCCGATAGCGATACTTGTCAATCTCGTCAGCGTCCATGTCCCCTACACGAGCGCCGGCAAGCAGGCGATATCGACCGAGGAGGACATAATGGACGAGATAAAGTTCGCGCTGATGGAAGCTTCCCGCGGGGTGCAGAAATACCTCTCCGGCAAGCGCAAGGCCCACGAGATAGCGACCAAGAAGAAGGTGCTGGGGCGCTACGTCGCGCAGATATCCGGCGACCTCTCCAGCCTCTCGGGCGAGAAGAAGGACGCCATCCAGAGCAGGCTCGAGAAGATCATCGAGGAGCGGTACGGCGGCGACATCCCTGAAGAGGAGGAGAAGCCCCCGGAGGGGAACGGGGCCGGCGAGAAGGAGCCGGAAGAGGGTGAAGGAGATGAGTGACAGCAACGCGATGAAGAAGCTCGAGTCCATGGGGAAGAGCATGGTCGAGGAGGTCAAGAAGGGCGAGGGGCCGACGTTCGAGACCACCCTCCGCACCAAGAGCAACACGATATTCGACGAGGCCATAGGCTGCCTCAGGACAGGCGACAAGAAGGAGCTGAGGAAGTTCCTGAGCGTCGCCCAGGCCAGGACGTTCATGCAGACCGTGGCGATTGCATCGAAGACGAGGCAGTTCCTGAGGGAGGACCTGCACACCTCGATCAGGGGCCTGTTCTACCAGCTCAAGTTCAGCCTCGGCGAGGACATCGACGAGGACCTCTTCACCGAGCAGTCCGAGTCGAACGCCCTCATCGAGGACCTGGAGGTCGCCCTCAAGATAAAGCGCGAGGACCTCCACCTGACCACGGACAGGAAGGGGTTCGTCGCCGGGCCGATGACCATCCTCGACAAGTTCGGGGGGGAAGAGACGCTCATAGACCTGGAGAAGCAGGGCCGCAGCGGCTGGAGCATACCCAGCGACGTGGACAACGGCATGGAGATAAAGCGGCTCGACGCCGACTACGTTCTGGTCGTGGAGAAGGACGCGCTGTGGCAGAGGCTCAACGAGGACAAGTTCTGGAAGAAGGAGAACTGCCTGCTCGTGACCCCGAAAGGCCAGTCCACGAGGGGGACCAGGAGGCTCCTGCGCAAGCTCGCCGACAAGAAGCTCCCGGTATACTGCCTCATGGACTGCGACGCCTGGGGATGGTACATCTACTGGACGATAAAGACAGGGAGCATGAACCTCGCCTATCTCGGCCGGGATTTCGCCGTGCCCGAGGCGAGATTCATCGGCGTGACCATGAGCGACATCACCGAGTTCAGCTTCCTCGACAAGCTCACCATCAAGGCCAAGGAGGTGGACGTCAAGCGGGCCGAGGAGATGCTCGGATACCCCTGGATAAACCGCCACAAGGACTGGGTGCATGAGCTGAAGCTGGTCCTCAAGACCAAGAAGAAGATCGAGCAGGACGCCCTCCAGGGGCAGAGGCTCACCTTCGTCGGCGAGTACATCAAGCAGAAGATAAGCAAGAAGCAGTGGTTATCCTAACATATTTACTACTGTTTTCTCATTCTAAGGCTCCACGTCGCTTCTCTTCTGTTTTCTTTGGACACGTGGACTCAGTGCACACCAAGGCCACGTGGGTCGACGGACTGGCCCAAGCTTCTGGGTTCCCGTTCTTCAGCTACAAGTCGCTTCTCTTCTGTTTTCTTTGGACACGTGGACTCAGTGCACACCCACGTGGGAACACGAAGGGCATCCCTGATTGAGGGATGACTTTCGCCACCGTTCCCATGGCTTACGCTACGGACCGTAGGAGTAGCCGCCCCCGCCGGTCGGCGTGGAGGAAGTGCCGTTGCCCAGGGGACCGCCGCCGCTGGTGGAGCCGGTGCCGCCCGATCCGTTCTGCGGAGTCGCGGGGGTCACGTTGTCAGGCACGTAGTATGTCCCGCTGGCCGGCACTCCGACGCCGAGGGCCTGCCCGAATGCCTTGCCGTCTGGGCAGAAGCTGTTCGGGCAGGTGGTCGTGAGGGCTATGTAGGCCGCGAGCTTACCGGCCCCGGGATCAACAGGCCTCGACGAGAACGGAGCCCTGCAGTCGTGGACGAACTTGATGAAATCGGTCGCCCCGTAGCAGTAATAGGGAGGCTCGTAGCGGGGATGGCCGTTCTTGCATTTGATGGTGTCGTTGCTGGACGCGCAGTACGTGTCGTTGACGGTCCTGCTGTCGAAGAAGCTGTTTATCCAGCACTGGCCGTTGGTGTCGCCGCTCGAGCAGGTGGGCCAGGCGTTCTGGAAATCCGCGCTGCGCTGCCGCTCGCCCCAGAAGCCCGAATACATGTCGCCGGCGATGTAGGCGGCGAAAAGGTTGTCCTTGTCGTAGTCAGGGGCCCAGCCGAGCTTGTTCCTGTTGCTGTCGATAACGCTGTGCGCCTGCTGCAGGAAACCCGCGAGCTTGAGGGTGCCGACGCAGAGGGAGTCTGCCGGGCTGAACGGATTGAAGTAGGGGTCGCATCCGCGGGCCATCTGGAGGCTCGAGGGGCCGACCCCGCCGCCGGTCCAGAAACCCGAGCGGGTGAGCACGTCGACGTATTGCCCGTCGCTGCCGTCCGGCGTGAACTGGCCCGGCCAGAACGTGTATGGAGGCTCGAGGCTCTGCATGAGGCCGACCGCGCACCAGCGCCAGTCAGGACGCGGGCCGGGAGCGGCGTTCGTCAGGCTCGCGCTGCAGTTGCCCGACGGGTCGTACATCTCGTCATAGGCGTTCGCGTAGCACTCGCTGTCGCCCCCGAACGCCTGCGGGAAGCAGTTGTTCGTGCAGTGGCTCTGTATGCATTCCTTGGTGCAGACCTTGGCGGCCGAGCACGGGTCGAAATTGCTCTCTGTCAGGACGAACGCGCGCACCAGCATGGGATCGAGGTTGCGGGCGCTGGCCCACTGGTCGATCTCCGGGAAGCTCTGGCATTCGCGCGGGCCCACCGAGACCGATGGCAGGACCTGGTCGCGGACCTGGGCGCTGCTTGATATGTTGAATATCATGTTCGCCGGGCGGCTGACGTTGGATATCAGGCAGGCGTCGCATGAGAACAGCTGGGTGAAGTTCTGCGGGTTCTGCGGGGCCTGGGGCTGCATTATGTCCTGGCCGACGTAGGTCATCCGGTAGAGGTAGGCGGGGTTGAAGCCCTCGTTGCAGGTGGAGCCGGACTCGTTGCCGAAGCGTATCGCGTTCTCAGCCGAGCCGCCGAGCCCCATGGACGTCTGGACCGTCACGTACTGCTGGCACGCGCCATACCAGGCGGAGAGCCGCCCCTGGTACTTCCCGACGCCGCAGTCGGTGCAGTTGAGCGGGTTGGTTATGCCGGCCCCGCCGGTGGTGTTGAACGAGTAGGGGGCGATGCCTATGACACCCCTCTGCTTGAACGCCAGCACGGAGTTGAAGACGGTGCTGTAGCCGTTGACGACGTCCGATTCGGTGTAGGTGCACGAGTTGTCGGTGTCGTTGACGCCCGGGTCGAAGAGGACGTAGGGGATGAATGTGGGCTTGCTCCAGTTGTAGAGCGAGTATGTCGAGAAGTTTATGGCCTGGCGGACGATGGTGTCGCCGTTGCACGTGTGCATGTAGCGGTTGTCTATGCCGTAAGCCACGAAATCGACCTTGTCAGTGTCGGCTCCCAGGGCGCGCATGACCGCGTCGAGGCCGGCATAGTCGTTCACCTTGGGGGCGACGGCTATGTAGCAGTAGATGTTGTTGGGCCTGTTGTTGCCGCAGCCGGAGTCTATCTGGCGGACCTGCTCGGCGACTTGCTGCACGACGGTCGGGTTGCTGCTGTTGAAATTCATCTCCGTGACCACGATGACGGGGCCGACCGGCCCGTTCGTCAGTATGCCGTTGTAGACGTTGCGCCCGCCGTGGCCGAGGATCTGCCCGATGTGGTAGCTCTCGGACGCGTTGATGTTGGTGGAGTTGCTGTAGAGGATGTAGGCCGGTATGATGTCCTTGCTGAGGAAGCACATGGAGCGGGCGGCGTCGGGCTCCATGTAGTTGCTCTCGTTGTTCCCCAGCAGCCACTGGACGGACATGCTGAGGCGGTCGGCGCAGTAGGTGTTCGCCCTCGCGAAATCGCCGAACGTCGGGCCCTGGCCGATCATGAACTGCCTGGCGTAGGCGTTAGGGGTCACGTTCGGGTTGTTGATGTTGGCGAAGGTGTCGGGCGTGCAGTTCTTCTCGATGTAGCACGAGCCGCCGATGAGGCTCGTCACCGCACGGCCGAATATGTTAGTGCCGTTCCTGCAGACCATGCACCAGCAGCTGCCTATCTTGCATTCCTGGCTCGCGTTGGCGGTCATCATGGGCACCCTGCTGAGGCCGGACTCGTAGCTCTGGTCGTATAGCGAGGTGCCGTTGCCGATCTTCTGGAGGCAGCCTGCGAGCACTATCAGGCTGGCAACGGCTATGACAAGCGCTGCTGCTCTCATGAGGTAGATAGGGCCGCCCATGAATTTAAACGTTGTCATTGGCGCGCTGATAATGGGGGAACGGCCCCGAGAGGGGCCGAACCCCTTCATCCCCCCGCCCTGAAGGAACCGATGGACCGGTCCCGGATCGGATCGTATGAAGAAAGAAAAGAAAGAGAAGAGGCAATAGCGCCGCTCACCAGAGCGACGCCCCGCAGGCCGCGCAGCGGTCGTAGCGACCGTTCATGTGGCCGCACTTGCCGCAGCGGGTCTGGTACGGGAGCTTGGCCGGCTTCACGAAGTTCTTGAGGCCCTCGGCCTTGTTCTTCACGCCCGCTTCCAGCCTCTGCCCGAGGCTTCCGCTCGAGTAGCCGTACTTCGTCTGGGCCACGTGCTTCGAGATCATGTTGGGCACGCCCAGTATGGAGGCCGCGAAGTGTATCGGGCTGTAGAACTTGCCCTGCGGCGTCTGCAGGCTGTTGAAGCTCATCATCTCCCTTCCACGGGTTATGGCGAGCGTCTCCGCAGCCGCGGTCCTCCGGACGGTCATGGCGTGGGCGTCGTCCTGGATCTGCCTCTGGTACTTGAACGCCGGGTCCTTGAGGAGCTCGTACGCCATAGGCGCGTCGAGGTGCTTCACGACACGCGGGTCGTAGAGCGTCTCGCGCGGGTTGACGTCGCCGTACCTGGCGTTGACCAGGATGCCCTTGCGGTATTGCCGGACGTCCTGCGTCATGGCCGAGAGGCCGAGCATGACCTCCTCGCCGCCGACCTGGTGGTGGGCCGCCGAGCTCTGCCAGACGTTCAGCCTCCTCGCGAGCTTGCTGTTGCTCAGCGAGAGCGGGTTGAAGAACGACTGCATGGCCGAGCGCACGCGGGGCTCGGTGTGGTACAGCATCCGGTACTGGTCCCCTGTGGTGTCCCACCTGCCTGCACGGCCGACCATCTCCTTCTGGGCCGCGCTGACCGCGGTCGCGTAAGGAGCCATCATCCTGCGCGTGAGGTCCATGGGCCATCCGTACATGGCGTTGAAGTTCCAGTAGGTGTACTTGTCCATCACCGCGCCGACATACATCTCCTTCTTGAAGGTGAGGCCGGGCCCGTGGGCGAACATGGCCGCATCAGCCGCGTTCGTGCCGTGCGAGGTCGAGTACCCGAAGGGCGAACGGTCGAAGGTCCACTGGCGGGCCTGCGTGAAGGCGCCGTGCATCGACGCGTACTTCCTGAACGCCGCGGCCTCCTGCTCGGTGAGCGACTCGAGCCCTTCCCCTGCCATTATCCTCCTGGAGAGGTCGAAGGAGTGGGCGCTGTAGGCCGCAGCCACCGCCGCGCCGGTGTACGACGCGGTGAGGGTGCCTCCCTTCTTGCCCCCGCCTTCGGCGGTCGCGTAGGCGATCTTGGAGATGTAGTCTCCCGCCGCCATGCCCAGGTTGCGGAGAGGCTCGAACTTCGTCATGAGGCCCGGAGCCTCCACGCCGAACATGCGGAGCACCGAGGGGGCCACGGGCGCGACGTTGCGCTTGGCCTCTATGGTGACGGCGCTGTTCCTCCAGAAGCTCTCGTAGTCGTGCGTCTTCGAGCCGTACTCCCAGAGCAGGGCGCCGAGCACGCGCTCGCGCTCGTAGCTGTAGCCGCCCTCCTTGGCCCATTTGGTGGCCGCGTTGGCCAGGGTGTGCCAGTCGCTGTCAGGAGTGGTCTCCCTGGAGTTGCGGACCTTGTGGTAGAGCGCCGTCAGGTCGTCCCGGTTCCCGAAGTGGACGGGCACGTCCTCCGGGATGAACGGCCGGAGCTGGCCCTTCTCGTCGCGCAGGGCCGCCTGCCCGGCCATGACGCGGTCCATGTCGCTGACCGTCTGGCCCTTCCTCCAGTAGCCGTAGCCGCCTTCCTGGAAGAGTATGACCGGCTTGTTCGAGCGGGCTATCTCGTCATAGGTCATCGGCTTGCTGATGATCGCCTGGTACTCCGACTCGTACCTCTGGAGCAGCCCCCTGAACTTGCCCATGTCCTTCGGACTCGTCACGTCCATCTTGTCGAGGAACTGAAGCTCCTGCTGGTAGGCGTGGCCCTTCTTCTCCTCTATGGCCCTCTCCAGGAAGCCGGCCATGATGCTCGTGTAGAACTTCATGGTCTCCCTGGTGGTGCCGTAGGCGTTGTGGGCGAACTGGCCGTTGAAGCGGTCCTCGAGGTCTTTGAGCATCTCGTTGTGGAACCAGATCTTCTTGGCTGCCGCCGACTCCTGCTCCACGCTCATGCTCGCGTAGCCCGGCAGGCGCTTGACCTGGGCCTCCACGCCGGCATCGTAAGCCGAGACGTTGCCCCTGCTGAAGCGGGCTTCGAGCCAGGGCCCCAGCTGGTGCATCTTCCTGGTGTTGATGTCGACATCCCAGGCCCTCTTCACGTCGACCATGGCCGCGCCCTGCGGGAGCCCGAGCTCCTCGTCGGCCGTCCACCAGACCTTCCTTCCGCTCTTGGGGTCTATGGTGCCGGTCTTGGGCGTCTTGCCGCCGTACATGAAGTCGACTATCTCCGAGATCGAGGCCTGCTCGAGGCTCTTCCGGCCGCCCTTGGCAGCCGAGTATTCCTCGAACAGCTTCCTGCACTCGGGGGTGTCGAGCATCTGGACGAAGTTGCCCTTGGCGCGCTCGGACAGGGCTACGACCTCGTTCCTGTTGCGCATGAACTCCGGCAGGAGGGCGAGGGCGTTCTCGACCGATTCGGGCTTCGTGTGGTCGATGATGCCGAGGCCCCTGTTTATCATGTTGTTCTGCATGGACAGGGCCTCCTCCTTCAGCCCGCCGCGGAGGTATCCGTGGGTGCCGTCCCACACGAGGGTGCCGAGCAGCATCTTGTCCGCCACCTCGGTCCCCTTGAGCGACTGGCCGCCCACGTGGCACACGTATCTGTCGTCGACGGCCATGCCGCCGGTGCTCGTGGACATGCGGACCCTGCTCTGCTCCTCCAGGGCCTGGTCGAGCAGGAGCATCTTCACGTGCTCGGGCTGGCCGGTGGCGTCTATCGTGTCGAGGCGCCTCATGAAGTTGACCATCTGGTGGTCGACGCTCGCGCCGTGCGACTCGGCGACCCTGGAGAGGGCGCTGAGCTTGTCGGCCGAGCTCATGGAGCTGTTGGACAGGACGCGCCTGACCTCCTCCTCGAAAGCGCTCATCTCGGCAGACGAGCGGTAGCCGATCCTCTTGAGGAGGTCGACGTCCTTGTAGCTCATCTCCACGAGCTCCTCCTGGGTTATGCCGAACTTGAGGCCCATGGCCTTGTAGCCCTGCTTTATGACGTATTCCATGGCGTCCTTGTGCGCCTCGTCCCGCAGGTCGCGGTAGAGCTTGGCCATCTTGTCGTTGACAGGGTACATCGCCCCCACGACGACCTCGGACGGGTGCTTCTGGAGCTGGCCCGCCATCCACGCCGCCGTCGACGAGGTCCTTCCCCTGGCCTCGAGCTCCTCGACTATGTTCTTGCCGCCGAGCATCTCCATCGTGGTCCTGGCGGTCGCGCGCGCGAGCGTCGGGGCTTCGGTGACTATCGCGCCAGTCATCCTGCGGCCCTGGCGGGCGACGCGGAACATCGATCCCACGCCGGCCATCGCGCCGGCGCCGACCACCGCGTAGCGGTTCGCGCCTATGAACTTGCCCGCGAACTTCTCGACCCTGGCCTGGACCGCGCCCTTCTGGGCGAAGTCAGGGTGGCCCGAGAGGGTGTCGAGGTGCTTGAGCATGGACTGCCCGTAGAGGTAGTCCTGTATCATGGCCGCGTTGAGCGCTTCCCTGCCTCCCTTCTTCCTCGCGGCCTCGAGTATGTCCGCCACGACCTTGTGCTCGGCGTCCCCGTAGTGGTACGGGAGCCTGGTCACGAGCGGCTGGAGCGAGGCCGAGCTGAAGCCGAGGGTGCGGCCGAGCACGGCTATGCTGCCGGCCACCTGCCGGTCGGCTGCGGAATCCGCGCCCCCCCTGATGGAGCCGGCCTGCTGCATGAGCCTGGCCGCGTCGGGGTTCTGGCCCGCCATGACGCGGGTGCCGGCGTTTATCGCGCCGACGGCTGCCTGCATCTTATCGTTGGCGGTCTTCTTCATTTCGCCGTAGCCCCAAGGCAGGAGTATCTGGCCGCTGGCCGACACGCCCTTGGGCGTAGGGAGCCTGGGGGTCGTTATGTCCAGCATGGACACGGGCGACTTGCCCGAGAAGTAAAGCGATGCCAGCAGGAGGCCCAGTATGAGGAACACGCCCACGCAGGGGAGCGTCCCGCCGCCGAGGCCGGCCCCGCCGCTGTTGGACACGGCGTTCACGAAGTCGCGTATCTGCTGGGTGAAAGCTGTCGATGCCGTCACGTTGGCGTTGGAGACCTCCATCGTCGCCGAGCTGCTGCTGACGTTCTGGCCCGGCTGGGGTATGAATGTGACTTTTATCGAGGTGCGGTTCCTACCCTGGATCGCGTTGGTGAGGTCGCACTGCGCGGTCCACTGGGTGTAAGGCACGTTGTTCCCGTTCACGTCCGGAGCGTAAGCGGTGACCGGAGTGGTCGCGGTGACGTAGGGGCTGCAGTCAAGCACAGGGGTCCACTGGCCCGCGTAGATGTTGCCCTGGGGGTTGAAGTACATGACCACGAACTGCGCTCCTGCGAGGGATGACATGTTCATCTGGTAGTTGCGGAGTGAGCTTGTGGCGTTGAGCGAGAGCTGGTCTATGCAGGTCTGGTTGTAATTGCACTGTATGGCCCACTGGCGCACGGTGTCCTGGCTGATGGTGGCGTTGGTCGTGACGGCCGGCGTGTAGACTATCAGCGAGATGTTTATCAGAGACCCGTCCTGGTTGGCAGGCGTGATGTGAACCTCGCTACCAGCCAGGTTCTGCTGCGGGAAAGAAGGCGTCTGCGCGAAGAGCAGCCCCGCCATCAGGAGCAGAACGATGACCCCGAACGCATATTTCATGGCTTTCATGGATTGTTCGGGCTTTCCCCGCTTTTTAAATATGTATGCCAGCATATCCTTCATAAACTACAAAAACTACAAAATATGTAGTTTTTTGTTATAAAAAATCGACACAGGTGATTATCTTGAAAGGGCCGAACCCCTTCGCCCGATGGGAAAGCGACGCATCGGGGATATGCGGCAGGAAAGACGAATCCAGGATATTTAACGGTTTCGCCGGCAGGGCCGCGGCCGGGCAGGGCGGCGTCCTCATCGTGGCCGGGGGGCCGGGGACTGGCAAGACGACCATCCTGAGGCATTTCCAGGCGGAGGCCGAGAGGGCGGGCCTCTCGACGGTGTTCGTGAACGCCGAGGAGAGGGAGGACGAGAAGGCGATAGCCGACAAGGCGTACCGCGAGATCCCGCTAATGCCGGGCCAGAAGGCCAAGGGAGCCGCGCCGGAGGGCTTCGAGCGGCTCGCGGCCGCCGTGGAGAAAGGCTCAAAGGCCGGCTTCGGCGCCATCATATTCATAGACGACATAGACAGGATGCGGAAGGCTCCCGAGGCCCTCTCAGCCCTTGCGAGGCTGGCAAAGGCCGGATGGGGAAGGAAACGCGTCGGCTACGTCGTGAGCACCACGGCGGCGCCGGGCATCAGCTCCGAGGTGGCCACCCTGATGGACCTGCGGCCCTTCGAGGAGCACGAGGCGCGCGAGCTGGTCGAGAAGGCGCTCGGCAAGGGACCGCCCAAGATGGGGGACGAGTGCCTGAGCTCGATAATAGCCGACAGCGGGGGCAACCCGAGGCTAATCAAGAGCGTGTGCATGCACATCTACGACAAGCTGCGTGACAACGAGAAGGTGATAACGAAAGGCCATTACCTGGGGTACCTCCAGTATATCATAAGCATGCTTGGGAGGGAATGGTTCGGCTCGATGTACCAGTCGACGCCGCCGTCGGAAAAGGCGATACTCCACGAGCTGGCGGCGAACGAGGACGGGATGCACGTGTCTGACATGGCCGAGAAGCTCGGGAAGCCGCTCGGCCCGGTGACCGCGCTGGTGGGGCGCCTCCTGGACAGCGGCCAGATAGTCCGGGTCGGCAGGGGCAAGTACAGGATCTTCTCGAAGCTCTACGCGAGGTACGTGGCGCAGAGGAGCTGACTCAGGCCGCGATCGCCCAGTCGTTCTCGAAGACGGCCTTGAAATCGCCGACAGCCGGGGCGTCGCGGATCACGACCGACGCCTCGCGGTTCTTGAAGAGGGCCGAATTGCTCAGGTTGTGGGAGCCCACGAGAAGGGTTTCCCCGTCGATGATGATGAATTTCGAATGCGTCAGCTTGAAGCTCTCGCTCGCGTAGCGGATCCTGAACCCTTTGGCCGAGAGCTCGCGGAATATCGCGTCGTTCTCCCCGCCCACCACATCGCGCTCTATTATTATCCGGACCTCCACCCCCCGTTCCCTGGCCCGCTCGAGGGATTCGACGACGTCGCGCGAGCTGAGGACATACATCTCCATGTCTATGGACCCACGTGCGCCGTCGATGAGCGAGAGGATCTCGCCCCCATCCTCCGGCGAGAAGATGGCCGTTATGTCAGGATGGAAGAGGAGGGGGTGGACCAGGAGGCCTATGAGCAGGCCTGCCACGATCCCGGATGGGAGAAGGAGCCGTCTCATGAGTGGCAGGCTGAGGCGGCGGATTTATATCTTGCTTGCCGCTGGATGTGGCTTGCCCGCCAGGCTATCGCGATCCGGTGTGAGCCCCCATATCAGCTGGTGCCGGGGGAGCCGAAAACCGACACGCAGTAGCTCTGATCGGTCTGGGTCTGGAGCCGGTCGCATATGGAGCGGTTTCCGGCGGATTTCGCCACCGTCCCGTAGCATGAGGGGCGGTTGGCCTGGTTGTCGAGGTTGTCGCACCAGTAGGTGTTGTTGGTGTCCGCCGCTTCCTGGACCCGGCAGCCGTCCCTGCAGAACGAGCCGTTCCCGGCGTTGCCGGGCTCGCACTGGGAGAGGCATCTCTGCATGTTCGCGCTCGGCGAAGGCGGGACCGCCGATCCGGCGGGAGCGGTGCAGCCCGCTATCGCGAGAGCCAAAACGACCAATATCATTGCGTTCTTCACATGTACACCCCTTGCCTGTTCATAACCTCAGGAAATAATCGGCGAGCTTGACGAAATGGGTCGTCGCCGTGCGGTCTATCTCGATGATCTTCCTCTTCTCCAGCCGGTTCAGGGCCATCGCGAGGCTCGACTTGGAGATCTCGGTCTTACGCTCCAGCTCGTTCCTCCGGCTCCTCCCGCCGGAAGAGAGCAGGAAGTTGACTATCTTGAGGTCGTTCTCGTTGAACGTCTCCATCATCTCCTTCTTCCCGCTCGTGAGCTCGAGAGAAGGCGCCCTGGGGGCGGCCTGGGGAGAGGGCGGAGCGGATTGCGCCGCAGGGACCTCCGCGGCCGAGGCGGCGTCCGGCGGCGAGGCCTTCTGCGGCTGCTGCCGCCCGGGAAGCTTCAGTATCAGGGAAGCCGCGATTATCGCGACCGCGAGTATCACCGCGGTGGCGACGATGTAGAAGGAAGTTGGGTCGCCCTGGGCCTGCGCAGCGGGCTGCTCGCCGATGCTGTAGAATATCGTGACCGGCCCCGGGTCGTCGTACTGTATGAGCGTCCTCGAGGAATCGGCAGAGACGGATTTCGGCTCCGGGAAAGGATTGTCGATCATCGAGTATGGGGGCATGTAGACGAGCACAGAGGCGCCTTTGGGCGGGGCGAAAGAGAGTTTCCAGCCGGTCGGCGTCTTGGTCGTGAAAAGCGAGGTCGTGAAAGAGAACGTGGTGAACCCGCTCGGGCCCGGCGTCACCGCGGCGGTGCCGTTATCGATGGCGTATCCGCCGCCCACCACCCGGAAGTCGGCGGCATCGGAGGGCAGGGGGACGTATGCGGTGTCGTTCCCCTGCATCGAGAGCGTCACCGACGAGATGCCGGAACGGTCCGTGTCGACGTTGTAGATGAAGGACGCGCTAGCGATGGAGAAGACGAGCAGCATGGACAGTACTGATTTGTTCATGGTTGTTCACATGGGTTCGCGCCCATTCCTGGGATACTATATATGCTGTTCAGGTTTTTATAAAGCTTGGTGTTGCCTGGCCCGCCTGGGCCGGGAGGCAATAAACGGGAACGGAGGTAATCTGATGAGATATGTATTGGTGCTGTTGGCGCTTGGCCTTCTGGCGCTGCCGGTGCTCGCGGACGACGCGAATGCCAGCACGAACGTGACGGACAACGCGACGCTCAACACGACGGACAATTCGACGCTCAATGTGACGACCAACGTCACCACGAACGTCTCAGACAACGGTACGGTCAACCTGAGCGACCTTAACCTGACCGACACGGCCGGGCTGCTGGCGACATGCAGCGGTAACGAGTCGGCATCGGTAGGAGCGCTGCCGGGCGACTTCATGTACGGATTCAAGAGGTTCTTCGAGAACGTGGACAAGTTCTTCACGTTCAGCCCGAGCGACGCGGCCGTTAAGCACGCGAAATACGGCCACGAGAGGGCTGTCGAGGCACACCTGATGGCGTGCAGGGCGCACGACCAGGAGCAGGCAGGGAACTCCACGCAGGCGAACGAGACCATCAGCGCGATGCAGCAGCTCGTCGCCGACCAGAACAAGGAGATGAACGAGTCGGAGACCGACCTCGAGACCGCGATAAGCCAGGGCTCGGCGAGCAACCAGACCATAGCCCAGGTGGACAACTACACCCGCAACAGCATAGCTGTCCTCCAGAGCGTGTATGAGAGGGCTCCGGAAGCGGCCAAGGACGGCCTGCTCAACGCCCTCAACAACTCGATCGAGAACTACCAGAAGCACCAGGAGAAGGTGAAGGAGGAAGAGTCCAAGCACGGCCAGGGAAACGTGACCGGCAACGAAACCGGGAACGGCACCCAGTCCAACGAGACCGGGGACCAGGCCGGCCGCGGCAGGGGAAGGGGGGATGACAACTCCTCCAATGCCACCGGCAGCGAGGGCAACTTGACGGGCGGACATGGCCGCGGCGATGATGCCGGCTCGAACGAGACCGTCGGGGTCAATACGACCGCCAACAGCTCGGACGGGGGCATCGGCCGGGGCGACTCGCACGGCAGGGGAGACTGAAGCGGGGGGCGAACCCCCTCCCTCCTTTTTCTCCCTGGTGGCCAGGAACTAGTTATAGTCTCCACCCTTCCCCCGGTCTTGGAGGGCGGTGGAGCCATAACCGCCAGCCAAAATCAGGGAGAAAAGATTTATTTTTTCTCTCCTTTCACTTTTCATGGAACTTCTCATAGGGAAGGACGCGGGTTCGTTTCCCGCCTATTTCAAGGAATCGGCGAGCGGGGATGCCCGGCCAGCCGTGATCCTGATCCACGAGATATGGGGCTTGAACGCGAACATCCGCTCGATAGCCGACCGCATCGCTTCTGAAGGGTTCGACGTCCTCGCGCCTGACCTTATGCACGGGAGCGGATTCGAGGCGAAGATAGGCCCGCAGATCCAGATGGAGATGGCCGACCCTTCCAAGAGGAACGAGGCCCAGAAGAAGCTGCGGGCCATGTTCGCACCTGCGCATTCGCCGGTCTTCGGGAAGAAGACGATCGCGAGGCTGGGGAAGTGTGTCAGGTTCCTGGGGAAAGGCAGGGAGATCGCCGTCGTCGGGTTCTGCTTCGGAGGGACCTACAGCTTCGCCCTCGCATGCGAGGCCCCCCTTGCCGCCGCGGTGGTCTTCTACGGGAGGCCGCCGGAGCCCCTCTCAAGGGTAAAAGGGATATCCTGCCCGGTGATCGCGTTCTACGGCGAAAGGGACACGGGCCTGACAGAAGGCCTGCCCGCCCTCGAGGCGGAGATGAGGAAGAGGGGCAAGGAGTTCGCCCAAAAGACATACAAGGGCTGCGGGCACGCTTTCTTCAACGACACCAACAAGGCCGCGTACAACAAGGCGGCGGCCCAGGACTCCTGGAAGACGATGATCGCGTTCCTGAAGGGGAGGATGGGCGTGTCGCCGGGTCATCAAACTTCCTGAGCTAGGGCTCAGGGTTTTGCGAGCTTTTGCCAGAAGAGAAGCATAAGACAAAAGCTCAAATTCAGAACTCAAGATCCGATGGCTGCGGCCATCAGCTCTCGAGTTGTCATGAACGACGTCTCGTTCATGAGCATGTTCAAGATCGAATCGTCGACCTTGACATCTTCCTCGCTTCGCTCGTCAGAACTCAAGATCCATTTCATCGCGCTTGCGCGCTCATAGGTATTGCTTTGTCATCACTTGGGGTTCTATCGGGCCAACGCTTATTATTGCTTTACCCTGGAGGCAGCGCCTTCAAGAAGTTTTGATGGAACTTTTAACATATGTTCGGTATAAGGAAAAGTTCCGGATGATGAGTGTTCGACAGACCTAGGGCGTAGGCCCGATGAGGAGATTATCACTCTGACATCATCTGTAGCCCGATCTTTTCTCGATGGCGAGGAGGCTCTTTTCCACATCATCGAGACGGGTCTCGAGCAACAGGCTCTCGACGGCGGACATCGAGCACCAAATGCCTCCACGGATGCGTGAAATCGAGTCCTTTGAGATCGCTTTGAAGCCCGGCTCCCTTTCGGAGAATATGAAACCTGATTCCAGCCAGAGCTCGTCTAGCTCCTTGTCGGTAAGGGTGCGGATGCGATCCGCCAGCCCGTAGAGTGTTTCAACTGGGATTCTCTCCCCGAACTCGTTAACGATGGCTTTTTCCATGAAAATATTGGGAGAAAAAAATATTTACAGATTGACCTTCAGGCCGAGCTCCTTCTTGAGCTCGCGGTAGCGGTTCCTTATCGTCACTTCGGTGACGCCGGCCACGTCCGCGACCTCCTTCTGGGTCTTCTTCTCGCCGTGCATCGCGCTCGCGATGTAGAGCGCGGCCGCGGCCACGCCTGTCGGGCCCCTGCCGGATATCAGGCCCTTGCGGAGCGCTTTCCGGATGAGCTTGACGGCCTCCTCCTGGACCTCGCCTCCGAGCTTGAGGGCTGTCGCGAACTTCGGCACGTACTGGGCCGGGTCGGTGAGCGGGACGTCGACCTTCAGCTCGCTTTTCAGGAAGCGGTAGGCGCGGCCGATCTCCTTCTTCTCTATCCCCGAGGCCCTGGATATCTCGTCGAGGGTCCTGGGGATGCCCTGGAGCCTGCAGATGGCGTATATGACGGCCGCCACGACGCTCTCGATGAGCCTTCCGCGGATCAGCTCCTCCTTCACCGCCTTGCGGTAGAGGAGGGCGGCGCTCTCCTTTATGTTCTCGGGCAGGCCGAGGGACGAGGCCACGCGGTCGAGCTCGGCCAGCGCGATCACAAGGTTCCTCTCCATTGAGGTGGCGATGGACACCCTCTTGTGCCATTTCCTCATGCGGTAGAGCTGGGCCTGCTTCTTCGGGCTTATCTTGCCGCCGCGGATGTCGCGGTTGTACTGGTCTATCTCTGTGACGAGGCCCTTGTTGGGCCTCATGAACTTTATCGGCGCCCCGCCCCTGGCCTTCTTCTCCTTCTGCTCGGCGTCGAACGCGCGCCATTCGGGCCCCATGTCGTGGATGTTCTCCGCGATGATGAGCCCGCAGCTCGAGCACAGGAGCTCCCCCTTCTCATAGTCCCGTACGATGCGCTTGCTTTTGCATTCTGGGCATTTCGTTGCCATGGCTACCATGGTAATCCTCCGCAAATTGCAGTAAGGTTTTTAAAAATTTGCAAGTTTTTTATGAACATAGGTATTTATATATTTTTCGGTAAGTCAGACGTGGCCCCTCGATACATCGGATTAAAAACCTCGGATGAGCGCATAGGGCCCGAGGTGGGGATCTATGCACGGGGTGCGCAAGGCCGGCAATGAGGGCAGCGCAGAGAGGGAGCGGGCGGCTAAGCGGATCAACAGGGAGCTCCGGAAGCTGAAGGAGAGGTGCGAGGGGGATGGCCTTTGCGCCGAGGAGACCCTGGGGAAGATGCTAGCGCACGCGGAGACCGAGCTGAGGGCGGTGCCGGGCCTGGCCGAGAGCCACCGCTTCAGCTGGGTGAGCGGGGAGATAGAGAAAAGGATGCTACCGAGAGAGGAGGCCTGAGAACGCCAGTTGGGCGTCCTCTTTCGCCTTCTCCTCGTCTATGGCGGTCAGCCGCCGCCCACGCATGACGAGCCGGCCGCCGATAATCACGTCGGAAACGTTCTGCGGGCCGGCCGAATAGACCAGGTTTGCCACCAGATCGTGTTCCGGGTACATGTTGGGCCCCCTCTCGAGCAGGATGATGTCCGCGGCCTTCCCCGGCTCTATGGAGCCGCAGTCGAGGCCGAGCGCCTTCGCCCCGCCTATGGTGGCGAAATCCAGCACCTTCTGTGTCGCAAGGGCGTCCGCCTTCCAATAGTGATGCTTCTGGAGCAGGGAGGCCATCTTCATGGTCTGGAACATGTCCAGGCAGTTGTTGCTGGCGGCGCCGTCCGTTCCCAGGGCGACGTTGGCCCCGGCGCGGTCGAGCTCGGCCAGCTGCGCTATCCCGCCGGTGGCGAGCTTGAGGTTGCTTATGGGGCAGCTGGCGACGCTGAGGCCGCGGCGGCCGGCCAGCTCCATCTCCCTCTTGGTGAGCCAGCCGCCGTGGGCGAAGACGCTCTCCCCGTCCATCAGGCCTAACGAATCGAGGTACTCGTACGGGAACTTGCCGGTCCTCTTCTGGACCTCGAATATCTCCTTCCGCGTCTCGCTGACGTGGATCTGGTACCTGAGCCCCTTCCTGCGCGAGAGCTCCTTCGTCTTGTGGAGCAGCTCCTCGGAGCACGTGTATGAGGAGTGGGCCGCGACCGAAGGCCGGACCAGGCCTCCGCCGTATTCCAGGGAGGACTCGACCTCCTTCATCACCCGGCTCACCCAGCCCTCGTTGTTGAAATCCATCAGCCCCCTCGCGACGATCCCGCGCATGCCGGCGCGGCGGGCGGCATCGACCACGAAGCGGGTGTCGTGGAGGCACATCTCGGCGAAAGAGGTCGTCCCGCTCCGGATCATCTCGCAGAAAGCCAGCATGGCCGCGGCCCCGGCGTCCTCGGCCGTCTGCCTGGCCTCGATCGGCCAGATCCGCTCCTCGAGCCACCGGTGCAGCGGGAGATCCTCGCCATAACCCCGCAGGATCGTCATGCCGACGTGGGTGTGCGCGTTGATCAGGCCGGGCATAGCTATCATGCCGGAGGCGTCCAGGCGCTCGTCGGCCGGCGCCCGGATCTCCCTCCCGACCTCCGCCACCCTCCCGCCGTCGATGAGGATGTCTCCCCGCAGGATGGAGCGCGATGCGTCCTGGGTCAGGACCGTCGCCCCCTTGATCAGAATGGACATCTTATCAAAGTCGGGTGCAAACGATTAAAACCTTGCATGCGTTCGGTAGGATAGGGTGATTGGATGGTTGTTGGCCTGGTCCCTCCGGAAGAGGAGAAGAGGATTTGCGACAAGCTCATCGAATATTACGAGAAGCTGTATCCCGGCATAGAGTTCTCCCTCAAGGAGCAGAAGATGGACCACGACCAGATCGGCGACGTCTATTACACCTACCCCGGAGAGGAGACCGAGGCCACCGCGGCCGAGAAGATGAAGATGATAAACTCCGCCATCGGCGGGGGCTATTCCACCCCCATAATCGTCCTGAAGAAAAAGAAGGGCATGATACTCCTCGACGGCCACAGGAGGGCGCGGGTCGCATTCTCGCAGGGCCTCGGCTGGAACGCCCTGGTCATCATCTCGAGCAAGGAAGTGAAGTTCGGGATCGAGGACATGATAATGGGCAAGATAAAGGACCTCTACGGGAAATGAGCCGTATTCCCCTCGCCCGCCACCAAAACGCATATATATCTTGACGGGCCATACCCAACAACGGACGCGCACACCGGTGCTCTGATGCTGGACGGGATTGGAAAACGCCTAAAGGGCAATAAGGCGGAAGGGGCGGGCAAGCGCGAGCGCGCCGGGTGAGGGCATGGGGCTGGCCGACATCTTCCCGTTCCTCAAGAAGAAGAGCAAGCCCGCCGAACACAAGGTCTATTCCCAGCTCGCGCAGAACATAATATGGGCCTCCGAGAACGAATCGCTTGACGTCATCAAGAAGATGCAGACCCGGCCGGCCGGGCTGTATCCGGCCGAGGCGCGCTCCCGCCTCCGCCTCTACGGGGAGAACCGGCCGGTCCACCTCAAGAGGAAGACGAAGATCGAGAGGCTCGTCGAGGCCTACAACAACCCGCTCAACCTGCTCCTGACCCTCCTGGCCGTCATCGCGTTCCTCACTGAGGATCCGGCATCCGGCACCATCATCTTGTTCATGATCGTGGTCGCGGTCGCCCTGAGGTTCGTCCAGGAGGTGAGGTCCGACGATGCCGCGGAGAAGCTCAAGGCGATGGTGAGGACCACCGCGACCGTGATGCGGGACCTCAAGCAGAAAGAGATACCGCTCGCCAACGTGGTCCCTGGCGACATCATCATACTCTCGGCCGGCGACCTCGTCCCTGCCGACGCGCGCCTGATCGAATCCAAGGACCTGTTCGTCAACCAGTCGGCCCTGACCGGAGAGTCGATACCGGCCGAGAAGCACGCGCTGAAGGTCGCGAAGGAGGCCAAGAGCCCCTTCGAGCTGCAGAACATGGTGTTCATGGGCACCAACGTGGAGAGCGGCAGGGCCACCGCAGTCGTGATGGTCACCGGGCCGAGCACCTATTTCGGCGCGATATCCGAGAGGGTGGTGAGCCAGCAGGGCATCACCGAGTTCGACCGGGGAGTCCAGGGATTCACCACGCTCATGATACGGTTCATGCTCATCATGGTCCCGCTGGTCTTCCTCATAAACGCGATAAGCAAGGGCTCCATATTCGAGGCGTTCCTCTTCGCGATATCGGTCGCGGTGGGGCTGACGCCCGAGATGCTGCCGATGATCGTGACCGTCAACCTCGCCAACGGCGCGGTCGCCATGTCGAAGAAGAAGGTCATCATAAAGAAGCTCAGCTCCATACAGAACTTCGGCGCGATGAACGTGCTGTGCACCGACAAGACGGGCACCCTCACCCAGGGCAGGGTCATCCTGGAGAAGCACATAGACATACACGGGCACGACGACGAGGACGTCCTCAAGTACGCTTACCTCAACAGCTTCTACCAGACGGGGCTCAAGAACATCATGGACATGTCCGTGCTCGAGCACGGCAAGAAAAGCCGGATCGACAGCATCACCAAGAGCTACGAGAAGGTGGACGAGGTGCCGTTCGACTTCCAGAGGCGCAGGATGTCGGTCGTCTTGGACGAGGCCGGCAAGCGCAGGGTGCTCATCTGCAAGGGCGCCGTGGAGGAGATAATGAAGGTCTGCGAGAAGACCGAGGCCGACGGCAAGGCGTTCAAGCCCGACCAGGCCGAGAGCGAGAGCCTCCAGGGCCTCATCAGGAGCCTGAACGAGGACGGGTTCAGGACGATAGCGATCGCTTACAAGGAGACGCCCAAGGCCCAGAGCGTGTATTCTGTCAAGGACGAGGAGGGGCTCACCCTGCTCGGATTCGTGGCGTTCCTCGACCCCCCCAAGGAATCCGCCCGCAAGGCCATAGTCGGCCTCAAGGAGCAGGGGATAGAGGTCAAGGTCCTGACCGGAGACAACGAGCTGGTCACGAACAAGATCGCCCGCGACATAAACCTTCCGTCCAAGGGGACGGTCCTGGGCAGCGACATCGAGAAGATGGACGACGCCGCGCTCTCGAAGGCCGTCGAGGGGAATACGATATTCGCCAAGCTCTCGCCCATCCACAAGGAGAGGATAATCAAGGCCCTCCAGAAGAACAAGCACGTGGTGGGGTTCATGGGCGACGGCATAAACGACGCGCCCGGGCTCAAGGCCGCGGATGTGGGGATCTCGGTCGACACGGCAGTGGATATCGCCAAGGAGTCGTCGGACATCATCCTCCTCGAGAAGAGCCTCCTAGTCCTGGAGAACGGGATAACCGAGGGGAGGAAGGTCTTCGGCAACATCATCAAGTACGCCAGGATGGCCGCAAGCTCCAACTTCGGCAACATGTTCAGCGTGCTCGGCGCCAGCATACTCCTGCCGTTCCTGCCCATGGCCCCCCTCCAGATACTCGTCAACAACCTCCTCTACGACATGTCCCAGACGGCGATCCCGACCGACAACGTGGACAAGGCATGGCTGTCCAAGCCCAGGAAATGGGACCTCAACGAGATAAAGAATTTCATCATCTTCATCGGCCCGATCAGCTCCATCTTCGACTACACGACGTTCGCGGTCATGTGGTTCGTGTTCGGAGCGTGGGCCAGCCCCTCGCTCTTCCAGACCGGGTGGTTCGTGGAGTCGCTGCTGACCCAGAGCCTCATCATCCACGTCATACGCACGAACAAGATACCCTTCATTGAGAGCAGGGCGAGCACGCCGCTCATACTCGCCACCCTCATCGTCTGCGCCCTGGGGATCTGGCTGACATTCTCGCCTTTCGCCGAGTATTTCGGGTTCGTCCAGCTGCCGATCCATTACTGGGCGTACCTCGGACTGACGCTGGTGTCGTACGTGGTGCTGACGCAGCTGGTCAAGACATGGTATGTGCGGAAGTTCGAGACGAACAACGGCAACGCGAAACCTGCCGGCGCATGAGCGCGCTCACGGATTGAACTGCTTCTCGTTCTCTTCCAGGGCCAGGAGGCCCGGGAGCTGCGCGCCGCAGAGGTATTCGATCAGGGCCTTCCCAGAGAGGCTGACATAGCTGAAATCCCTCTTGTCTATCCCGAAGCGCTCGATCGCCGAGAGGGTGTGGCCCCCGCCGAGCAGGGAGAATGAGTCGGAGTTCGCGATGCTCTGGAGGATCGCGCGCGTCCCGAGGGCGAAGTCGTCGAGCTCGTAAACGCCGGCAGGGCCGTTCATGACTATGTAGTGGGAATTGTCGATGACCTCCTTGTACCTCTCGACCGTCTTGGCGCCGATGTCCCAGATCTGCCCGCCCGTGATATGGCCGACGTCCGCCTCGCTCCGTTTCATCGATACCGAGAGGCCGACATCGACCGGCAGGACGATCTTCCCGTCGAACCGCTCGAGCAGCTCCTTGGCCTCCGGGACCTTGTCCTCGAGGCCCGAGTTCCGCAGGTAGTCGAGCGAGTCGCCCACCGAGTGCCCGGCGGCGCGGAGGAACAGGACTGAGAGCGCCCCGCACACCAGGACCTCCTTCGCCCTCCCTTCAGAGAGCCACTTCTTCATGACCGCGAACGAGTCCTCCACTTTCGAGCCGCCGAATATGAACGTGACATCCTTGCCGTGCCTCACCTTGTCGACGGCCTCGAGCTCAGCCGAGAGTATGTCGCCGGCGAAGCAGGGGATCTTCTTGGCGAAACCCACGACGCTCGAATGCTTCCGGTGGGCGACCGAGAGGGCGTCGAGGACGTAGTAGTCTGCCAGGGGCGCCAGATGATGCACTATCTCCCCTTCCCCCCTGGGATGGTCGGTCTCGCAGTGGAGATGGCGGACGTTGTCCAGGACGAGTATCTGGCCGTCTTTCATGGCGCCGATCGCGGCGCGGACCTTGTCCGCGACGACCGCATCGATGTATATGACGTCCCTGCCGATTATCCGGTGGAGGGCTTTGGCATGCTGCTCCAGCGGCAGGAAGTCTTCCCTCCCCTTGCGGCCCTGGTGCGAGAGCACAATGATCCTTGCCCCGCGGTCCGAGAGCTCCTTGATGGTCACGGCATGGGCCCTGATCCTCGTGTCGCCGATGATCTTGCCGTCCTTGACCGGGCAGTTCAGGTCCACGCGGAGGAGGATCTTCTTGCCTCTGACGTCATAGTCAGAAATAGCTCTCATGGAAGGTAATCGGAGGCAGGGTTTAAAATTGGCTGTTTGCCGGGCCTCCGGCCCGGCGAGTGCCGCGCCCCCAGGCGATCAGCGCCGGCAGGATCCGGGCGTTCCTTTGAGGATTCTGGGGGCCAGGGGGTGTCCGGATCAGCTCTCTTTCTTCTCAGTGTCCGGCTTCGCTGCGGCCGCCTCTTTCTTCTTCCCCCAGTCCGCCTTGGACGGGCATCTGGGGTCCACGCACATGGAGTAGCGGGTCCTCCCTTTCTTGACGTTGATGAGCGGCTTCCCGCAGGCGGGGCACGGCTTCCGCGCCGGGGTGACTATCGTGCCGGGGGGCAGCGGATAGGCGTTGCGGCAGGCCGGGTAGCCGGTGCAGCCAACGAACTGGCGCTTGTCCTTCATCCGGATGATCCTGAGCTGGTTGTGGCACTTGTCGCACTCGCCGAGGATGTTCTCGCGCTCCTGCGTCAGCTTGAGGGCGTCGGCGAGCTCGAAGCCGATCTTGGCCTCGTTGGTCTTCCATTTGTCGAGGATCTGGGTGAGTATCTCCTTGCTCTCGGCGAGGACCTTGTCCTTGTCGAGCTTCCCCTCCTGGATGAGCTCCATCTCGTCCTCCATCTTCCTGGTGAGGTTCTCGTCGAGGATCTCCGGGGCGTATCTCTGGAGGACGTCGGTCACCTTGAGGCCGAAGTCGCTCACCTCTATCGATTTCGCGCCTCCGGTGTAGCCGCGCTTGAAGAGCGTGTCGACTATGACCGAGCGCGTGGCCTTGGTCCCCAGGTGCCTCTTCTCGAGCTCCGAGATTATGGACGCCTGGGTGTAGCGCTTGGGGGGCTTCGTCTCCTTCTTCGTGCTTTTCTTGTCCTTGACCTCCACAGGCTCCCCTACGGTGAAGGGCGGGAGCTCCACGTCTTCGGACGTGTAGTACTCCCCGTAGAACTCGGTCCAGCCTTTCTCGGTCAGGCGGCTGCCCGAGGCGGCGAACGTCTCGCCGCCGGCGTCGACTTCCACCCTGTTCCTCTGCCGGCGGGCCGGCGGCGCGAAGGACGCGAGGAAGCGCCGGACTATCAGGTCGTAGAGGCTCTTCTCCGGGCCGCTGACCGAGCCGGACTGGCCGGTCGGATGTATCGCCGGGTGGGCCGGGTCCTCCTTCTTGCCCTGGAGCGGCTTGTACCACTTGTTGTCGGATATCTTCTTGGCCAGCTGGGCGTAATCCGGGTTCTTGGCCAGCGCGCTGATTATCGGCGGTATCTTGATGGTCGCCGGCAGCTGCTGGGACGAGGTCCTTGGGTATGTTATCAGGGACGCCTCGTAGAGGTTCTGGGCGAGCTCGAGCGTGCGGGAGGGGGCGAATCCGAAGAGCCTGTAGGCCTCGACCTGGAGGCTTGTCAGGTCGAAGTTCGGCCCGGGCGGCACCTCCTGGTCCTTTATGTCGACTTCCTTCACCAGCCCCTTATCGGCGGTCCGCCCGAGAGCGCCCTGCGCGTCGGCCTCGGAGAGGAAGCGGCCGGTCTTGTGCATGAACTCGACGCCCTTGACCTGCGCGGTCAGCTCCCAGTACGGGGTGGGGACGAACGCCCGGATGTCCTTCTCGAGCGTGGATACCATGTGGAGGGCCGGCCCCTGGACGCGGCCGATGGACAGCACGCGGTAGCGGCTCGCGCTGTGGAGGGCGGCCATGAGGGCGCGGCTGAGGTTGATGCCGTAGTACCAGTCCACTATGTGCCTGGTCTCCCCCGCGAACGCGTTGTTGTAGTCGAATTCCGTGCGCTCGGCATACGCCGAGTAGAGGTCCTCCTTGGTGAGGGCGGAGAATTTCATCCTCTTCCCCTCGCGGATCGTCGTCGCGAAGCGGAAGACGTTGTACGCTATCGTGCTCCCTTCGATATCATAGTCGCAGGCGGACACGAAGGTGTCGGCCTTCTTGGCCAGCTTCTGGAGCAGCTCGACGTAGGATTTCGTGTAGGCGGCCTCCTTGGATGCCTGGTAGGACGGCACCCACTCGATGTCGAAAACCGGGTAGCTCCGCGTCTTCTCGCGCTCGACCAGGGTGTAGACGTGGCCGACCGCCGGGGCCACAACGATCTCGGTGCCGCCTGCGGTCGTCTCGTAGTACGAGACGCCGTTGTAGGTCTTGCGCGACACTTTGTCCCCGATAGATGAGGCGATCTTCTCAGCTACCCTGGGCTTCTCAGCTACGATTAGCTCCATAGGAATCCGTTTTCACGCTTGGGAGGCCAAGGTATAAATATGTAACTGGCTCCCGCAAGGGCTCAAGGAAGGCGATTTTATTAAACCATGCGAAATAACTACATGCAATCCGGCCCGGATGGGCTAGAGAGAAAGGAAAGCGCCGAATTATCCAGAACGATTGCCCGAAAAAACCGCCCGCACCCCGCCGAGCCCGACCGCAACAGCAGGTCGCACCTGGCAGGGAAGCTCCTTAGCGAGCGGCCCGAGGAGAGGATCGTCGCCGTGGGAAGGCTGAAGGACGACCCGGCGGTCCTGGCCGAGCTCGCCTGCTCCTCGCCTTTTCCCGACGTCCGTCAGGCCGCCGTAGCCTCCCTCGCCGACGAGGCGGCCCTGGCCGAGATAGCTGCCTACTCGCATTTCAAGGACAGCAGGCAGGGCGCGGTCCGGCGGGTGGAGGGGAGCGGGGACTGCCTCGAATGGATAGCGTGCACGTCAATATTCAGCGATACGACCGCGGCCGCGATAACCCTCATGAAGGACGGGGAGCGCGCTGAGGTCGCCATCCGGTCGCAGAAGGCGGCCGCGCGGAAGGCCGCGCTCGCCATGATCACCGACGGCCCCTCCCTGCTCCGCGTCGCCGAGGAATCGCGATTCAAAGGGACGAGGGAGGAAGCCGTGCGGAGGCTCAGCGACGACCTAGAGGCGCTGTGCGGCCTCGCGATCGGCTCAGGGCGGAGCGACGCGAGGAAGGCGGCGGTGGCCCATCTCTGCCCCCGCCTGCAGGAAGTGGGGGCCGACGTGCTGGTCGAGATAGCCTCGCTGGCGCGGATCGAGGACTACCGGCTCCTCGCGCTGGCACAGATAGCGACCGACCCGCCGTCGCTGCGCAGGGTGCTGCAGAAGTCGCGCCACTGGGGGACCAGGATGACCGCCATCATGCTCATTTCCGAGATAGTGGGCGAGATAGACGACCTGAACATGCTCTCCGACATCGCGATCCTCTCGCCGGACCGGGAGGGGAGGATGGCGGCCGTGGCAAAGCTGTCGGCCGACCCCCAGGCGCTCATGGAGGTCGCCAGGCGCTCGCAGTTCAGGGACACCAGGGATTCGGCGCTCAGGCGCCTCGCCGGCGACGGTGAGAGGCTGCGGAAGATAAGCAGGAGCGCCTGCTATCCGGACACCAGGCGCAAGGCCCACCGGCTGTCCTGCGGGAAAGAGGTCCTCCGGAAGACGCTCGAGGGCATCCTCGGATGACGGAAGGCGCTCAGTCGTAGCGCAGGGCGTCGACGGGGTCGAGGCGGGCGGCCCTCAGGGAGGGGAGGAGGCCTGCCAGCAGGCCTGTCCCGACCGAGAACACGAAGACGAACGCGATTATCCGGAGCCGGAGGAACACGGGCACGCTGAAATAGTCGTGCATGAGCTGGAGGAGCACGGCCCCGAGTATGAGCCCGATCAGCCCCCCGGCGAAGCCGATTATGGCGCTCTCGATGAGGAATATCCTGAGTATGTCGTTCCTCGTCGCTCCGACGGACTTGAGGATACCTATCTCGCCCGTGCGCTCCAGCACGTTCATGAACATAGTGTTCGCTATGCCGATAGCCCCGACTACCGACGCGATGAGGGTGACGCCGCCCAGGACGAGCTGCACCGCGGTGAGTATCGAGCTCACTATCTCATAGACCTGGGTCGCGGTTATCACGGAGAAATCCAGCTCGTCCATGCGGACGTGGTGGTTCGAGGCGAGCTTCTGCTCGATCACGTCCTTTATCTGGTTCGGGTCGTAGCCGGGGTCGATCTGGAGATAGACGAGCGCCACCTCGTTCGGGAGATACTGGTCCGCGAAGAGGTCCTTGCCGTC
>JAWOLP010000053.1:0-13624 GCA_033853355.1 Candidatus Micrarchaeia archaeon | reverse complement strand
CGGAGGTGCGAGATCGTCGAGAGGTAGCTCACGCGGTCGAGCAGCTGCGACACGCCGGTCTGCCCGGCTATCCAGTTTCCGGTCGCCATGGCGTATTTTATGCGGTCGCCCATGACGTCCTGCCTGATGAGCGTGTGCACCTGGAGCCTCCGCCCTCTGGCATCGGCCCTCGAGGCCTGGTAGACGAGGTCCTTTATCAGGAACTGGAAGGCGTAGCGGAACAGCTCCTCCATCATGTCGCCGGCGAGCTTCACCCTCTTGTTCGCGTAGTGGTCCTTGTCGTCAGGGGCGATCTCGTGGTATGCCACGCGGGTCGCGCGCTCCGCCATCCGGACCAGGTAGCGGGCCTTGTCGATGCGCGCGGCCTTCGTCACGCCGATGTGCGGGAGGAGGTAGTTGTCGAGGAGGTTCTCCATGCGGTTCAGCCTGAACTCGGGCGGCTGGCCGGGGGAGAGCCTCCTGCTGAGCATGTCGATTGCCTCATCCTTGGTCGTCGACTGCTCGTTCTCGATGTTGAGTATGACGTCGTTCTTGATGTGCTTCTCCGGCGAGAACGAGGCGAGGATCTCGTCGTTCTTCTCCATCCCCAGCACGCGCAGGAGCTGGAGGAGCGGGATGCCTGCCGGGGTCGAGGGGAATTCGGCGCTGAACATGCCGTCCTGGTTCCTTTCGACGACGCACCTGGCCCTGAAGCCGAAGTGGGTGGAGAATATCTTGGAGACGATGCCGTTGCGCTCCTTGGTCACCATGAGCTTGTTCGGGACCAGGTCCTCGATGGAGGTGAGCACGCGCTCGCTCCCGTTGATGATGAAGTAGCCTCCCGGGTCGTCCGGGTCCTCGCCGTTCTCTATCAGCTCGTCCCTCCTCATGTTCGAGAGGTAGCAGAGCTTGGACTTGAGCATGACCGGCAGCTCGCCGATGAACACGTCGGAATAGACGGGCCTCTCGACGCCGTTGAACACCGGGATTATCTCGAGGAATATGGGGGCAGAGTAGCTGAGGTTGCGGAGACGGGCCTCGTTGGGGAGTATCTGGCGGTAGCCGCCCTTCACCTCGTAGTAGCGGGGCTGCTCGATGCGGACTTTCCCGAGCTTCAGCTCGAAGCCTTCGACGTTGGTCTGGATCTTCCCGATCCGGTCGACGACCTGCTGGATTCCCACGTCGAGGAACTTGTTGTAGGACAAGAGCTGCTGGTTGACCAGCGTGTTCACCCGGAAATAAGCTTCTGTAAGACCTTCAACCATTTTCTACACCTCAAAATCCGCTCGGGCGATGCCGGGCGGACCAAATGCCGATTCGCCCGAAAATCAGGTCTCGGCCACTACTATCCGGAATGTGACGTATTTGCCGGTCCCGTCGTCCCGCTCGACCTTGATTATGTCGCCGGCCGCCGCTTTCAGCGCCACGGCTTCAGGATCAGTTGATGATATCCTCGGGAGCTGGTCATCCTTGACTCCGTATTTCGAGAGTATCTTCGTTTTCTCCGCTTCAGTGAGGACCTTCATCTCAGGGACGAGTTTATGTGACAAGACATCTACGGTTGTGACGTTCTGTTTCTTCTTCAAGCAGTACCACCTGAGCGGGCAGAAAGGCCAGCGATTATGCTAGCATCCTAGGTAAGGCATTTTTACGACGAAACATTTATAAAATGACGCTTTTCCCGACACAAGATGACACTAATTGCGAAATGGAAGGGAAAAGGAGGATGACCGGGCAGGGCCGGTCATCTTTTTCCGCTGCGGCTCCTCCAGTATATCACGGCAGCGATCACGATGATGAGGAGCACCAGGAGCCAGACTAGCGAGAGCAGGTCCGGTCCTGCCGCCACAGGAGGCGAGGGAGGCTGCGCCGGGGGCTGCTGGGCCGGGGCCGAGGCGACTATCTGCGCCGAGTTCACCGCGGCTCCTGCGCCCATCACTGAAACGCGATACTGGCCGGCCGAGTTCAGCGGCAGGGTTATGCTGCCGTCGGGGTTTGCCTGGCCCGAGGTGGTGGCGCCTGACGGATCCGTCACCGTGTAGTTGCAGTCGGGGCATGCCTGGCCGTTCTGGGTGGCGTTGCACGTGACCGTGGCGCCGACGACTCCGCCGCTGGGGCAGCTGAGGCCGTACTGCACGCACTGGTGCTCAACGCAGCTCTGCCCGCTTGGGCAGCTGGGGCATCCCGGCTCCGTGCCGCAGGTGTAGTTGTAGGGCACGAATGCGTGGTTGGCCGCGTAGCCGCACTGGCCGGTCACCTGCTGGCAGCTTCCCGGCGAGGCCTGCGTCGGCGGCGCGCCGCTGGGCGTCACGCATGCCTGCGTGTCAGAGCACACGCTGCTGTTCGTGCAGCACGAGGGAGAGGTGCATTGGTTCGTCTGGTTTTGGACGCACTGGTGGTTCACCACGCTGCCATTCGGGCAGTTCACCGCCACGCACGCTCCAGCGACGCAGGCCTGCGCCGACGAGCAGTTGTCGTCGGTTGTGCAGGCGGGAGGCTGGGCGGAGCATGCCATCAGGCTCACCGCGTCCGAGGCCGCGGTGTAGCCGCCCATGAGGGCGTCTATCGTGACGCTCTGGTTGCAGCCGGGGATAGTAATCTGCCCGTTGGAGTCGGTGGTGCCTACCAGGACGCCGTCCTCCTTCACTGTCGCTCCAGGCACCGGGCTTCCGCCGCTGGTGACCGTCACCACTCCGCTGGTGGAGTTGAAAGAGATGGACAGCGCAGGCAGCGGGCCTCCCCCGCCGCTCGTGCCGCCTCCGCCGCTCGGTGCCGAGGCCTGGAGGATGCCGTAGACGCTGAACCGTGTCACGTTGGAGAGCGAGAGCGTGTTCGCGGTGGTGTCAGGCAAGTTGCTGTATGGGAACCAGGTGCCGTTGTAATCGTAGACGTTGAAGAAGCCCTCGTTGTACCCGCCCGCCGTCACCTCGGAGTCGAGCCAGTGGAAGACCAGCGAATCGATGGACGTGTTGCCCGAGAGGCTCGTTATGTTCACGAACTTCCCGGCGAATGAGATCTCGTTCGTCGGCAGGGCAGCAGGCTGCGTTGCGTGGGAAATCGAGAACGACGAGTCCACGAGGTCGCCGAGGGAGATGTTGGTATAGTTGGAGTAGTTCCCGCCCGCGCTGTCGAACACGACGCTGCTCATGTTCAGCTGGTCGCTGGAGCCGACGACCAGGAGATCGGGCGAGTTGCCGAAGAGGTGGGCTCCCGAGACGAGGGTGTTGTTGGCGCCAGAGACGCCCAGGCCGCTGACGGCATTGCCCGCCGCGGTGAGGCCGGAGATCGCATTCTGGTCCCCTCCGCTGAGGACGAATCCGCTCCCTCCGTTCGTGCCGGCGAGCTCGCCGCTGAACGTGCTGTTCGTGGAACCGCTGATCACGAAACCCGAGCCCGCGTTGCCGCTCGCGTTGTCGGTGGAGAAGCTGGTCCCGTCGCCCGGGGCTATCGAGAAGCCAGTTCCGCCATTGCCGGATGCGGAGTTGTTGCCGAAGATGCCCCCGGGGCCGGTCGATACCACGAAGCCTGAACCGCTGTTGTTTCCAGCGGTGTTCGCCGTGAAATTGGACGACGAACCTGAGCTCACCACGAAGCCGGTGCCGTTGTTGCTCAGGACGGTGTTGGCGGAGAAGAGCGACGCATTGCCGCTGGATACGACGAAGCCGGCGCCGTTGTTGGACAAGGCGTCATTCGCCGAGAAGTCCGGGAAGTTGCCGGTCGATACCACGAAGCCTGCGCCGTTGTTGCCCTGGACGGTGCACGCCGCGAACGAGGCCACGTCGCCGCTCGATACCACGAATCCCGCGCCGTTGTTGTTCGTCGCCGTGTCTATCGCGAACGATGCGCTGTTGCCTGCCGACACCACGAATCCCGCGCCGTTGTTGTTGGTGGCAGTGACGATCGGGAAGCTCGCGCTATCCCCGACAGTGGCGGAGAAACCGGTCCCGTTGTTGCCGGTCGCGTTCTCGATCGGGAAGCTCGCGCCGTTCCCGGCGACGATCGAGAATCCTGAGCCGTTGTTGCCGATCGCGTTGTCTATCGGCATGAACAGGCCGTTCCCTGCGACAATCGAGAAGCCGTTTCCATTGTTGCCGATAGAGTCGCTGGACGACACGACGGAGTTGTTGCCTGTGACGATCGAGAAGCCGGAGCCGCTGTTGTTGGCAGAGAGGTCACTCGAGAAGGAGTTGTTGCCGAGGCCGGAGAGGACGAAGCCTTCGCCGTTCCCGGCGGAAGTGGTGTTCCGTATCAGGGTGTTATTGACTCCCGAGGCCATCACGCCGACCGAATAGCTCCGCACGCCCGGGCAGTTCTGGACGGTGACGTTGGAGGCCGAGCCGTTGAGCGCGATGCCGTAAGAGGTCGCCGCTGAGCCGTCGCCCACGACGTTGAAGCCGCCGCAGTCGAAAACCACGTTCGGGGCTCCTATCTTCACGCATGCCATCGCTCCGGCCGCGATATCCGATGCGTCGTTGGGCTCACCGGCCGCGTCGCCGCTGAGGGTGTATGTGCCGGAGGCGTTTATCGGCGCCGGGCAGGTGGCATTTAGCATTACAGAGTAGACGCTGCCCGGGACCTCGTTGGATACCGAAAGGGTGTTCGCCGACGTATCAGGGGAGGAGTTGAGCAGGGTCCAGCCGAGCGAATCGAACCTCCAGAGCTGGAACATGCTCTCCAGGGGGGCGAGCGGCTCGGAGTCGGACCAGCTCCAGCTGGCGCTGTCGATGCTCTCGTTGGCCGTCGCCTGCGAGATGTTGAGGAACCTGCCTCCGACGGCCTGCAAGCCGGCTGGAGGCGCCGCAGGCTGCGACGTCCAGTTGATGGTATATCCGCCCGTCGCGTTCGCGTCGCTGAGGGAGAGGACGGTGAAGTCCTTCATGTCGCCGGCAGGGTTGTCGAAGGCGTCGTCCGTCATCTGGAGGGAGACGTTCGAGTACATCCCGACGTCATGGCCGGAGTTGTTGTAGAAGTGGTTGCCTGAGGAGAAGATGGTGAGCAGCCCGGAAGAGATGTCCGCGGACATGCCGTCGCCGCCGTTCCCGCAGATCGTGTTGCCGCCGAAGGTGTTGCTGGCGGTGGAGTAGAATCCGGTCATCTTGAACCCGTCGCCGGTATTGTTGCATACAGTGTTGCCGGAAAGGTTGTTCCCGCTGCCGTATATGAAGATGCCCTCATCCGGGTTGCCATAGGCCGTGTTCGAGGTGACATTGGAGTTGGCCATGTTGAAAAACATGCCGTCGAGGGTGTTGTTGAAAGCGGTCACGTTCGTGAATTCCGAACCGGTCACCGCGAGCGTGTAGAGCGGGATGTGGTAATTGGATATGACGCAGTTCTTGACAGTCACGTTGGATGTGGTGGTCGGCTCCTCGTCCACGACCACGCCGAGGTCGACAGAGCCGTTGCCGGTGATGCTGTGGCCTGCGCAGTCGAGGACCGTGTTCGGCGAGGCGATCCGTATGCATGAGGTCGAGAAGGCGAAGGTGTTCGGGTTTGTCGGCGTGCTGCCATTGAACAGGTCATTCTGGAGGACGTATGTGTCGCTCCCGTTTATCAGCATGCAGGAGGTGACGTTCGTCAGGGCGAACGAGAGCGAGACGAGGGTTACCAGGATCAGGGCGACGGCATAGGAGCGCATACTAGGGACGCGCGACGAACCCTTTTAAATGTTGCCGGTTGAGGAATGGAAAAATTCCAGCCCTGCCGCAGGCGAGGATGCAATGGCATTAAAAAAGTTCGAGGGGAACTCCGCTCATGATACTGATAATCGACAACGGCTCCCAGTACACCCATCTCATCAAGAGGAGCTGCAGGGAGCTCGGCTACGAGGCCGAGACCATGTACAACAAGGCCGATTACGGGCAGGTGGAGGAGTTGATGAGGGGCGGCATCGCCAAGATCATACTGTCCGGAGGCCCCAGCTCGGTCTACGCGGACCCGCCGAACCTCAGCTCGATGATATGCGGGCGTGTGAAAGAGGGGTCCATCCGGCTCCCCCTGCTGGGCGTATGCTACGGCCACCAGATGATCGCGCACGTCTTCGGCTCCAAGGTCGACAAGGGACTGAGCGCTGAATACGGCATGGGGGAGGTGCGGATCGAGGAGGAGGACACGATCTTCGCCGGGGTGCCGGACAAGCTGCGTGTCTGGGTGTCGCACTTCGACGAGGTGAAGGAGCTGCCGAAAGGCTTCAGGCGCCTCGCCACCAGCCAGACATGCCCCATAGAGGCGATGAAGCATGATGAGTTGCCGGTATTCGGCGTCCAATTCCATCCTGAGGTCTGGCACAGCGAGCACGGCGAGGATATATTGAGGAACTTCCTCGAGATATCAGGCCAGCCGGCCGACTGAGCGTCCATCATTTCTTCTGCTCGCCCTTCTGCTCGACCTTCGCTTCGGGCCTCTTCTCTTCCGCCCCTTCCTTCTTCGCCTCGGGTCTCGGGGCCGGCGCCTCGGCCTTCGCGCCCGGTTCCTTCTTCGCCGCCTCAGCGCCGGGCTCCTGCAGCTTCTGCATCGAGATCAGGACATCCTCCTGGGAGAGGAAATTGTAGTCGGCCATGAGATACCGGTCGGCGCGGTCCTTCTTCCTCCTCAGCCGCATCGGCACCTCGATCAACGAATCGAAGCCGGTCCACATGAAGTACCAGACGAGGACCGAAAGGAGGGTTATCACCGGCACGACGTCGAGATCTGGGAAGATGAGGATGGCCGCGGATATCGCTGCGCCTATGGCGAGCCTCGCCAGCCCGATCCGGATGCGCTCCTTGATCCGCCCCTCCCACAGCCGGTCGCGTTCCTTGAAATGGTCCTTGAGCCTCTTGCGTATGAGCGTCTCGGTCTTCTCGGACCGCATGGCGCGCGGGATCGTGAAGTTGACCACGACCCTCCCTTTGCCGGTGCGCGAGTAGCGTCTGAACAGCTCGTTGAGGAAATCCTCCGAAAGGATGCGGGTGGTGTAAGGGGAAGGGTCGAAATCCGAGAAGATGTCGTCATAGCTGTCGAGGGCGATGTCGACGATCTGGAAGACGTCGGAGACTGTCTTCGGGGAGGGCTTGCCGTCCATGGACGGAAGGGGAATCTGAGGTTTATAATCATTTCACAGCATTGTTTTGCGTATGAGGCCGATGACGACCGTCTACATAGTGAGGCACTGCCAGAGCCATGCGAACGCGAGGAGGGTGTACAACTCCACGGTGGATGACGATCAGGGGCTGACAGAAGCCGGCCTGGAGCAGGCGCGGCGGGTCGGCAGGTTCTTCAGGGGGCTGAAGCTCGCGAAGGTGTATACGAGCCCGTTCCTGCGCACCAGGCAGACCGCCCAGGAGATCGCCAGGGAGGGCGGGGCGGGGGTGGAGGTCGTGGAAAAGTTCGGCGAGCTGGATTGCGGCAGATGGAACGGCAAGAGCGAGGACGAGATAAGGCAGGAGTTCCCCGATGCGTGGAAAGGATGGCGCTACGACCCGCAGAACAACCCCATCCCGGGCGGCGAATCACTTCTCGACGTCCAGGCGAGGGTCCTGCCTGAGTTCGAGAGGATAGCGAAGGCGCACGAGGGGGAGCGCATAGCGATCGTGACCCACTATTGCGTCCTCAACGTCATGATATGCTCGCTCGTCTCCAGCCTCGCCAACTTCAGGTGCTTCGACACGAAGAACGGCACCATCGCCGAGGTCTCGATGGAGAACGTGCCGCGCATCCGGATGTACCACTCGCCCCTGGGGAAGTGATCATCAGCGGGTTATGTCCTTGGCCTGTATCTGCGCGAGATACTCCTTGTGCTTCTCGAAATATTCGCGGCTGGGGCGGAGCATCGAGCACAGCTCCCTCGCAACCGCGTTCTTGAGGTCCATCGGGTGCAGCTTGCCGTCCGCGAACACGGATTTCAGCTCGCGGGCGTCCCGGACTTCCATGTCTCCGCCGAATTTCTCCGGCCGCTCTATCTTTAGGCCCCGATCTCTCATGACGAGGTATTCGGCGTATTCGATGATGGGGTTCCCCTCCACGACCTTCTCGGGGCAGTGGGCCTTCTTTATCTTCGCCTTTATCTCGTCCTCGGAGTCGTGTATGAATATCGCGCTCCCCGGGAGGCTCTTGCTCATCTTCCTCTCGAGGACTTCGTCCTCTTTGCTCGAAGGCACGGCGCTCCCGTGGGCCACCTGCAGGCCGGGAAGGAGGTGGTGGTGGACCGCCGCGAACTCCCTCTTGTAGGAATGCGCGAGCTCGCGGGCGAGCATGTGGACCTTGCGCTGGTCCAGGCCGGCATGGGCGATCTGGACGTCGAGCATGAATATGTCAGCAGCCTGCATCGCTGGGTAAACGACGACCGCCGACGAGGTCGTCTCGCTCTCCTTGCGCCCCATGATCGTGATGCAGCGCAGCATACGGTTTATCGTCGTGTCCTTCGATATGCGCAGGACCGTCTTCCAGTACTCGCTGTCGTAGAGGTCGCTGGCCAGCACGTACTCGACCTTGGATTCGTCCAGGCCCAGCGACACGAAGGAATGCTTGAAATAGCCCTTCGCGACCTCCCTTATCTTGTCCAGGTCGCCGCCGAGTTTCTGGTTGATATATGAATGGTAATCGGCGAGGAAGATGGTGGGCTTGATCCCGGCCGCTATGAAATCGTTGAGCTTGAGCGCCGTGCAGAGGCCGGTCCCGATGTGGACCATGCCTGAGATCTCGAACCCTATGTAGTGCTTGGGATGCTCGTGCGTCTCGAATATCCTGCGCAGGCCCTCCTCGGTAACTATCTCCTCCGTAGGGGGGCGCCTGACCAGGTCTATCTTCGTTTCAATGTCCACTGTCTCACCCTTGCGATGGGAGTTCTCCGGAGCATTATTTAAAAGTTGGTAACGACTACTCCATGAGACTGCCTCCGTAGCTCAGTCCGCCTTTTAGTAAAAGGCGGCCCAAAACCTCCGGTGATTCCGTTTTGGGTCGCTTAATGATGAAAGGCGGGGGTAGCGGTAGAGCGACTCTCTTGTACCAACTTTTGGAAAAGTTGGATCAAAACCGGCTGTTGAAAAACCCTTTCGGGTTTTTCGTTCCCGTTCGGACCATTTTTGCGAGCCTGGGGCGAGCAAAAATTAGCAAGACGGTTTTGGTCTCGCTTTTCCCAAAAGCGAGAAAGGAGTAGGTCGGGGGTTCAAATCCCTCCGGGGGCTTTTTTGTTTACCTGCACTTTCCTTCGAAGTGCCGGCAAAACTTCCTGAGGAAACCTATTTGCCTACAGGAAGGCAAATCAACAAACCAAAAAGGGCAAACCAGTTGCCCGAAAGCGCATTATTAAAATTATTACTATATGAACAGGATAAGCGCTAATTCAGGAGTTGACTTGAAATGAAGATCAGCGAATTGAGGCCCGGCACGGGCAGCGTCAACATCGAGGCAGAGGTCGTCTCGATGGACAACGAGAGGGAGATAAACAAATACGGGAGGAAACTCCGGGTGGCCAACGCCACGATAAAGGACGACAGCGGCTCGATTACCCTGGTCCTATGGAACGACCAGATAGACACCGTCAAGGCCGGGGCCAAGATAAAGATCGAGAACGGCTACGTCAACGAGTGGCAGGGCGCCCCGCAGCTCACGCTCGGCAAGTTCGGGAAGCTCAGCGTCCTCTGACGCTGACCGTCCCTTTCTCATTCTTCACATAGACGGTATCTTCCATCTTTTCCGCGTCCAGCGGGCAGCGGCTGACGAACGCCATGGACAGGTCGCCTGACGAGAGGCGGATGGCCCACCCCTCCGGCGACTTCGCGCTCTCGGTGGATATTTCGCGCTCCAGGGAGAGTTCCCGGCCGTTGCCGTCGCCAAGCGCGCACACCTCGGATATCGCGTTCTTCAGCATGGAGCCGTCGTGGCGGAACCGCAGGGCGTCGGCGCCGGAGCGGGAAGACGATTCCAGCCCCTTGAGGAAGATCGCCGAAAGCCCTACCATCGCCAGCGCAGCGACCGCGAGGAGAAGGTATTCGAGGCTAGCCTGTCCCTTCATGCTCATCCCGAATCGGGCTTGGGATGGTGAGATAATTAATGTTCCTGGCTCCCCGCAGTGAGTACGCACATCCGGCGTAGTGGTGGAGAGGCGGCCGCACGGACAAAGACACGCAGGGGCGGATTCAGCGTATGTAGGAGACGCTCTTGCTGGCCTGCTCGAACTGCGCCTCCATGGTCTTCTGGACCTCTTCCTGGACCTTCTTGAGGACTTTCTGGCTCTCCTGCGCCTTCTCATCGAGGCGCTTGAGGTCGACCTTGACTTCCAGGTATTTGGAGAGGAGGATGACGATCTGGCGGGCGGAGGCCGTGTCTATGTAGCTCCCGTGCGTCTCGCCCATCACGCACGAGCCGTCGATTCCCTGCAGCTTGCCCAGCGCGGGCAGCAGGCCGGCTGCCCCGACGATGGAGCCCTTGGCCTCGCCGAATATCACGCCGAACTTCTTCAGCCGCTCCCGATGGTCATCCGAGGTCGCCACGCCGAAGACGCGGCGCTCCTCCGTTATCTTCCCGGTGCTGTAGCCGCCCACCGTGAGGATCTCGGTCACACCGAGCCGCTTGCAGTAGTCGAGGATGACCCCCGCCACCTCGTACTGGCCGACCGAGCTCATGGCCTGGATGTCGCCGAGGAGTATGATGACGTCGCGCTTCTTCCCCTTGAACAGGTAGAAGCTGTTCTTGATTATCCTCATCCCCCCTTTCTTGGTCATGAACACCTGGTGCGGGAAATGCGGCGAGATGAGGTTCGAGATCTTCTTGGCGCCCAGCTCCTCCACCAGATAGCGGCCGACGACCTGGCCTATGAGCCCTATGCCGGGCAGCCCGGTGACCAGTATCGCGTTCCGCAGCTTCTTGACTTCTACCTTCTCGACTATCGTTGTGTCTTTCATGTGAACATCCTCAGGACCCGAAACGCGCCTGCCGGCGATATCTCGCGTAGGGATCGTTCGGATTGAAGCGGGCCGGATGCGCCGAGCGGGTGGGCCCTCCACAGTGCGACTCGTAGAGGGTGTAGCTCTGGCACACGCCGCAGAATCTCATCTTCTTCATCCGATTTCCCTGCGATCATTCTCGGTCGAACTTGAAATCGCAATTGTTCTTCTGGGAGTAGGTTTTTATATGTTCCAACACCGCGAGGAGTCTTTTCTCGCCGCTCTTGTAATCGGGCGCGGTGAGGGATACCTTGTACCTGGGCGCGCCGAGGTAATGGACCGAGACCTGGTCGTCCACCTTCAGCGCGCTACGGATGGACGAGATCCCCTCTGGGTTGTAGCAGACGAGCGTCAGGATGGCGTGCACTTCAACGACCGGCTTCTTGATGCTCTTCTGGGCGATCTCCACTATCTTGGCCTTGAGGGCCTTGGGCAGGTCGACCTTCTTGAGCGCGTCCTCCCCCTTGAGGCTGACCTCCTTGAAGCAGGAGTAGACGTCGTCGAAATGCGCCTCGATCTCTTTCCTCGCCGTAGGCACGTCCACGCCGGCCTTCGCGGCCTCGACGGAAAGCTCGAGGAGCTTCGCCCCGCGCTTCTCGTTCTGCATCAGCTCGAGCTTGAGCTTCTTCTCCTCCTCGCTCACGCGCTTTATGGAGACGTCGACCTGGTTCTTCTCCCGGTCGATGTGGTGGACCTTTACCACGTAGCGCTGGCCCTCTGAGATGAACTCGTGGATGTTCTTTATCCATCGTGGCGCGACCTCGGAGACGTGGAGGAACGCCTCCAGGTTGTTGTATTCCGGCAGGATGCAGAATGCGCCGTAGGGCATTATCTTCTTTATTACCGCGATGACGAGCTCGCCCTCGTCCGGGATCTCGACTATGCTCTCACCCCAGCTCCGCGACGACCTTGCCGTGTATCACGGCCGTGCCGCCGGAGGGATGCGCCAGGGGCTCCTTGCAGCTGCCGCACTTCACGATGGAAGACGCGTGGCTGAAGACCACCTGCTCGTTTCCGCACTTGCATTGGACTTTGAGATATTTGGCCATTTTCCTCGCACCTCATGCCTTGAACTCGATCTTCTTGGTGGTCCTTCCACCGACGATGCGCTCCTGCTTCTTCTTGCACGTGTTGCACTGGAGGACGAGCTTCTGCCTCTTGCCCTGCTTCTTGACCGTCTTCTCGCCGGCCCTCTTGCTTCCGTGCCCTGTGAGGCTGCGCTCGTGCGCGCGGTTGCCCGCGGCCAGGGTGCGCGGCCTGCCCTTGCTGGCTGCCTTCACCTTGTGCACCTCATGCTTTTTGCAATAAGGACAATAGGCGTTTATCTCTTTCGGGAATTTCATGCTTCTTCACCTGCTGCCGATGAGCGCCCCTGGAAGGGACGGATCGGCTGAGAATATGCAATCTGTTATTGGAACGCTAGGTTTTTATATGGGATGTGGCGGGCCACCTCAGGGCATCTCTGCCATCCCCGCCTTCAGCAGCCACTCGGCCTCCGCGCGGGGCAGGAGCTGCTCGGTGCCCTGCTTGAACGGCCCGTAGACGGAGTTGTCGAGGCCCCGGTACTGGGAGACATCCTTCACGATCTTTATCTTGCGCGAGTCGTCCGCCGCCGAATCCGGCTCCTCGGTGCTCCAGGCCGTCTTGACCGTCTCCCGCGACTTCCGGATTATCGAGGAGAGCTCTTTCAGCATCTCCCTCTCCTCGCCTGCGAGCCCGGCGCCCTCGCGCTCTCCGCGGACGGCCATGAGGACGATCTTCTCCTCGCGCTTCGACTGGATGGCCATGACTATCTTCTTTATGTTCTCGTATTCCTTTATCGCGAGGATCGACTTGGACGCTATCGCCTCCTCGCTCTTCTTGGAGAGCAGCTCCGAGACGGTCTTGTAGAAATCGTCCGGGAGCGGGACGACTGCTGACGACTCCATCTCTTTGCGCTGGATGTCTCTCAGATCAGAATAGGACGTCATATGCCCCCTCCCTTAAAGGAATGTCACGCACAATTTTTATTGTTTTTTCTTTTCTCCGCTTTTTTGGGGGACCGAACCGAGGATCGCCGCATCCGAAGCCTTTTTCCTGCGCTTCTTCGCCGGCGCTCTCTTCTTCGCCTGCTTCGGCGGGACGGCGGCCACTGCCGCCTCTTGCCCGACCTTCTCGAACTCGAACGGCTCGCTCCCCCGGGCCGGCCGCCCCTGTTGCTGCGCCTCCTCCTTCATGAGCCCCTCGGCCTGCGGCTTGCGGTCGGCTTTCTGCGGCGGCGAATTCATCGCCTTCTCGGCCATCGGCCTGGCCAGTTTTATCGGCATCTTGGTGTCGTATATGACGGCTTCCACCAACGGCCTCTTCTTCAGGCGCAGGGTTATCAGGAGCTCGGATATCGCCTGCTCGATGATCGACCGGTTCTTCCTCTCCTCCTCGGGCTTGAGCGATATCCTCATCGGGGCGTGCATCGGCCCGCCGCCGACAAGGCCCCACTTCGATTCCTGCTCCTCCTCCATGCACTTCTTGCAGAGACGCTTCCCGTTCCATATGTAGACGCGGCCTTCGAAATCGCGGCCGCACCTCTCGCACTGCTCGGGGATATGATACACTTCGATGACCGGCTTCTCGCGCGGCGATTCGGCAGCGCGGCGGTCCGCGTCGCGCAGGTCCTGGATGCAGTAGGGGCAGGTGAACTGGCCTTTGTACTGCTGGAGCTCGGTGGCGGGCAGGTACATCCTGCA
>JAWOLP010000052.1:0-17490 GCA_033853355.1 Candidatus Micrarchaeia archaeon | reverse complement strand
TTCATACGACGAGACAAGGTCCAGTCATCGTATTGATGGCGATACCAAACGGAGGTGCCCGCGCATACCTTTTTCCAAGGCAACCGAATTGCCCACGAAACCCTTCAAACGAAGGGAATAGTATATTAACACGAAAAGCTCTTAACACTTTCGTTTTTCACATGGAGTAGAGGATTTTTATGGGAAAATGGCTAACAAAATGGGCCATTCCTGTTATAAATATATAAAAAGGATTTATAAATCTAGGGCTTCGTGGCCGGGCAGGCAGGGCACTGGGGCGAAGAGCCGGGGTAGTAGCTGCACTGGTAGACCTTGACCTCCTTGCAGCAGCACGAGGCCGACCCTGCTTGCGATGAGACCGTATAGTATTTCGTGTAGGTGCAGGTGGTGTAGCCGCTTATCTGCGGCTCCTGCGCCGCGACCGAGCACGCCGCGGCGGTGGGATAGCCGCCGCCGAGGCTCTGCGAATAGCCCTGGCTGGAGCAGTAGGACGGGCAGTCCAGCGTGGGCACGACGCAGTCGGAGTCGTTCGAGCACTGGTTCGGGCTCGCCCCGGGGACCTCGACGCATGCGTTGTTCCTGCACTCGAGGTGCTCGCTGGGGAGAGTCTGGTCCACGCAGGTGCAGTTGATCGCGCAGAGCTGGCCCGCGGCGCAGTAAGCCCGATCGCCGCCGTCGCATTGCTCCGGCCCCTCCCTCACGCCATTGCCGCAGTGGGGCTCATACTGGCACCCGCTGTCGTTCTGGCACTGGTCGAACCCGGCGCCCGGGGCGAGGACGCAGGCCTTATTGGCGTAATCGCACACGGCATGCATCTGCCCGGGCTGGGGGGCCGGGACGCACGTGCAGTTCGCCGAGCACGATCCGCCGGCCGGGCATGAGGAGGTCTTGTTGCTCCCAGGATCGCATTGTTCGGTGGAGGCGAGGATCCCGTCGCCGCATCTTGCAGGCGCGGTGGCGTTGGTCTGGTTGGCAGGGGGGAAATGGCACGTGCAGGTGGAGCTGTCGCACGTCGCGTTCGGGCTTATGGACGAGCAGTCGTCCTGGCATATCATCGATGACGGGTCGAACTGGTTCGGCGTCCCGTTGGATACCGACAGCGCGTTGCCGGCGCAGCTTATCTGTTTCATCTCCGGTTTCGGCGGGACGCACGTGCAGCCGATGCCGCAGACGTCGCTGGCGTTCCGGCACGCTATGCCCACCTCGCACTGCTCCCCGGCTTCGAGGATGCCGTTGCCGCAGACGGGCGCGGTCTGGTTCTGGCCTCCCTGGCCGATCTCCTGGCCTATGCAGCCGGAGACGAATAGCGCGGCGATAATGGCAGCAAACAATGAGAATCGCATCATCCCACCGAATTGATACTCGCCCGCCAAGTTCTTATAAAGATGCCTACCCGGCCAGGTAGTGCGCTCCGACGAGCGTGAAGAATCCGGCCATGAAGCCGGCCACGAGCGACGCCATCGCGGCCGTGCCTTCGCCGCTCAATTTCCCGTGGTAGAGCAGCTCCTTGACCACGTATATGACCGCTCCGCCGGCGAGGGAGAGGAAGAGGATGCTGACGGCGGACGACACCCAGTAGCCGCCGATGAGCGCGCCCAGGAAAGTCGGGCCTCCGCCTATCAGGCCGAGGGTGAAGAGAAGGCGCACCGAAGGCTTGTGCCCGCTCAGCGGGGCCGCGATCCCGAATCCCTCTGTCATGTTGTGCAGCCCGAAACCTATCACGAGGGTGAGGGCGAGCTTCATTACGCCTCCTGCATAGCTCTGCCCGATGGCCAGGCCCTCGGAGAAATTATGGAGCCCTATGCCGACCGCGATCATGAGGGAGATCCGCTCGGCGCGGGCGCGGTCGATTGCGCCGGCCGTGCCTGCCTGAAGATACCTGCCTTCGAACCAGACGAGGCCGAGAAGGCCCATGGCGAGGCCGGCGAGGAGGATGAGGGGCAGCATGAGCCCGGCCAGCAGGGGCGCGCCACCGGTCCCGCTGATGGCGCCGATGAAGCCGCTCTCCGTCGCAGCCAGCGCGTCCCCCATTATGTCCACGAGCAGGAACAGGAGGATGCCGACGGCGAAAGCGTTCAGCGCTCCCTTGAGCCTTGCGCCGGCGTCGGCGACGGCCAGGGGGAGCCCTAGGAATATCGTGAAGCCTGCTATCGCCCCGAGGACCACGAGTTCTAAAATCGCCACCAATGCTACCTCTAAGCTGAGTAGTGCTCAATTAGAAGAATTTATATACTGACCGAAAATAATTAGGAAAAATAGTAGATTCCGAAAATCAGCATCTCATTCCGGGCCGTTCCGTGATGGGACGTCCTTCTCCAGCCTGCCGACGAACTCGACGAGTTTCGTCACGGTCTCCTCGCTCAGGTGGTGCTCGATGTAGCAGGCGTCCATGTATGCCGTCTGGGACGACACGCCGGCCATCTCGAACAGCTTGAGGAAGACCTGGTAGCGCATCTTTATGGCCGAGGCCCTCTTGCGCCCCTCGGCAGTAAGGGTGATCGCGCCGCGCTTCTCGTAATTGACAAGCTCCTCGCGGGCGAGCTTCTGCATCATCTCGGTGACGCTCGCGGACGACACGTCAAGCGTGAGGGCGATGTCCTTCGGCCTCGCGTATCCTTTCTTCTCTGTTATCTCGTAGACGACCCGGAGGTAGTTTTCGGAAATGCGTGATAACATGCTAGAACGATAATGTGAACAATTTTTATTATTTGAGCCCCCCCTCCTCCCGGCGCAGCGGGCTTTTTTCCGGGGCGGCTGAGAGGATGCGGGGCGCCTTCGGGAACCGCATGGGGACGGAGGCCGGCGGCATATTCAGGCCGAAGCCTGGATGATCGCGAGGAGGTCCTTTTCGACGGCCGCCGCGGCCTCCTTCCTCACTGCCGGGAAGATGGAGGCCATCACCGAGGGGCGCATGCCCGCGATGACCGTGCCCTCCTCCGTCTCGATGACGTTTATGCGGCAGGGCATCCAGAGCGAGGCGAGGGCATCCTGCTTCAGGATGGAGTCCGAATGCCTCGCGTTGCATATCTCGATGACCTTGAGCCGCCTGTGGCTGAACCCTTTCGCCGCGAGCCTCTCGCGCAGGTCATATACCGAGAAGACCGCCCACCCTTGCTTCTCGACCGAAGCGAGGACCGCGACGGCGGCCTCCTCGAAACCCTTCCGCGTCGGGCAGGAGTAGACGAAATCCGGCTTGTCCATCGCCTCAGCCCTCGATGTCCTTCCTCATCTCGTCGAACTGCTTCTTGGTCAGCTCGCCGGAGGCGTACCTCCGCCGCAGGAGCTCGGAGGCGGATGCGCCCCCGCCTCCCCTGAAGACCTGCTTATAGAGCCACATGACGATGAGGACGAGCGCGGCGAAGGCCAGGAGCCAGAAGAGCAGCCCCAGGACCCACCACCATCCGCCGTATCCCATGTATCCGTATCCCATCATCCCTGAACCCATCATACCACCGCCGAATCCCGCCCCGCCGAACCGGTAAAGGGCAGGCATCATGCCGACCATCGCGCCATAGCTCAAGGTCGTGTTAGCCTCGCCGCAATATATCGCGCGCGCCATCTGGATATGGGCCTGCTCGAGCGCCGGAGAGCCTTCGCCGCCCATCATCTGGTCCACGTACTCGTGCGCAGGCCCCGGGTGCATCTGCTCCATCAGGTAGTCGCCGACCTGCCCGAGCTGGCTGTCGTTGAGCGAGGCGCAGCTGGCGTTCGACGAAACGATGGCGAGGCCGGCCGAGATGTCGGCGTCCTCTGCTGCGAACGAGGCGCCGGAGAGGAGGAAGGCCAGGGCCAGCGCCAGGAGGAGATGCACGCGGGCCATCGTATCACTTCTTCTTGGCGAATTTCGCGGGGTTCTCCTTGAACGCCGCCTTGCAGGATGGCGAGCAGAAGTAATAGGTCTTTCCCTTGTACGTCTCGCTGGGGGCGGTCTTGGGGTCCACCTCCATACCGCAGACGGGATCGGTGGCCTTCTGGCCGTCTGGGTCAGTTGCCTTCTGGCCCTTGGCGGCCGGCAGCGCCGGCTCCGGCGCCTCGAACGAATTCCAGATCAGGGCGAAGAGGGCGCCGACGATGAAACCGATGACTCCGGCGAGGATGGTGCCCAGTATCAGAGTGGCGAAGTCGAGGGACAGGTAGACCAGCACGGTCCGGACGCTGTGGAGCGCCATCGCCAATTCCACCACCGCGCCGTTCGTCAATGCGACCAGAAGGATGGCCACGAAGTGCATTATGGCGAACAGTATCCCCAACGAAGCCCCGGCACGGACAGGATCGATCTTCACATGAACACCGCTTCATGAATCAGGGACAAGGTTAAAAAACGCGCGGTCGGCCCCGGCGTTCCCGGCCGCGTTGATGGCGTCCATGTTCGTCTCGTTGTATCTCCGGAGGGCCGAGACGTCGCGCCCGCCCAGCTTCATGACCGCCATGCCCCAGTGCACCGAGACGGAGTCCCCTTCGGACAGCCTGCCGCAGAGGTTGACGCCCGAGCGCTCGAGGTCGACGAGAGAGCGCTTCCGCTTCATGACGAATCCATCCTCCCACCCGATCGAGTCCCTCTCGATGAGGGCCTTCTTCCCCCTCACCGACAGCACCCTCCCGCTGGTGACGCAGCAGGAATCGAAATTCCGCGCAGAGCGCTCGACCGAATCTGTCACGAAATTGACGTAGAGCACGTTGAAGCTGTGGTGCGGGACCGCGCCATCGGGCAGGCCGGCGCAGAGCCTGCGGGCCCTCGAGGGCGACCTCCCCTTGAAGAGGTCCCGCCTGATGAACCTCTCGAGCGCCTTTTTGCCGATCGAATCCAGCAGGCCGTTGCCCAGCCAGAACGCCCGCACGACTTTCTCGTCGAACGGCTCCAGGCCGTTCTCGCGCGAGATCAGGCGGAGGTAAGCATAGTGCACCGGGAACTTGCGTATCTCCTTCTCGAGCGCAAGCGGGCCCGCCCTTCCTTCGAGGAACGAGCGGAGCGCGGCCCGGAAGGTCGGCCTGCCGCAGTACCCCAGCTCGTTCGGGGGGAAAGCGTACCTGGAGGTGAATGCGGCGCCGTTCATCCGACCATTTCCGGGACCGCTTCCTTGAGGGAGGCTGCGGAGCGCAGGAGCTCGGAAACGCCGGCCATGGCCACGGCCCCGGCGAGTATGAGCGTGAGGCCGAGCGCATCCGCCGGAGCAGGCGCATTGGAGGAGAACGCGAGGTCGAGGACCGCGGTCACGATGCCGCCGAGGGCGAGGATGGAGGTCGCCTTGAGGAGGGGCAGGTACTTGAGGGCGGTATACCAGGAGAGCATGAAGACAGCCAGCAGGGCCGAGGTGGCGATGAGCCAGAGGAGCGCGCCGGAGCTGATGGAAGCGGCCTGGCCGAGGGAGCCGGTAGCCCCGAGGGCCGCGAACAGCAACGCCGAGCCGAAGAGCATCCTGCAGCTCATCACCACGCGGGGATGGATGCTGGAGAGGAGCCGGCGCGACAGCGCGTATTCGAGGGCCCAGAGGACGGTGGCGCCGAGGACCAGCATGGTGCCGGTCCCGAACGATATGCCGCCGGAGACGAGGAAGGCGTTGCCGGCCAGTATCAGGAAACCGGCGGCCACGTCCTTGGGCTCGGGCCTCTCTTTGAGGAATAGCCAGCCTGCCACGCCGGCGAATACGAAGAGCGAGCGGTAGATGAACGAGCTGGCCGCAGCCCCGCCCATCGCGAGGCCGGTGAAGAACATGAGGAAAGGCGCGCCGCCGCCGATGATGCCGACGAGCGCGAGCAGCCCCCACTGCCGCCGAGTGAGCGAGCGGAAACGGTGCCATTCATTGAAGGCGAGGACCATCGCTCCCAGGAAGAGCAGCGAGCCGGCGTTCTTGAGGAGCGTGTAGACGGACGGGTCGGCGAGCTTGACCGCCTCGCCGTTGACGAAGACCGAGACGCCGCTGATGAGCGCAGTGAGCATGGCCAGAGCCAGGCCCTTGCGGTAGAGTTCCGAGGGGCTTGCCATGTCCGGGATTTGGCAACAAACAATAAAAAGCGTGCGGCCGCTAAAGACCTTGATGTCGAAGAAGCTGAGGATCGGCTGGTTCACGTTCACCTGCTGCGAGGACAGCTCCATAATCTTCCTCGAGATGATGAACAGGGACTACTTCAAGTGGAAGGAGCAGCTCGATTTCCGCCACTGCAAGATGCTCAAGTCCAAGAACGTCCTGGACGAGCTCGACGTGGCGTTCGTTGAGGGGGCGATATCCAACGACCGCGAGAAGGAGAAGCTCCTGGAGATAAGGGCGAAGTCGAAATACCTCGTGGCGATCGGCTCGTGCGCATGCTCGGGATACCCCTCGGCGCAGAGGAACGATTTTCCCGACCACATAAAGGAGCGCATCCGCCCGTTTTTGGAGAAGTGGGACCTGTACAAGGACGTCCTGCGGCTCGACCAGGTCGTCAAGGTCGACGAGCGCGTGGACGGCTGCCCGATGTTCGAGGCGATATTCCTCCGGGTCCTGGGCAAGTACCTGCAGGAGTTCGGCATACCCGAGCCGGCCGCAGCCGGGGGGCCGGGAACGGCGCCTGGAGCCGCCCCGGGCCAGGAGAGAGCGGGGCAGCAGGCGAGCGGAGAGGGCGGCGGCACGAAGGAGCGGGCAGGTGGATGATGTGCATAAGGAGAGCTTCGACCTCACGATAAAGAATCTCAGCAAGATAGAGGGCCACACCGACCTCGACGTGGAGGTCAAGGACGGCACGGTGGTGGGCGCGAAGCTCCAGATAGACGAGAACAAGCGTTTCTTCACCGATGCGGCGCAGGGCAAGCCCGCGCTCGGCGTCCACCAGATCGTCTCGAGGATATGCGGCACCTGCTCCATAGCCCACCTCATGTGCTGCATAAACTGCGTGGAGAACGCCCTGGAGGTCTCCCCCAGCGAGCAGACGCTGAGGCTCCGCGACCTCCTCCTCTGGGGCCTCAACATCCGCGACCATGCGATGCACCTCTACCTTTTCTGCCTGCCGGACATCTTCGGCAAGGACTCGGTCCTAGAGTTCGCAGACGAAGGCTACGAGCACGACCTGGTGCACAAGGCGTTCGACGTCAAGGCTGCCGGGAACGGCCTTTGCGTGCTGGCCGGCGGGCGGGCGGTGCATTCGCCCTTCCCGCAGGTAGGGCAGTTCATGAGGATCCCGAAGGCCGAGGACGCGAGGAAGACTGCGGCCGGCCTCAGGGCGGTCCGCGACGCGGCGATCGAGTTCGCCGAGATATTCGCCGAGCGCGACACGCGCTTCGACACCGAGACGACCTACATAGCCCTGCGCAACGACCGCTTCAGCTACCTCGGAGGGGACCTGATGACCTCGGACGGCCTGTGCATCGGGAGGAAGAACTTCCGCGAGCACCTCCAGAAGACCGTGCTCCCGTACTCCCAGGCCCCGGGCTTCAGCTTCGAGGGCAAGCCGTACGTCGTCGGCGCCCTGGCGAGGCTCAACATCAACCGGGACACCCTGCACCGGGAGACGAGGAAGGACCTCGGCTCGCTGCTCTCCAGGTTCCCCTCGAAGAATATATTCAGCAACAATCTCGCACAGGCCATAGAGATAGTCCACTGCATCGATTCCTCCGTCGAGCTCCTGGAGGGCGCGGAATGGAAGGACGAGCCGAAGGTCGCAGTGAAGCCGAAGCGGGCGGAAGGGATCGGCGTCCTGGAAGCTCCGCGGGGGACGCTCTACTATAATATGAGGATAGACGAGCAGGGGAAGATAGAGTTCGCGGACCTGGTCATACCGACCTCCCAGAACCAGATCAAGATGGACAAGGACATAGGGGCCCTGGTCCAGCAGAGGCTGGACGATGGGGCCGAGAGGGACTCGCTGCCGCTGGAGATCGAGAGGCTCATCCGGGCCTACGACCCCTGCATGAGCTGCGCGACGCACTTCCTGAAAGTAAACTGGAAAGGAGGCGCGAGCAGGCCGGGACGGCCCTCCTCTCGGAGAAGCCGGAAGGCACCGCGATTATCCTGATCGAGTCCAGCGCCCCCATCTTCTTCAGGAGCTTCAGGGTCAGCGAGAGGTCGAAGTCGTGCATCGAGTAGATCTTCCCGCCTTCGAGCGCCGAGAGGTCGTCGAGCAGGACCACCCGGTCTATGCCGGCCGCGGCGTCGATTATGATCAGGTCCCTGCCCTCGGCCTCGAGGTTCTCTGCCGCGTCGAACTCCTTGAACTCCACGCACGGGAAGCGCTTTCTGAGGGCCGGCAGCATCCTCAGGGCTATCGAATCCTCCTCGACCAGGGGGTTCCCGAAGACGAGCACCTTGGTTGGCATCGGTGCTGATACTGCCGGGCAGGTTATAAAGTCTTGCCGCCGGAAGAGCGCCATGCTCGATTTCATCCTCCCCGCCCTCCTCCTCGGCCTCAAGCACAGCTTCGATCCGGACCACCTCATCGCGGTCTCGAACGTCCTGACCAGGTCAGGCTCGGCGAAGAGAACGATCGGCCTGACCACCAGGTGGACGATAGGCCATATGGGAGGCGCAGCGCTTGTCACCGCTGCGCTCTTCCTCGAGAGGGATTCGATCGTGGGCCTCATAGCGTCGAAGCTCGACTACGTTGTCGGATTCATGCTGATAGCCTTCGGCGCTCTCGCCCTCTACCAGGCTTTGCCCCGCCACGCCCATGCGCACAGGCACGGAGGGGAGGAGCACACCCACCCCCACACCCATGAGCACGGCGATGGGGAAGACCACTCGCACGGCCACATGATGGGGATCGGCCTCATCCAGGGGCTGGCCAGCAACGACGAGCTCCTCCTGCTGCTCACCGTATTCCTCGGCCTCTCGGACATCGTCCAGATGATGGAAGGGGTGCTCGTCTTCTCGATCGGCGTCTTCCTGGGGATGAACATCTTCGGCCTCCTCTTCACCCACCCCCTGGTACGCTCGCGCGGCGAGAGAGTCGCGAAGGCTGTGAACCTCGCGGTCGGCTGCGCGAGCCTGGCTTATGGGGCATGGATGCTGCTCAGGGGATGAATAGCCTTACCTAAAGGTAAGAGACTGAGGTCTTGCACAGGCGTGGAAAACGCAATGAATAAATATGTTTGTGTGAAAACGTCTTCACGTGTTTATGTGGTGGGCGATCAGCAGCTGATGGGTTCGGATGGCTGGACGCGCGGGGCGGCTGGGAGGCCCCGCTGGATGAGGTAGATATGAGATGAAAAAGAAGATGGGTTATTGCACGACTTTCTTCGCAGCGATGTCCAACCCCCTGCGGGTGAGGATCCTTCAGCGCCTGGCCGAGAGGCCCGCCACTGTCGGGACGCTGGCGGAGAGCCTCGGCAGCGAGAGGAGCCTGATCTCCCACAACCTGGCCCTCCTCTCCGAGGCGGAGCTGGTCGAGCACACGAAGGCGGGGAACACGAGGGTCTACAACATCAACGAGACGGTCGTCCCGCATATATTCTTCTTCCTCGACCGGCTGGTCTGCTCGAACTGCTCGCTTCGGCAGACATGCACGGTGCTGAGGGAGAGGCACCCGGAGCTGGAGGCCGGCTCCGGCCCGATAAAGAGGATACCCTGCAAAGGATGCCACTGAGCGCTCCGGAGAGAGGCTCACTGGCGCCTGCCGTAGATGTCGCCGGAGAGGCGGATGATGTTGGTCTTGCCTTTCTGGACGACCTGCACGACGCCTTTTTTCTCTAGCTTCCTTATGGCACGGTGGCTCCTGACCTTGGTCATCCCCTCCAGCTGGGTGAGCTCGGCCTGGAGCGCCTCGCCCTGCTTCTCCACCAGCCTCCTGACGATGACCTTCTCGTCGCCGGACAGGAAGCGCAGCGTCGCGTCGTTGAAGCCGGACGGAGGGCTCCGTGGGGAGAGGAGGTAGAAGACCACGGCCCCGGCCACCAGGGCGAGGAAAAGTACTATGGGGATCGCATCCACGAACGGAAGGACCTTCTGGGCCGTCGAGCAGCTCAGTTCGGAGGAGGAGAGGGTGTCGCGGCAGGAGAGGACGTAGAGGTATCCTCCGAGGAGGACTACGCCGACGATCATGACTGCCAGGAGGATCTTCTGGGGATTCGTGAAGTCCATAACGTCGTTTCATCTTATGCTATTTTAATGGTTTCAGCAATTGAAACCACAAACGGGCCGACCACCCCGTGTGGGGGGATTATTGTTTCACGAAGTATTAATAGAGGTTTCATCTCACTGTAACGGTGTTGATTGGATGGTCCTTTGCATAATCGCGTTCGCCGTATTCGCAGTGATGTCCATATTCTCGGCCAAATACAGGCCGCTTGCGAAGAAAGGCTTCGAGTGCGTCTTCCGCACGGTCACGCTCAGGCCGTGCGACACCGGCCTGGACGAGCAGCTCAAGGCCGAGCTGGTCTCGGGGTTGCTGAAGTTCTCTCCGCCGGCGGCGAAGGTCCTGAACAAGCACTTCACCCTCTTCTCATGGATATTCGTGGTCCTCACGGTGGGCAGCCTCGCGTGGGCCGTCCTGGGAGTGTATAATTTCTACGCATACGGCAACTGCGACGGCCCCACGGCTACCGGCGCGTGCATACTCAACGATATAACCGGCGATTACGGGAGGTTCAGCGAGCCCACCGACCTGGTGCCGCCGACGGCGCTCGACGGGATAACGGCCGGCAACCCGAACGCCAGCGTCAAGATAATCGAGTTCGGCTGCTTCACCTGCCCGTACACGAAGGAGGCGGAGACGACCATGCAGGAGGTACTGAAGGAGTACAACAACTCGGTCTATTACGTGTTCAAGCCGTTCCCCCTGCCGAACCACAACTACAGTTTCGAGTACGCCTCCGCGGTGCTTTGCGCGAACCGGCAGGGTAAGGAGGCGGACCTGCGCGAGAGGATTTTCGCGCTCCAGGGGAGCTGCGGGGCCTCCACGCCGGAGCTGATGGTCAAGCAGCTCGCCAACGAGTCCGGCCTCAACATGACGCAGTTCGACCAGTGCTACGACAACAACGAGACCGGCGCCGAGCTTACTAACTACATCAACGAGGGGAAAGCGGCCCACATATACGCCACCCCGACCTTCTTCGTGAACGGCAAGCCCCTGGTGGGGCCTAAGCCCATCGAGGATTTCAGGGCCGCGATCGCGGAGGCGCAAAAATGAAGGACGTGAGGCAGGATTTCCCGGTGCTCGTAGGCAACCCCGGTCTGGTCTATCTCGACAGCGCGTGCACGTCGCTCAAGCCCAGGAGCGTCATCGACGCCGAGCTCTCGTATTACACCGAGATGGGCGCGTGCGGCGGAAGGAGCTCCCACCGCCTCGGCCGCCTCGTCAGCGAGCGGGTCGAGCAGTGCAGGGAGGAGGTCGCCGGGTTCGTAGGGGCCAAGGGCTCGGAGCTCATCTGGACCAAGAACACGACCGAGGGCCTGAACATAGTGGCCAACGCGCTGGATTATTCCAAGAGGAGGAAGGTCGTCACCAGCGTCATGGAGCACCACTCGGTCCTCCTGCCCTTCATGCGGCTGCGGGACGAGGGGAGGATAGAGCTTGCCGTGGTCGGCTGCGACGGGGACGGGACGGCGGGGCTGGAGAGGTGGAAGGAGGCGGCGGAGGGCGCGGCCCTAATCGTCACGCACAGCTACGACAACACCACGGGCAGCGGCAACGACGTGAAAGCGCTCGCCAGGATCGCCCATGACGCGGGCGCCCTCATATGCGTGGACGGTGCCCAGGGGGTCCCGCACCACAAGACCGACTCCCGGGACCTGGATTTCCTGTGCTTCTCAGGCCACAAGATGCTCGGGCCCACAGGCATCGGCGCCCTCGTCGCGAGGAACGGCCTGATCAGGAAGATGAAGCCGCTCGTGAGCGGCGGCGGGACCGTCCGGACCGTCAGCCTCTCCAGGGTGGAGCAGATGGAAGACCAGTCGCGGTTCGAGGCGGGCGTCCAGCATTACAGCGGGATGATCGGATTCGGCGCGGCCTGCGGATACCTCCGCAAGATAGGCATGGAGAACGTCGAGGCGCACGAGAGGGAGATGGGGCGCGCCATACGGAAGGCCCTCGGGGAGGCTGGAGCGGTGGTCTATGGCCCCTCTTCGGACGAGCGCCATGGCGCCTTGTATTCCTTCAACTTGAAAGGGGCCAGGCCGCATGACGTGGCCCTCCTCCTCGACAAGGAGGGGATCGCCGTCCGAAGCGGCTTCTTCTGCGCCCAGCCTGCCCTCGAGGCCATAGGCGCCAAGGACGGGGCCGCGCGCGCGAGCGCGTACATCTACAACACGCCCGCCGACGCCGAAAAGCTCGGGGCGGCACTGCAGAAGATAGCGCAGCTGTACCGCTGAAGCGCGGAAACAAGCAGACCGCGTCAAAGCGCTTATTCTCCCCGCCCCCATTGATGCGAGGGTGGTAGGATGAAGGTCACGCTCACGGATAAGGATCTCCGGACGATATTGAGGCTGATAGCTGATCGGGCGTTCGTCATCGTCTGCAGCATGGCACTGGCGCTCGCATACGCGGCGCGGCTCAAGGCCGGCTGAGCTCATTTCGCCTGCTGCAGGTTCCCGAAGGAGATGACGCCGAGGATGCCAGCCACGGCGGCGAAGGCCGCGATCACCGCGATGTCGGTGTAGAGCGGGAAAGCGCTCGTCCCGATCAGGACGAAACGTATGGCGTCGACCGAGTACGTGATGGGATCGAGAAGGCTGATGTCCCGGACATATCCGGGGAGGTTCTGGAGGGGGAAGAGCGCGCCGCTGAAGAAGAACAGCGGCCACATCACGAAGTTCGAGACAAGGCCGAACCCTTCCTGGCTGTGCAGGTTCGCGCCCATGATGAGCCCGAGGCTCGCGGTGGAGAATGCGATCAGCGCGAGGAGGGGGATCAGGGCGAGGAGGCGAAGGGGATCGAGCGGGACTATGAATATCGCCCCGACGACCAGCAGGACGAACGACTGGAGCATCGCGTCCGTCACTCCCCCCAGGGCCTTGCCCAGGAAGATGCTGCTCCTCGAAGCCGGCGCCACAAGGACCTCCTTGAGGAAGTCGAGCTTGCGGTCCCAGATTATGTAGAGGCCGTAGAAGACGGACGTGAAGAGGATGGACATCACGATAATCCCGGGGAATATGAAGGCCTGGTACTGCTGGGCGCTGCCCACCACCGTGCTCCCGATTCCGGTGCTGAAGACGAAGAGCCAGAGGAGCGGCGAGATTATCGAGGCCACCACGCGCTCCTTCTCCCTGACGAAAACCTTGGCTTCCCTGAGCCAGATGGCATATATCGCGCCGAGCTCAAGCACGCTGACCACTCCACTGGATCACGCGGTCGGCCCACGACCCCTCGCCCTCCTCCTCGTGTATCTCGTGGCCGGTGTAGTGCAGGAAGACGTCGTTGAGCGTAACCGAACGGACCTGCACGGTCTCGAGCTTCCCGCACGAGGAGAGCAGCGCCTGGAGGTTGCTCGCCGCGTCTATTATCGTCGCTTCCAGGAACCCGTCCTTGCTCTTCTCGGTCTTCTTCACGAACTTGAGGGTTTTGAGCTTCGCCTCATCCACGTCGCCCTTGAGGCGGACGATGTCATGGCCCACCTTGGATTTCAGCTCGGCCGCGGTGCCGAGCACGACCAGCTTCCCCTTGTCGATGATGCCTATCCGGTCGCAGAGAAGGTCGGCCTCCTCCATGTAGTGGGTCGTGAGCACCATCGTAGTGCCATGCGCCTTGGAGAGGTCGCGTATGTACCGCCAGATGTGCTCCCGGCTGGCCGGATCCAGGCCGAGAGTGGGCTCGTCGAGGAAGAGTATCTTCGGCTTGTGCATCAGGCCGCGGGCGATCTCGAGGCGCCTTCGCATCCCGCCGGAGTAGTTGCGGACGAGCTCGTCGGCGCGGTCGGAGAGGCCGACCAGCGAGAGCATCTCGTCGATGCGCTTTTTCCTCTCGTCAGCGGGCATCTTGTAGAGCATGCCGTGGAGCTCGAGGTTCTCGCGGCCGCTCAGAAGGTCGTCCACGCTAGGCTCCTGGAAGACTATGCCGATGTTCCTCCGGACGCCGGAAGGGTGCCGTGACACCTCGATGCCCGCGACCTCCGCCCTGCCGGATGTCGGCCTGATGAGCGTGCAGAGCATGCTTATGGTGGTCGTCTTCCCCGCGCCGTTCGGGCCGAGGAGGCCGAAAACCTCCCCCTCCTTGATCTCCAGGTCGAGGCCGTCCACGGCCTTGACACCCTCGACATAGATCTTCGTGAGGGAGTCGGTCTTTATGACCGCCGGCAGCGGATCCGCAGCGGCTTTCGCCTTCTTTGCCATCGTATCCTCTTCGGAAGGAAGGTTTTTATGAATCAGCATACCCTTCCAAGGCTGTTCTTTATCTCCTTCCCCCGCCCGAAAAGGGTCTTCTCCTCATCGGTCTCGAGTATCGGCCGGGGGACGTCGAGAGGCTTGCCGTGCTTGTCAACGGCCACGAAAAGGAAGTCGGCGCAACCGACCACGAGCTTCCTCTCTCCCGAGCTGGTCTCGGATTCCGCGCTGACGCGGACGAGCATGGAGGTCGAGCCCACATAGATGAGCCTCGCGGTGACGACGACTGTCTCCCCCACCTTGACAGGCTGATCGAACACGACATTGTCCACGGCGACCGTGACGCAGTCGCTCTTGCAGTAGCGGTTGGCCGCTATGTACGCGGCCTTGTCCATGTACGCGATGAGCAGGCCGCCGAAGAGCGTGCCGTAATGGTTCGCCTGGCCCGGCATGACCAGGTCGATCACCTGGGCCGAGCCTTTCGATATCTTCTCTTCCATGCAGGTATGAGGGCAGAAGCGGATTTAATCCCAGCGCTATTGCGGACGGAAGCAGGCACTCCGGCAGGAAGCTCCGCCCTTGGAGGCATGCGCAGGGCGGGATCAATGCTGGAAATCCTCGAGCGCCCGTATCAGCAGGTCCGCGAGGTTGGGGCGGTTGAAGCCGTCCACGCCGGCGTCAGCGTCCATGTACCATTTGGAGAGAAGGGGAGCGAGTTGCGCAGCGGATATAGACGTAAACCGGCGCGTAAACAGGAATCCTGCCTACCGCGTGGAGGTCAATCCGCACGCCGTCTTCCAGTGCATCCCGAGTCGTGTGCGTGTCTACGACCTCAAAGTCAGCGAAGGGGCAATTTTCGTCATTCTGCTTCATATTCTCCCTCCGATTCGGCAATATCAATCGCCAGCTACCGAGCACCACGTAGCTGCTCATCCTCAACTGCTTTTATTCGTGCGAGTTGATCTTAGCAAGTAAAAAAAGCCTTGAAATGTACCCATTTTTCGATCTCTTCAAGCAACGACTGGGCTGGTTCGGAATGGTCGTTTTCAAGGCGATCATGAAGTTTGGCGATAGTCTCTATGGCCAAATTGGCACGTTCATGGTCTTTCGTTAATTCCACCACCGCCGTAGCGGCAGGAAAAAGCAGCCATAGCTCCTCCGTGTTCCCTCTAGCGCAGATGGTCTTGAGAAGATACTCGGAGACCGCTTCCTTCATGTCTTGGGGCCACTGCTTGGGTAAATCCAGCGCACAAAGCACATAGTATGCAAGTGATTTGTTTCCGTCGTCTAGAAGAGAGAATATCCTTGATATGTCGCCTTTCGCGCCATAATAGCACATGAGCATATCGGCTAAAACAACGGGCGTATCGAGCACACCATCGGATGGCTTTCCAGGACCATTAAGGGTAGCCAGACTGCGCAGGGCCGTCTCCATCGCAGGGACTGCCGCATAGAGGTCTTCATGGGCCATTTCCAATAGCATGAGAACATCTGTGCCTTCTTTGATTGATTCCTTGCTCGGTGAATGACCGTCTAAAAGGCCAATCGCCCGGCGGATGTTTTCATCAGGATTCAGTTTAATTTCATGCATATCTTTGCGAAGCGATTCGTGTAAAGGCCCACATAATGCGGCCGCGTGATCAAACACGTCTGTGGCAGACTCCACAGGTTTCGTGATTGGGTTCCCCCCTCTCGGCAATTCAACCCGCTTGTAACCAGCACTAGCCTCACTGCCTTTCAGCCTGCGATTTTTCGACATATGACTATTATCTCCATTAGAAGTAATAATGTTATCTTTTATTAATTATTATGTATTTTATAAGTTGAACCAGTTTGGCAAACGCCAGCTCCCGCGCCCCGCGCAGCTGCTCGTCCTCGACGCTCTTCCTCCGGCATTTCTAGCAGTTGCACATACGCGCCACCTCACAGCGACGGGCGCGGGTAAGGGCGGGTTGAGCCCCCGCCGTCCCCGCTTTTATCCATTCCGCGAAGCTCGCCGCCCGGTGCCCGTGGCGTGCGCGTAGCGCCTCTCGATCAGGAACACGATCACCGTACCGGCAACGTTCGAGAGGAGTATGACCGCGAAGACCATCTCCTGGAGGTATGGGATGGACAGGCCGCTCGAGAGGGGCAGGTAGGCGAGCACCGCCGGGGCGAGGCCGCGCGGGAGCATCGTGACGACCGCCACCTTATCCGCAGCCGAGAGGGAGGGGAGGACGGCCTTCTGGACGGCCCAGCGTATCAGGATGAAGACCACAAGTATGGCGGAGGCGATCCCGAGGACGGGCAGGCTGAAATAGGAGGGCGAAAGCAGGAGCCCGATATAGACGAAGAAGAAGGTGCGGACGAAGAACGTGATCTCCTCCTGGAAGAAGCTCACCATCGGGCTCACCGCGAAGCCGCGCCCCGGTAGAAAGGGAGGGCGCCATAGAGGGCTACGACGCTCGCGAGAACGAAGAGGACGTAGTTCACGCCGGGGAAAGTCGGGAGCGTGATCCCGAGGAACTCCTTGGCCCACCCCTGAATCGTCGGCGAGAGGATGAGCAGGGGGCACCGCGAATATGGCGCTGATGATGAAATGCCTCTTGAATTCCTTCTCCATCATCGCATGGTGGTCCTCGGGCATGCCTTTCTCGTGGGCCATGTGCATGTCATGCGACATCTCGTGCGGCATCTTGGATTTCGAGCAGGCGAAGCCGCATTTCTCTATTAAGAGGTGGATGGCCGCCTCATCTGTCTCCTTTTCCGAGTATTCGACGCTAAGGACGTAGTTGACCGGATCGAAGGAAGCACTCTTGACCCCCTTGAGCGATTTGACCTTGTCCTCCATGTCGCAGCTGCATCCTGCGCTCACATGGCTCTTGAGGTCGAAGGAAGTTTTTTTCACGCGTTTTCCACGCTGGCAATGAAAAAGCGCTGCCCGATTTTATGGCGATTTTTCGATAGGCTCCCGCACGAAAGCATTTATAGCCTGCATGAACAATCCTTCACATGGCCCTCGTCGAAGTAAAGAACGATAACGCTAAGATCGAGGTCCCGGACGGCTCGCTCCTGGTCGAGCTCGACGGCAAGTGCTCGATACTGTTCGCATGCAGGGTCGGCAGCTGCGGCTCGTGCAAGGCGAGGGTCACCGAGGGCGCAGGGAACCTGGAACCTCCCGGCGAGGTGGAGCAGGCCGGGCTTTCCGTGTTTTCGACCGACCCGAGCGAGCGGCTGATGTGCGTCTGCAGGATAAAAAGCGGCAAGATCGCGGTCGAATACTGATTTT
>JAWOLP010000051.1:0-6963 GCA_033853355.1 Candidatus Micrarchaeia archaeon | reverse complement strand
GTCGATGGACATGGAAGGGTATGCGATAACGGTGCCGCATTTCTCGCCGCACCCGTACCTGCTGCAGCTCCATGAGTCGTTCGGCTATCCGACCAACAAGGAGTTCCAGCTGCACGTGAAGGATTACTTTGAGGAACATCTATAGTGAGACCATTAGCCTGATTGATGGATTCTCCAATGGTGGGGCTGGATTCTTCCTAATTATGGAAAGAGCCCTTTTTCCCTAGGAATACGCGAAGATTCCAATATAATTGCTCGGTGAATATGGCGTTCTGTTCTGACTTGTAGGTTATGACAGACCAGAAGATGATCGAGGCCAACGCGAGCGAAACAAGAAAGAGGGCGATACCATATGGATTCCCTATGTCCATCCAAAGAACGGCCCCACCGATTGCAACCGAACCGCATGAAAGGGCGCTCAGGAAAAGGGCAGCGAATGACAAGAACAGCTGCTCATTATTCGAACGTGCTTTTGCCAAAAAAAGCCGGATCGCGTAGAGGAGGATCAGCGAGATAGCTGGGGGCAATATGAATGCCCGAACGAAATCGGATCCATCCTTTGCCTGGAACTGATATGCGGCCACGAAAACGATGGCTACGAATGCGAGCATCCACACGAGCAGCGCTATCAGAACTTGTAGGACATCACCGAGAAAACCCATATCAGGAAGTGCTTATCCAAATTAATAAAGATACTTGCCCACGCCGGGGAAACCAAAAGTTGGAGAAGAGCCAAATCGATTCGGGCTCTCCTTTTTATTCTCCGTGACTGTTAGCAAGTCCATGTCAGGCATCCTTTCAAAGCTCTTGGGCAAGAAAGAAAAGACCTCAGAAGAAAGCAAAACAAGCACTCCAAAAACCAAAAACAAAATCGAATCGGGTCGTTCGAAAGCCGCTAGCCAATCAAAAAACAAAAACTTGAAGACCGCGACATTCGCCGAGGGCTGTTTTTGGGGAGTCCAAGACCTCTTCGACCGGGTAAAGGGAGTCAAGGAGACGACAGCCGGCTACACCGGCGGAACATTGGCGAACCCGACTTATGAAGACGTCTGCACCGACAAGACAGGCCATGCCGAATCCGTCCTCATCAAGTACGACCCAAAGGAGATAACATACGAGGAACTGCTCGACGTCTTCTTCATGAGCCACGACCCGACCGAGATAAACCGGCAAGGACCGGACGAGGGCACGCAATACCGCTCGGTCATATTCTATCATGACGAGGAGCAGAAAAGACTGGCAGAGGAAGCCAAGGCGAAATACCAGAAGGGATATGCGAGGCCGATAGCGACCCAGATCGTTCCGGCCGCCGATTTCTACCCTGCCGAGGAATACCACCAGAAATACGACCAGAAGCACGGCTACGCCTGCCACATAATCGACTTGTCGAGGATAAAGCACCTGCTCAAGTGAAAAGCGGACATGCTCGGCGGCTTTGATTTCTGACTATGGCCAGTGAGAACGACGGGGTTCAGGATCGTCTCTTCATGCCAGAAGACCTTGAGTTACAAATGCACGATTATTGCCGTATTTTCAGTGAATTCTCATAGAATTAAACAAATACCACGTAAAAAATACAGATTTATAAACGAATCCTGTGTAAATGTAACGGGAGGTGGGAGAATGAAGCTTCGGTACGAGGGGGAGAGGGTGGAGCCTCGAGTAGACGCCAAGAAATCCGGCCGACTGAAGTATTTCGTGGGGGCGGCTGTCCTGGCGACGGGCATCGCGATAGCCGCCGGCAGGGACGCCAAGCCGGTGAGCGCGAGGGTGGAGAACGAGCCGACGACCTCAGTGGCGTCAGCGAAGCCGGTCTCCACGTGCGAATCGGTCTTCGACCGGAACGCCGAGATGAGGATCGAGGGGATGATGAGCAGCGCTCTCCGCGCCCACACGAGGGAGCTGAGGGCCAGGGCGAACGCGACAGGAAGGTTGGTGATCAACCTCTCGCTCGGCGTCGATCGGGAGGGCCGCGTGCGGATCGAGGACGCCTGGACGACGCCTGAGAGCGGGCTGAGCGCGAACGACATCGCCGAGCTGGCCAGGCCGAACCTGGGCGCGGTGCGCCTGGAGGCGCCTGCGGAAGGGAACCGCTGCTCGTATTCCATGCCGGTCGTCATCGACGGCCACAGCTAGTGGCTCGAGAGCTTCCTCTTGCGGTTCTCGAATATCGGGACGTAGGCGAAGAGGAAGAGCCCCTGCAGCAGGAGGACCGTCGATATGTCGGCACGGAGCAGGACCAGCCAGCCGAGGATGCCTCCGCAGAGCCGGCCCAGGTTCAGGAAGATCTCCCTCCCGACCATGCTCTCGACCAGCGACTTGCTGTTGTCCACCACCAGGGCCAGCGGCAGGGGGTAGAATATCCTGCTGAAGAAGCTGACGAGGCCGAATCCCACGAAGAAGGAGAGGACGTCGTGCGACTGGCTCGCGAAAACCGAGGCGAGGGAGAAGAGCGCGACGAGGGGAAGCAGGAACTCGCGCCGCCTCTTGAGCCGGTCCGAGAGCCGCGCCGTTACGAGCGAGGCGGCCACGGCGAACACGGTGACCAGCGAGGTGAAGAGCCCGAAGCCGGCCGGATGGTTCTCGAAGAGCAGCAGCATCACGTTCAGCGTTATCGAGGTTATGGCCATGCCCGCGAACCCTTCCATAAAGATGAGGGAGCGCAGGCCGGATATCGAGCGGATGCAGGATATGAACGAGTATCCGTAGCCCTTGTTCTCGATGAGAAGGAACGTCGCGGCGAACGTCAGGGCGAAAGAGAGCATCGCGAGGGCGAAGAGTATGGGGAAGCCGATCGAGGCGGCGAGGAAGCCGGCTATGGCCGGGGTGAAGAGCGAAAGCACGGGCCCTATCGCGTAATAGACCGCGCCGAGGGCGGCGTTGTCCCCTTTCCTGAACTCGTAATAGAGGATGTTGAACGGCGCCCAGAAGAACAGATTCGTCACGCCTATGAGCAGGCGGAAGGGGATGGCGGCCGAGGGCGAGGGGTCCAGGAGCAGGATGCCGACCGATACGAACGAGATGGCGATGCCCGCGAGCATGAAGTCCCTGGCCCGGAATCCGCGGAACAGCGGGATGACGAGCAGGCTGCCGAGGAACCAGAGGGAATCGGCGAGATAGATGCCGGGGATCGACAGGCCGAGGTTGTAGAAATAGACCTCGAAAAGCGAGGCCCCGAGGCTCGTGCTCGTCAGCCAGAGGGCGTATACGAGGATGAGCCCCTTGAAGGAGCCTTTCTTGAAAAAGTCCACAGCGTCATCCCCAGGCCAGGCGAATGCCCGCATGGGGATGGACGCCCGGGTTATTTAAATCAGGAGCCCTTGCAGAGCGGGCAGGCTTTCACAGCGTGGACCATGACGCTTATGCCGACCAGGGCGAGCGCCACGCCTGCCACAAGCAGCGTCAGCGTCGAGCCTGCGAACGGCGCTACATTGAGTCCCGCGAGCAGCATGACCAATCCGGCTACCAGCACGAGCAACCCCGTGATGATCCCGCACGTCTTGCCCATGATGAAAGGCCCTTCCCCCATTTCCTTCTTTTCACCTGCCATTCGTCTGTCACCTCGACGACACTGAGAAGGCAAGATTAATAAATTTTGGGGTAACCCCCTCCCGAAGTTAATAAGCTCAGATGGGCTGCTGCTGGGTGACGCAATGGATGGCTCCCAGCCCCCACACGAGAGGCTCGCAGTAGATAGGGACGATCGTGCGGCCGGGGAAGTGGGCGGCGAGCGTGTCGATGGCCTTCCCGTCGTTCTTGTGCCTGAACACCGGGAGCAGGACCGCCGAGTTGCCGATGTAGAAATTGGCGTAGCTGGCAGGCAGCCGTCCGGCCGGCGATCTCACGACGCCCGGCATCGGCAGCGTCTCGACCGTGAGGGGCTCGCCGTCCTGGTCCTTGGCCGCCCGCAGGTCGTCGAGGTTCCTCTTGAGTATCCGGTGGTTGGAGTCCGACTCGTCCTCCTCGTATGCGCACAGCACGGTCCTCTCGTCCACGAAGCGGGCGATGTCGTCGATGTGCCCGTCCGTGTCGTCGCCGGCTATGCCTTCCTTGAGCCATATGACGTGCCTGGCGCCGAGGAAGTCGTGCAGCTTGCCCTCGATCCGGGCCCGGCTCATCGAGCGGTTGCGGTTCCGGTTGAGGAGGCACTGCTCGGTGGTGAGGAGCGCCCCCTTGCCGTTCACGTCTATCGAGCCGCCTTCGAGTATCATGCCGGGGAGTATGGGCTCGAGGCCGACTATCGGGGAGATCTGCGGGGCCACGGAATTGTCTTTCATGAGCTCGTCGTACTTCCCGCCCCAGGCGTTGAAGACCCACTTGGTCATCCTCAGCCTTCCGGAATCCTTGACGAAGATGGGTCCGTAGTCGCGCATCCACACGTCCACGGTCTTGATGAGATGGATCGAGATGTTGCGGGCCGAGCCCCCGGCCTCGAGCTTCTCAAGGACCCTCTCTTCCGTGTCCTCGTCGTCCACGAGCAGATGGACCGATTCTCCTTTGGCGAGCGCGAGCATCATCTCGACGTATATGTCCTCCACTTTCGGCAGGACAGCCGGCGGGAAGGTCAGGGGGTCCTTGGGCCAGGAGAGCCATGTAGCTTCGTGAGGCTCCCATTCAGCGGGCATTCTCATGGTAGGAGGGACGAATGAAGAGAATAAAATGGTTTGTCATCGCCGGAAGGACTTCGAGGAGAGATAGAACGGGATCGAGCGGGAAGGGCCCGGGCCCAAGCCGGCATCCCCGAGCGCGGCGGCGAGGGCCTCGAAGTCGCCCTCGGCGATCTCGGCGACCGCGGCGCCAGAAGCCGACCGGAACTCCGCGTAATACGCGTAATGGATGAAGAGGCGGATACGCACCAGCCCGACCGACCTGACCGAAGAGAGGGGAAACTCCCGCCGCGCCTTCCCCCTGAGCATGAAGCGGGCCGAGCCCCCCGACACCTCCAGGGCATCGAAGTCGCAGGAGCGGAAATCCAGGGAGAACGCGTAGATCATGAGCGCCAGGTAGCAGGCGACAGCCGCGAGCGCGGCCGCGAAGAGCAGGGAGGGGATTCCGCCGAAGAGGGCGAGGTCGAGCGCGGCCGCGAGGCAGAGGACCATGGGGAAAAGAAGCACGAGAGAGATGAAGAGGTCGTACGCCCTGAAGATGAGGATGAAAGAATCCGGAAGCTCCGGAAGGCTTGAGCGGAACGCTTTCATTTTCCGACCAGCTTCCGGTAGGTGCGGGGCCTCCGGTTGTGGAAGAACCGCCACCCTTCCTTCACCGTCTGGCCGAGCGAGAGGTCTATTTCGGCAGAGACGATGCCTTCCTGCTCGCCGCCATGGGCGAGGATCGTGCCGAACTGGGAGCATATGAAAGAGCCGCCCCAGAATTCCATCGCGCCTTCCCTGCCGACCCTGTTGACCGCGCACACGGCGGTCGCGTTCGCTATCGCATGCCCGCGCTGGACCGCCTCCCACGCCTCCTGCCATGGCCCTTCGGCCTGCTCCACACCGTCCACGCGGCCGATCGCGGTCGGGTAGAAGATGATGTCGGCGCCCATGAGGGCGAGGATCCTCGCCGCCTCGGGGTACCACTGGTCGTAGCATATGAGCGTGCCGATCCTGCCGAAGCGCGTGTCGAACACCTGGTATCCGAGGTCGCCTGGCCGGAAATAGTTCTGCTCGTAGAAGTTGGGGTCGTGGGGGATGTGCATCTTCCGGTACTTTCCGAGATATCTGCCGCCGTCGAAGACCGCGGTCGTGTTGAAGAAGCGGCGCTTGTCCCGCTCGAAGAGCGAGCCGCCGACGAGCACGATGTCGCCCTCCTCCGAAGCCGCGGCGAGCGCTTCCGTGGTCTTGCCCGGAACGGCCTCCGCGTAATCCTCTGCCGCCGCCTTCTCCTCCTGGGGGAAGTAAGGCGAGTCGAAGAGCTCCGGCAGGCAGACGACCTTCGCCCCTTCGTCCGCGGCCCGCTTCACCAGCGAGAGGGCCTTGGAGAGGTTGGCCTCCTTGCTCCCGGACATGCCCATCTGCACGAGCGCGACCTTCATCAGAGCACCTCTTCCGACAGCTTCTTCAGCCGCTCCAGGCTCTGCAGGGGCGTCTCTGTCGTGTTGAGGAGGTATACCTTCGAGCGGCTGAAAAGCAGCTTGAAGAATTCCTTGCGTTTCGCCAGCTTCTCCTTGGAGCGGAGGAGCTGGTGCGGGTTGCAGAAATCGTTCTTGACCATGAACGCCAGCGCGGCCTCCGGGCTGAGCTCCTCTATGGGCGGCAGCTTCGGGTCCCGCGTCAGGAGGACGGTCAGCATGAGCGTGGATTCGGTCCTTATGCGGTCGCCGCCGAGCAGCCTCCGGACGTCCACGACCGCGCGCTGCTGCATGTCCTTCTTCACCCCTTCCAGCTTCTGGAGGTAGGCGGCCCAGCTCCTGGCGAGGTCGCCGCGGATGTACGAGTTCTTCTCGGAGGAATAGACGAGGGTGTCGTGGTCGGCGAGCCTCACGAAGAACCAGTCGTCGGTGATGAAGTTGTATCCTTTCTCTAGGAGGAGGCCGTAGGTGAGGGTGGTCTTGCCGCTGCCTGAGGGGCCGATTATCGCCAGGCCGCGGCCCTGCCGGTCTATGAACGAGCCGTGCACCGAATAGCGCCTGTGCTCCGATGTGAAATCCTCGAGGAACTCTGCGACGAGGGCGAGGGCGATGCTCTTCACCCAGCCGTAGTAGTCGCAGCCCTCGATTATGACCGTCTTCGAGATCGGCTCGTAGCGTATCCGCAGCTTCGGGCCGTTGATCGCGAAGAGCCTCGCATGCGGCCGCACCCAGTCCGGGATCTGCTCGAAATTATCCTCCCACATGTCCTTGAAATCGTGGCTGTCCGTGAAGAACTTGACGCAGGTGCCATGGATTATCGCCTTGCGCTCGAAGAGGTCCGAGGAGTAGATCTTGGCCATCAACTCGTCTTTTTCGCCGGGCTGGATGAGCTCGAC
>JAWOLP010000050.1:0-3194 GCA_033853355.1 Candidatus Micrarchaeia archaeon | reverse complement strand
GCTCAAAACGCCCAGCTGAGAGAGCAGGTCTACCCACATCTTCCACCCAGGCCTACGCCATTGCAGGTGAGGCAAGCAGACCAGGACATGATCACGCTGCTGACCGCGGCGGCTACGGCGCTCCGCTCGCCCCCTGAAAGCAGGGATATGACCGCGTTCCGGGCGGCCTACGAGAGAGTCAGGCCGGGCGATCCGAACTGGCAGCAAGCTTTTGACAACGCGGCCAAGACCGTTCTCCAGGAGCAGCGCGAATTGAACGCCCAGGGAGCTGCGCTTGCGGCGATCGCAGGCGACACCCAGGAGAGGAACAGGCACGCGGAGAATGGCCGCCAGGCTTCGATCATCTTGGAGCAGCAGTTCGGCGTCGCGAACGCCCAGCGCTCGTTCCTCGCCGACGTCGAGGTCAAGATTAAGGAGGAGGGCGAGAGACGCGGGATGAACACACAGCAAATCCAACAGGTCCAGCAGGACATGCTGATGGCAGCGCTGCAGTTGCATTTCGATCCTTCCGCAGTTAGCGGGGCGGCGGTGGATGCCGGCATCCAGTTCGATCCGCCGACCAGGCAGATATCCAATCCGCTGGACCAGGATGAGCTGGCGCAGAACGTCCTGGATATGATACGCTTCACGGCCATGATACAAAGCGGCGAGAACATCAGGAGGATAAACGACCTCACGAACCAGATCACCGGGGAGAGGGATCCCCGTGCCCGGAGGCAGCTCGAAGATGAGAGGAACGAGAGGAGCAGGGAGCTGACCAGGATGATGGGCGCCGAGGAAGGCGTGAGGAACAGGAAGGGCGAAGGCGAGGTGGCCATCGGCGAAACCGCGGCCCTTTCAGTTGTCAACGCTCACATGGACCTCATCAACAAACTGCACTCGGGCCAGCTCGACCAGGTCGTCCTTTCGAGAAGGCCGCCCCAGGCTGTCGGCTGAGCCCATTTTAAATCCGGGCGAGAATACTATCTGATTCTTATGCTCCAGCAGAGATACGATCGGGCCATCGAGGAGAGATGGCAGAGGCTCTGGGAAGAGAAAGGCACTTACAGGTTCGACGAGGAGGACCGTGTCAAGCCGGTCTATTCCATAGACACTCCCCCGCCCTTCACGAGCGGCGAGCTGCACATGGGCCATGTGCTCTCCTACAGCTATTTCGACTTCGCGGCCAGGTATCGGCGCATGAACGGGTTCAACGTCTATTACCCGCAGGGCTGGGACACCCAGGGGTTCCCGACCGAGGTCAAGGTGGAGAAGAAGTTCGGCCGCCTCCCGCCCGTGCAGTTCCGCGAGAAATGCGTGGAATGGACGAAAGACATGATAAGCAGGATGAAGACCCAGATGGTGCAGATGGGCTTCAGCCCGGACTGGCAGTACGAATACCGGACGATGGAGCCGGAATACCACAGGAAGGTGCAGCTTTCGCTGATAAAGATGTACGGGGACAAGCTTGTCTACCGGGACAAGTACCCGGTATTCTGGTGCCCGAGATGCGTCTCGGCGGTCGCCAAGGCCGAGCTTGACGAGGAGGAGAGGGACGGGACGCTATATCGCCTCCGGTTCGAGGGGCCGGAAGGGCCGCTCACGATAGCCACTACGAGGCCCGAGCTTCTGCACGCATGTCAGGCTGTCCTTTACAACCCCGCCGACGAGAGGTACAAGGCGCTCGAAGGCAAGACGATAACGACGCCGCTCGGCAAGGAGGTCCCCCTGCTGTCCGACAGGGACGTCGACAAGGAGTTCGGCTCCGGGCTCGTCATGGTCTGCACGTTCGGCGACAAGATGGACGTCGTATGGATGCACCGCTACAAGCTGGGGGTCCACGAGGCGATAGACCAGCACGGCAAGATGATAAACTCCGGCAGCCTGAACGGCCTGAAGGTTGCGGAGGCCAAGGCGAAGGTCATCGAGGAGCTGGGAGACAAGGTCGAGGGCAAGAGCGCCACGAAGCAGATCGTGAAGGTCCATGACCGGTGCAAGACGCCTGTCGAGCTGATACCCTCGAGGCAGTGGTTCGCGGACATCAGGACCACCGCCGCCCACATAAAGGCCATGGCCGGCAAGATCACATGGATGCCGGCGTTCGGCATAAGCTACCTGATAGACTGGGTGGAGGGTGCCGAATGGGACTGGGTCATCTCCAGGCAGAGGGTCTTCGGGACTCCCCTGCCGTTCTATTACTGCGAGAAGTGCAACGCGACGGCGCCGGCCACGGAGGCGCAGCTGCCGTTCTACCCTGAGAAGGCCGCCCCGAAAAAATGCGTGTGCGGAGCCGATATGAAGGCGGAGACCAGCACCTGCGACTGCTGGGTGGATTCGAGCATTACCCCGCTCATCATCTCCGGATGGCCGGACGAGAAGCGCATGGAGAGGCTGTATCCTGTCTCGCTGCGGCCGCAGGGCGTGGAGATAGTCAGGACCTGGGCGTTCTACACTATTTTCCGGAGCGGCGTGGCGCTCACGAACATCCCGCCGTTCAAGACGATCCTGCTCAACGGGAACGTCCTGGCTCCGGACGGGAAGAAGATGAGCAAGTCGCTTGGCAACATAATCTCCCCGGCCGAGCTGCTCAAGGACTACCCCACAGACGCGATACGCCAGTGGGCTGCCCTCAGCGGAGCGATGGCCAAGGACAGGCCCTTCAGCTACGAGGACATCAAGTACGCCAAGAGCTTCCTCACCAAGGTCTGGAACGCCGCGCGGTTCGTCGAGAGCTGCGGCAAGCCCAAGGGCGAGGAGCCGCAGCTGACCGTGATAGACCTGTGGATAACCGGCAGGCTGAACACGACCGTGAAGGAGTGCACGGCGGACATGGAGGGATTCGAGTACCACCATGCGATGAAGCGGATGCAGGACTTCTTCTGGCATGACTTCTGCGACAACTACCTCGAATACGTGAAGCACCGCGTGTATGGGGAAGGGACGGGCACCAAGGATGCGGCCCTCCATACGCTCAACCACGTCCTTGAGGCCTCCATGAGGCTCATGGCGCCGGTATTGCCGCACATCACCGAGGAGGTATATAGCGAGCTTTACGGCACCGGCAGCGTCCACAGGAAGGAGTGGCCCGAGGCCGGCCCTGAATACGCCGAAGAGGTCGCAGAGGTGTCGGTCCTCAACGAGATAGTCAGCCAGCTCCGCCAGCACAAGTCGCGGAACAAGATGCCCCAGAATGCCGAGCTCGAGCTGGTGCGCCT
>JAWOLP010000049.1:0-7305 GCA_033853355.1 Candidatus Micrarchaeia archaeon | reverse complement strand
AACGCGGTTCAAGGACACAGCGGGACGGGCCGTAATTGTTCGACGCCTCGAACAATTTGCGCCTCCCAATCGTTCTCCGAACGATGGGGCACCGCGATGCTGTGCATCGCGATTGTGAACGGATCGCGTTCAAGTGCGCGCCGTTCCCTCCTGCCGCGGAAGCGGATGTGGCGGCATCACTTGTCGTAATGGAATACATCTTCGACGCCGCTCTTGAGGGCGCGCGAGATCCTGAAGGCGAGCTCCAGCGACGGGGAATAACGGTCCGCCTCGATGGCGATTATCGTCTGGCGGGTGACCTCCGCCAGCTCGGCGAGCTCTTCCTGGGTCATGCCGTATCTCGCCCGGAGCTCGCGTATCCTGTTCCTCATGGCGCTCATCCCAGATAGCTCTGCACGGAATTGATGAATGGGTTCACGGCGCATGTTATGCCGATCACCGCCCAGAAGACGTCATACATCCTCACAGCGTTTCCGGTGAGGACCTCATACTCCGCCAGGGCCAGGATCAGGATGATGACGAAGAACATGGAGGCGCGGGCGGAATTGGCGCTGAACCGGACCAGGCGCTCGTCTTTCCCGATATTCTTGCCGAAGATGGGCACCTTGGCGAGCACCGAGACGATGGTGGCCGCAAGGCACCCCGCGATGACGGTGAGCAGGACGTAGATCGTCTGCCCCGCAGCCGCTTCGGCCGCCAGCACGGCGACGAACGACAAGGCCGCCAGGGCCGCGCATAGCCAGATGATGATGTCCTTGGATTCCATGGTTTCGACCTCCCTCAAGAGCTTATGTAACGTATACATTACAAAAAGTATATAATACTATACATTTTGTCAAAAATAGATGACAAAAAGCCCTTAAAACCATTCCCGACGAATAGGGCGCATGGCTGAGGAGCGCGCAGGGTCAGGGACGGCGAGGAGGCAGCCCGCGGAGGCGAGGAAGCCTGCGGAGGATGCGTCGCTCTCACGCGAGGAGCGGCTCGAGCGCGCCAGAGAGGTGCGGCGGCAGATAGCCTCCAGGACCATCACCACGATCACGACAGCGCTCGCGCTGGTGGCAGCGCTCTTCTGGCAGACCGCCATAACAGACACGATAAAGAACTTCATCCCGACGAGCGGGGCATGGCAGTATGAGGTCGTCGTAGCGCTCTTCGTGACCCTCTTGGCCGCGGTCATGATATATGTACTGAGCAAGCCGATCGATGGCGAGGGGAAAGGCGGAAAGTGAGGACATGGAAAGGATAATGGTCGTCAAGGAGAGCGGGGAGAGGGAGCCGTTCAGCGAGGAGAAGGCCAGGGAGGCCCTGCGCAGGGCCGGCCTCGGCGGCAGTGAGGCCGAGGACGTGATGCACAGGCTGCAGTCCAAGCTCTACGACGGCATCCCCACGAAAAGGATATACGGCATACTCTTCGAGCTGATCGACGAGGTGAAGCCAGAGGTCTCGCACAGGTTCAACCTCAAGCGCGCCCTCTTCGAGATAGGCCCCGAGGGCTACGAGTTCGAGGACTTCATAGGCAGGCTGCTCGCCGTGCAGGGATACGGCACGGAGCTGAGGCAGATCCTCGAGGGCAAGTGCGTGTCGCACGAGATTGACGTGGTCGCCTCGAAGGCGGGCAGGACGTTCGCGATAGAGTGCAAGTTCCACAACCTGCCGGGGGCCAAGTGCAAGATACAGACGATACTGTACGTGTACGCAAGGTACCTCGACCTGCAGGCTGGAGCCGCGCGGGAGGGCGCGAGGAAGGTGGACAGCCCCTGGCTCATCACGAACACGAAATTCTCCGAGGACGTCATCCGCTACGCCGAGTGCATGGAGATCCCGCTGCTCGGATGGCGCTACCCCCTCCATAACAGCCTGGAGAGCCTCATCGACCGCACCAAGTGCTACCCGGTGAGCGTGATACCGATGGGCCATGACATCCTGCGCAAGCTGCTCAACCGGAAGATCGTGACTGTCTCCGACATCCCGGAAAGCGCCCAGAGGCTGGCCGACACGGCGGCGATACCCATCTCCAAGGCCAGGGAGATAGTCGAGAAGGCGGAGTACGCAAGGTAGCGCCATGGCCAGGCTCGTCGAAGTGGACGCCCTCCGCGGGATCGCGATAGCGATGATGGTGGTCTACCACGTCATCTTCGACATCAACTATTTCGGCATCGCGCCGGTGGACCTCTATTCCCTTCCGCTTGTGCTGTTCCAGCGCGCCACCGGAAGCCTATTCCTGCTGCTCGTCGGCGTGTCGCTGACGCTGAGCGAGAGCAGGAACAGGGAGGGATACCGCCACCACTTCCTGCGCGCGCTGAAGCTCGGGGCCGTGGCCCTCGCGATAACCGCCGCGACCTGGGTGTACCCGCACGAAGGCTTCATCACGTTCGGCATAATCCACCTCATAGCGGCCTCCACCCTCATAGCCCCGTTCTTCTTCCGCTTCGGCAAGCTCAACGCGGCCTTCGGGGCGCTGTTCATCGCGATCGGACTGATGATGGTCGGGATGCAGACCGGCTCGCACCTGCTATTCCCGCTCGGGCTGACTTATCCTGGATACACAGCCCTCGATTACTACCCGCTCCTCCCCTGGTTCGGCGTCGTGCTCATGGGGATGGCCGCAGGGTATCATGCGTTCCCCGCAGGGAGGCCGGTCTTCGGCGAGCCCTGGAAGGATTCGCAGGCGGCAAGGTCGCTTGCCTTGCTCGGGAAGCACTCGCTGACGATATACGTCGTCCACCAGCCCCTCATCGTCGGGGCGATATTCGCCCTCCATGCCTTGGGCTTCTAGAATACCCCGCGCGATGCGACGGCCACCGAGAGCCCGACCAGCCTCTCCGGGACCGACGCCCTGCGCATGGCCTTCGCCATGATATCGACGTCCTCCTTCCGGAGGCAGCGTATCAGGAGGGCGAAGCCCATGAAGATGAGCGATGACACCGCGAGGGCGGCGGCGAGGAATGCCACGAGGACCGCTTTCCCCGTGTAGTATCCTGCCGCCTGGGGGATGAGCGGCACCATGTACGGGCGGAGGAGGAAGACGGCGGCGAAGGCGAGTAGGGAAGCCGCGGCGAGCCTCACGCTCCCGGCCGGGAAGCCGAATCCCATCATCTTCCTGGAGTAATACGCGAGCAGGGCTGTGGAGAAGGCGTAGCTCGCCACGGACGCGAGCGCCGAGCCTGCCATGCCGAGCGGCGGGATGAGGAGGACGTTCAGCGCGACGTTCATGATGCCTGAGGCTGCCAGTATCCAGAGCTGTATGCGTATCATGCGCATCGCCGAGAAAGCTAGCGAGAACGTCACCGAAAGCGAGCTGACCATCAGCGCGAAGGAGAATATCGACATCGCCGCCGCCCCGTCCATGTAGCCGCTCCCGGACACGAGCGATATCAGCTCGGGGGAGAACACCATCATCGCTATCGTGGGCGGCAAGGTGGCCAGGATCGTCCAACGCTGCGCCGTGTCGGCCACCTTCTCCATCTGCTTCCTCTCGTTCTTCCCGTGCAGGCGGGAGAGGAGGGGGAGGAATATCGAGCCCACGGCCGAGGAGAAAGTCAGGACGGCGTATGGGACCGTCGTGGCGACCGCGAAGACGGCCACCGTGGCCGTGGATGCCATGAATCCGAGGATGAGCGAGTTCGTCGCCGAGACTATGGCTCCGAGGGACTGGAGGATGCCCAGCATTATCCCGAAAGGGGCGATCTCCGTGAGCAGCTGCCTCGCCTCCACGCCCTCGCGCCCGGCCGGGATGCCCTTCAGCGACCTGGAGACGTCATAGAGCGAGAGCGGGATGACCAGCAGGAAGGAGAGGAGCAGGCCGCCGGCGAGCGCCCAGAAGCCGGCGCCGTAGAGATATATCAGCAGGATGGTGAGGACGAGCCGCAAAACGTTCTGGACGTTCTGCTCGAACTGCATGCTCTTGATGTCGGCCCTCCCCTGGACGAACGAGTTGCCCGCCTTGAACACGTTGCTGAGGAGGAGGTAGAGCGAGAGAGCGCGGAGGGCGTCCGGCAGGGCGGGGTTGGAGTAAGCCGAGCCGATGTAGCCCGAGAAGAGCCAGATGAGGGCCATGAGCGCGACAGCCGAGAGGCTAACGATGAGGTAGGTGGACCTGAGCAGGGGCCGTATCTTGCCGCCCTCCCCTTTCCCTTCGTAGAACGGGACGTACCGGATGAGCGCTGTCGCGAGCCCTAGATCGTCGGCGACAGAGAAGATAGTGACGATGTTGAAGGCGAGGAAGAAGAGGCCCAGGTCGTTTTGGGATACCGTGTGCGCCACCACGGCCAGGTAGAGGAACGAGACGAGCTTGTAGAATGCCCCTCCGGCGAGGCTCCACACGCTGCCCTTTGCCATCTCTTTGGAGTATTGGGAAGGCTCTGACATCCGGAGATGGATTATGGAGGAACGGATAAATATGGATGATATGGGCCGTGAAAACGTTACTTCCCGGCATGCTGACCCGGCTTATAGTCGCCTACCTTCGTCCTGAAAGCGACGTTCAGGCGGTTCCACCCGTTTATCGCTACTATCGCGAGCGTCAGGTCCACGAGCTCTTTCTCGCTGAACTGCTTCCTGGCGGCTTCGTACACGTCATCGGATATGCGGGTATCGGCGACCAGGGTGACGGCTTCGGTCCATTCGAGCGCGGCCCTCTCGCGCTCGGTGTAAATGGGTGATTCGCGCCATGCGGCCAGCAGATAGAGACGCTGTTCGGTCTCGCCGGCGGCCCTGGCATCCTTGGTGTGCATGTCCAGGCACCAGGCGCAGCCGTTTATCTGGGAAGCGCGCGTGTACACCAGGTCCAGCAGCTTATGATCCAATGCGCTTCCTGCCTGCCTGGAGAACGACAGCATCGCACTGAACGCCTGGGGAGACGAGGCCTTGTAATCCAACCTTTGGTCTTCTTCCATAGTATCACCTGATTTTGTTTGCGGAATGGGATGCGAAGGAGCGGCAGTTCACCCCAACCCGAAGGGTTGGGCAGTGAACAGAAATGGGCCCGGCGAGATTTGAACTCACGACCTTTCGATTATCAGTCGAACGCTCCACCATTTCAGGCGCGATTTAGCACCCCAGTTTTTGGGCGCTTTTTGCTAAAAAGCGCAGGCTGAGCTACGGGCCCTTGAAGAGAATCGAGAAATTATCGAGCGTTTCTTTTTTAAACGGTTTCCTCCGGGCCGCTGACACGCGCAGGAAGCTGCGGCCACAGCGGGAATGGGATTTGACAGCCGGCCGCGTGAAAAAGTGTGAAAATCCACGGAAAGCGGGCTGCGGCATGAATATATAAATTGTATAAAAGAACGAAAAAGTTTAAATACCATTTGTGTAGATAGCTGTCAGGTGATGTAATGAAGCTAGCAAGACCGGGGGTTGTCGAGGGGAGAGAGGAGAAAGGGGAGGAGAAGAGATTTTCCAAGCTCAAGCCATTGGCCGACTCGCTCAAGAGGGCGACTGTCGTGGTCGCCATTCTCGCGGGAGCGAGCTTCAGCGTCCACTGCGGCGGAGGCCCCGATCCGGCTCCGACCGACGGAGGCGATGGCGGATCCATGGTCGATTCCGGACCGACGAACGATGGCGGCAACCAGGACAGCGGCACGCCGGATTCAGGGCCGGGCCCAGGCCTCTGCACGCAGTATCCGTCAGGCTCTCCGAACAACAACACGTTCCAGGGCGGCAACATAATGAGGCCGGCCAATTCCTCGGGCTGGCTGTGGTACTTCAAATCGCTCAAGATCCAGAACGGCACGGAGTACGCCAGCTTCGGATTGTACCCATCGGACCTCTCGTCGCCCATCCAGTACCAGGCTTTCACGGCCGGCCAGACGAAGACCGTCAACGTGCCGGGAGTGGGCAACGTGACTTTCCAGCTCTGCGCGATGACCGCCCAGGAATGCAATGCGCCCGTGCCTGGCCAGCCCCCGAACAGCGGGGACGTCAACTGCACGGCGACCCTCGCCGCGGACCAGCCGTGGGGGCAGTAATTCTTATTCTTTTTCCATCATTTTTCTCGCATGAGGATAGCCATATTCTCCGACCCGCACCTTGGCTACGCCAGGTTCGAGGAGGATTCCTATGTCCAGGCCGAGCGCGCCATAGTCAGCGCTTCTGACAGGGCCGACCTCATCCTCTGCGCCGGCGACATTTTCGACGTCAAGATACCGAAACTGGAGACGCTCAAGAGGGCCGTTGAGATATTCCGGAAGGCCAAGGTGCCGGTCTATGCGATACACGGCAACCACGAGAGGCGGGCCCGCGAGATGGTCAACCCTCCCCAGCTCCTCGACGCGGTCAGCGGGCTGAAGCTTCTCCACGGCGAGTCGGTGGTGTTCGAGAAGGACGGCGAGAGGGTGCAGATACTGGGTATCGGGAGCGTCCCTGAGGAATACGCGGAGCAGGCCGTCAAGAAGGTCATGGAGAGGTTCAGGAAGGAGGACGCGTTCCGGATAATCATGCTCCACCAGTCGATAAAGGAGCTGATACCCGGCGGCGATGACGAGCTCTCCCTGGAGTATCTGGAGACGCTCCCCTTCGACCTGATAGTGAACGGGCACATCCACGAGACCATCACCAAGCTCGGCGGCAGGTTCATAATCCCAGGCAGCACCGTCATAACCCAGCTGAAGAAGGACGAGATGGCCCCCAAGGGGTATTTCCTCTTCGACACCAGGAGCAGGAAGTGCGAGTTCGTGCCGATTGAGTGCAGGAAGTTCTTCTACGAGGCGCTCGAGTTCAAGGACGCCGGCGAGCCCGAGGTGCGCGACCGCGTCCGGGAGACCGTCCAGCGCATAAGGAAGGACTCCCCTTCATGCGTGATCGCGATAAAGATAGACGGGACGCTGAAGGAGGGGCTCACCAGCGCGGACATAAAGACGGACGAATACCAAGGCGTGTTCATCGAGAACCGGCTGAACGTGGAGAACCTCAGCGCGAAGCTCGAGAAGATACGGAGCAGCAGGGAGGCGAGCCTTTCCGTCCGCGATGTCGCCCTGAAGGAGCTGAGGTCCAAGACCGACGGCAAGATCACCCTCTTCGACCCTTCGGAACTGTTCGAGAGGCTTCTCCTTGGCAGCGACGAGACGCTGGAATACCTTGAGAAGCAGAATAAAAAGGATAACAAACAGTAAGTTTGAGCAGGGACTTGTCGATCGGCGGGCCGATCGCCAGACCCCCTGCTACTGCGCGACAGCTGTTTTCACGCAGGGATGGCAGAGCCGGTCAATGCGCCTTTTAGGAAAAGGCGCCCCAAAACGGGCGTGCTATTTGGCGCGACCAGATGCGCGGCGCTTAGGAAGGCTTTTTGCCTCCGGACAATCTTAG
>JAWOLP010000048.1:0-4832 GCA_033853355.1 Candidatus Micrarchaeia archaeon | reverse complement strand
TAGGATCTCCTGAAGACGTATCCGAATTCCCCTGGATTCGCACGCCGGTAGCCGGGGATGGCGCCAGAGGGGTCCGGGAACAGCTCCCTGGTCTTCATGTCTCCCAATGAGGGGAACTCTTCCGGCAGGTGCCTTGGGTCGAAACCGGCATTGGGGATGAACACCCTCTTTTCGTATTCGAACACCCCCATCACGTATTGCCTTGGGATGACCCCGTCGAGCGCCTGCGCGAAAAAGGACATCGCATGCTCCGCTCTCGGAGGGTAGAACCCTTTGGCTATGAGCTCGAAATCCAGCTTTTCGAGCGCCCTGTCCGGGACATAGAGGAGGACGTGGTGGGTGGAGCAGTGGTAATGGAACTTGGCCGCGAGCAGATCCTCGAAATCAGGACCGAGCTGGCGCGTCATGTGGACCGTGTCGGTCACGAAATACCATTCCGTTTTGAGGCCGTGATCCTGGATCGTCCGATACGCTGAGCCGCCGGTCCTGTGGATGAGGAAGGTGCCGGCGTCAAGCCCATGGGCCGAAGAGAACGCGCCTATGTCGGAGCAAGCGCTTGAGAACGCCGGTTCGAGCATTATCGACCGGTCTGAAGGCAATCCGAATCGGTTGCGCATCTCGGGCACGGACTTGCTGGCAGGAACGGATTGTCCGCCAGCCAGTCCCATATAAGCCATGTAAGTATATTTATTACAACTATATTAAAAAGCCCCTCGCTGGATGCGACCGCAGGCCTTTTATCTACAGCGAGGGCAAGAGAAGCATGGACAGGGCCGCGCTGAAGAGGAAGATATTGCTGATCGCCATCGCGGCGCCGCTCGGCATCGGCGCGGCGCTCTTCATCCCGGCCGGCACCCTCGGCTACTGGCAGGCGTGGGCGTACATCGCCACGCTCATTATCCCCATGTGCATCGTCGTCACATACTTCTGGAGGAAGGACCCGGAGTTCCTCGAAAGGCGCCTGCGCCTCCGCGAGAAGGAGGTCAGGCTGGGGTTCCTGACCAGGCTGGGATACGCGGTGTTCCTGATCGGCTTCCTCATCCCCGGCCTGGACCAGAGGTTCGGCTGGTCGCACGTCCCGCCCGAGGTCTCGATAGCGGCCGACGCCGTGGTCTTCGTCAGCTATCTCGCCATATTCATGGTGTTCCGGGAGAACAGCTATGCGAGCCGCACGATAGCGGTCGAGAAGGGCCAGAAGGTCATATCGAGCGGCCCGTATTCCGTCGTCAGGCACCCGATGTATGTCGCCTCGCTGGTCCTCTATATCGCGACCCCGATAGCCCTCGGCTCGTACATAGCGGTCCCGCCGTTCCTCCTCCTCATCCCGATAATAGTGCAGAGGCTGCTCGGGGAGGAGGAGTTGCTGCGGCGCGAGCTTCCAGGCTACAAAGAATACTGCGAGAAGGTCAGGTTCAGGCTCGTGCCCTACATATGGTGAGAGTCTTCCTGCTGGCTGCATTTAAATTTTTTTTCACGCATTATATATCGTGATATTCGACCTAGTGTCAGCCTTTGTCATCTTCGCTGTCTCCGCCCTGGCAGGGGTCATCGGAGCCCTCGTAGGCATCGGCGGGGGAGTCATCCTCATCCCGTTCTTAGTCCTTTTCGAGGGGGTGCCGATGCATTACGCGATCGGCGCGTCGATCGTGGCCGTAGTCGCGACTTCGAGCGCCAGCGCTGCGGCTTATGTCAAGAAGCGCCTCTCCAACCCGCGCTTGGGGATGTTCCTGGAGGTCGGGACGAGCGTGGGAGCCCTGGCCGGCGCGCTGGTGTCGGTCCTCATGCCCGTCAACGTCCTCGAGGTCCTCTTCGCCCTGACGGCGTTCTACGTCTGCTTCTCAATGCTCTCGGCCGGGAAGGAGGCGGGGCGCGCCGAAGGCCGGAAGCCTGACAGCCTCTCCGATCGGCTCTGCCTGCACTCGAGCTACGAGCACGACGGCCGGAAACACGAATACGAGGTGCGCTCTTCATGGCTGGGCCTGGCCGGCAGCGCTGTCGCGGGCATCCTCTCCGGCCTGTTCGGGATCGGCGGCGGGGTGATAAAAGTGCCGCTGATGAACATGGGCATGGGGGTCCCGATACGGCCGGCCGCAGCGACGAGCAACTTCATGATAGGCGTGACGGCCGCGACCGGGGCCGCGGTGTTCTTCAGCAAAGGATACATAGTCCCCGAGCTCGCCGCCCCCATCGTCGTCGGGATCGCGGCCGGCTCGATCATGGGGAGCAGGCTCTCCCACAAGGTCGACACGGCGCACCTCAAGGTGCTTTTCGTGGCCGTGCTCTCCTTGACCGCGCTGCGCATGCTGCTGCAGGCGATGGGTGTGTCGCTTGGCTTCTGAGAACGAGATAGAGGACCGGATAAGCCGGCTGCTTTGGCTGGGGGTGGCGACGGCAGGAGGCCTTTGCCTCCTGGGCATGATGCTTTATGCGATCAGCCAGCCTTCGAGCCAGGCCTATTCGCTCGGCGGCTGGTCGGTCATGGCGGGCATAGCTATCCTGCTCCTGACGCCGGCGGCGAGAGTGGCCATGATGCTGATGCACTACGTGCGCCTCCGCGACCGTGATTTCATCCTCATCACCCTTTTCGTGCTGGCCATGATGGCGCTCGGCTATCTTTCCGGGGCTGGATGAGCTTCGGACCGCACGGGCGGAGCGCTGGATACCCGCCCTTCGGAAACCTGCCGGTGGAGAGGGAAGAATGCCTCCGGCGGATAGCGACTGCGGTCACGAGCGCGAAGGAGCGTAGCGGTCTGGCAAAGGATAAAAATCCTCAATCCGCATGGTGGCCATGGACAAAGGCGTGGAAGCGTACTTCAAGAGGCAGAAAAAGCCTGAAAGGGAGCTCTGCTACGGATTGAGGGCGATGATCCTGAAAGCGTTCCCAGGCATCAGCGAAGAGATGAAGTACGGAGCCCCGTGGTATGGCGTGGGGTTCTACATCGCCGCGTTCAGGGACCACGTGAACCTTGGATTCAGCGTAGCGGACCTCACGTCGCAGGAGCGCGCTCTCGCAGATGGCGCAGGGAGATTCATGGGCCATGTCAAGGTCTTTCCGGACAAGGGAGTAGACCGGAAAAGGATTGCGATGATTCTCGGGTTGGCACCGAAAAAATCGAAGCGCGCCATGGAGAGAGGCTGACAGCGAAAGAAACGCCGGGATTTTATACCTCAGGCGCGCATCCGCTGCATGGACGGATGGTGGTTGAGGATAAGGTTCTCCGCGCTATTCATAGCTTCGGCCCTCGTCATCTCGGCCTTCCTTTTCCTGCCCGCAGGGACGCCCGATTATTGGCAGGCCTGGGCATACCTGGCCGTGGTTTTATCGCCCGCCGCGGTCGTCATCGTCTACTTCATGGGCAAGGACCCGGCTTTCCTGGAGCGCAGGCTGAGGACAAGGGAGAAGGAGGCCGAGCAGGCGCTCATCATGAAGCTGGCTTTGCCTGTTTTCGTCATCGCATTCCTCATCCCCGGGCTCGACCGCCGCTTCGGATGGTCGGCGGTGCCTGCGGAGATATCCATCGCCGCCGATGCGCTCGTCTTCCTCGCGTACATCTTCATATTCTTCGTCTTCAGGGAGAACAGCTACGCAGGGAGGACGGTGCAGGTGGACGAGGGCCAGAAAGTGATATCCAGCGGCCCGTATTCCGTTGTCAGGCATCCCATGTATCTGGGTCAGATAGCGATGTACGTGGCCACCCCGCTCGCCCTTGGCTCATACTTAGCCCTTCCTGTCTTCCTCCTCATGATACCGGTCTTCGTCTTCCGCATCATCAACGAGGAGAAGGTGTTGAGGCGCGACCTGAGGGGGTATAAGGAGTATTGCATGAAGACGAGATACCGCCTCATACCGTTTGTATGGTGAGAGCGCCGGGTGGAATCAGATGAGTCCCAAGCTGGTTTGCAATAGGAGGTGAAGCGCATGAAAGCGATTGTCTTGTATGATTCGGTCTATGGGAACACCGAGAAAGTCGCAAGAGCGATAGCTGAAGGCATAGGGCAAGGATGCGTCGCGCGCAGCGTCTCATCCGGGGCGCCCGACCTGAAGGGCCTGGACATGCTCGTCGCCGGCTCGCCCACGCACGGCGGAAGGCCTACCAAGTCCGTATCCGATTTCCTGAGAAAGATGCCCGATGGAGCTCTCGGAGGTGTCGGCGTCGCTTCCTTCGACACGCGCAACGACCTTGAGGGAGAGGGGCCGATGGTCCGCAAGCTTGCCGGTTTTTTCGGCTACGCAGCGGCTTCCATCTCAAAAATCCTCGAGAAGAAGGGCGGCCGCGTCCTTGCGACGCCCGAGGGATTTTTCGTCCGGGGGAAGGAAGGCCCCATGAAGGAAGGGGAGATCGAAAGGGCGGCCGCCTGGGGCAGGAAGCTGGCCGGCAGGCCATGAACGGAGACTGATACCATGGACATCGGAGGCAAGGTGATAATCGTCACAGGGGCTTCTTCCGGGATAGGCCTGGCCACAGCGAGACACCTCGCCTCGCTGGGAGCCAAGGTCGTGCTCGCCGCGAGATCGGAAGACAAGCTGGCCGCCCTCGAGCGCGAGCTGCCCGTTTCGATGGCTATCGTAACCGACATGCGGAAGCCGGGTGATATCAAAAACCTCGTCAAGAAGGCGGTCGGGCGGTATGGGCGGGTGGACGTCCTCATCAACAACGCCGGCCAGGGCCTCCTCGGCAACGTCGAGAGCTTCGATGTGGAGGAGTTCCGCTCGATAATGGAGCTCAACCTCTTCGCGGTCGTGCGGGCGATGCAGCTCGTCATCCCGATCATGAGGAAGCAGGGCGGCGGCATGATAATCAACATCAGCTCCCAGGTGACCCGGACGCACA
>JAWOLP010000047.1:0-4619 GCA_033853355.1 Candidatus Micrarchaeia archaeon | reverse complement strand
AGGGGGTCCTTCCCGCTCGCCGAGAGCTCGAGGACCTCACCTATGACCATCGCGTGGTCGCCGACCATCTCCTCCCTCACGACGCGGCATTCCGCGTTCATGGCCGCCCCGGCTAGCATCGGCGCCTTTATCTTCTTTCCATCGTAGAACCCGGCCCCGAGCTCCTTAAGCGCAGCGATCTTGTCCACCTCGCTGCCCCGCGTCCCTCCGGCTACGCTGGAGACCTTGCTCTGGTCGGCCGCGCAGAGGTTCACGCCGAACTCCTTGCTGTGCCTGATGTTGGAGTAGGTCGCGTGCCGGGTGTAGATGTTTATCGCGACCAGGCTCGGCGAGTAGGACACGTGCCGGGTCCACTCGGCCGCCATGATGTTGGGCCCATGAGGGCCGTCGGACGTTATCAGCCCGACGTTCGTGACGAAGACCCTCATCCTAGGGTCGTCCCATGAGAGATCCATGCGCTCACCCGCTCTCGACCGGATGGCCGTTCTTCTTGTACTCCTCGAAGCCTCCCACGAGCTCCTTGACCTTGTAGCCCTTCTTCGCGAGCCACAGGGCTGCCCTGGGCGCGGCGAAGCAGGTGATGTTGTAGCAGTAGAAGACGATCGTCTTGTCCTTCGGGAGCTTGCCGTACTCGTCCGGGATGTCCTTGGCCGGCATGCTGATCGCCCCGGGTATGTGCCCGGCCTTGTAGGCGCCGGCATCACGGACGTCGACGAGGAAATGCTCCGCGTCCTTCGTGTCCACCATCTTCCGCACGTCGGTCGGGCTCGTAGTGTATTCGAACTTGTCCGTGAAGTACTTCACGGCGCCTTTTGCGCTCATCCATAACCACCTTCTTTTCCCTGTTTCTGTGTGATGATAGAAAGAGAAAATAGAAAAATGGATTAGAGAGGCCCGAAAGAGAGGGCCTCATGAGAGTGGGAGACCGGAAAGGGAACCCTTACGCCAAAAAAAATGGTGGAAGGGGGCCTCGGTCCCTTCACTCACGGAAGACTTCCATCAGCTTCGCCTTGAGGTCGAAGTCTTCCAGCTCGCCCATCTCCTTCTTGAGCTTCATCTTCTTCTCTATGTGCTCCATGAGGGCATCGGCGACCTTGTCCATCTTCTTGCCGAACCTTTTCTCGAGCCGCTCCTTGACCCGGTCCTTCAGCATGCCCATCATGGCCTTCTTCATGACCTTCTTGGCCAAAGGCATCCTCCAGCCCTCTTCCCCTTCTTCGCCTTCCGAATGGCATTCGCACTGGCACTGGCTGCAGTGCTCGCACTCCTCGGCCTGGCAGCTGGGGCATACTGGCTGGCATGAGCCTCCCTGGCAGGAACCGCACTGCCCTTGGCCGCAAGCGCCGCCCTGGCACGAGCCGCATCCGCCGCAAGAGCCGTGTCCGCATTCCCCGCCGCCGCATGAACCATGCCCGCAACCGCAAGAGCCATTCCCGCACTCTCCACATCTACACATACCACATACCTCCATTCTTAGACCGCCCTAATCTTTCTCGGACGTCCAAAGTTCCGCTATTGAATCGAACGTAACTATTAAAAACATATATACTGTTTAAAAAGAAAGTGTGATGTGTATGATCGATCCAGAGAAGATGAAGGAAAGCGATTGCGTGGAAGTTGGCTGCCCGGTCGAGGCCACCCTCAAGGTCCTCGGGGGCAAGTGGAAGGTGCTGATAATATACCACCTCAACGGGAACTCGAAGAGGTTCAGCGAGATAAGGAGATCCATCCCAGGCATAACCGAGAAGATGCTCACCCAGCAGCTCAAGGAGCTCGAGAAGGACGGGGTCGTGAGCAGGAAGGTCTATCCCCAGGTCCCGCCCCGCGTCGAGTATTCCATGACCAAGTACGGCAAGACGCTCGGGCCCGTCATAAGCGAGATGAGGAAGTGGGGCCTGGAGCACCGGAAGAGGAAGGCCGGAAGGGCCCTCGAGCAGCTCGAGGCTTAGGCATCTTTTTTCCCTCGCAGGGCCGCATCGGGGCATCCGGCGCGTTCATCCCCTGAGCTGTCGTATCTTGTCCCGCAGGGCGATCGCTTTCTCGAAGTCGAGGCGCTCTGCGTAGGCTTTCATCTGCTCCTCCAGCATCTGGATCAGCTCCTCTTTCTGCTTCGCATTCATCGATTTCGGGATGGCCGCTTCTACCTCTCCGACCCCCTCGTCCGGAGGGATCGGCTTCGTTATCGTCTTCGGCGTTATCCCATTCTTTTCGTTGTAGTCGAGCTGCTTGCTGCGCCTCCGGTCGGTCTCCTTTATCGCCGCCTTCATCGCGTCCGACATGCCGTCCGCGTACATTATCACCCTGCCGTCCGCGTTCCGCGCCGCTCGCCCGATAGTCTGTACGAGCGACTGGGCCGAGCGCAGGAACCCGGTCTTGTCAGCGTCGAGGATCGCCACGAGCGAAACTTCCGGGATATCCAAGCCCTCGCGGAGCAGGTTGATGCCCACGAGGCAGTCGAAGCTGCCGGCGCGCAGGGCCCGGATCAGCCTCGTCCTCTCGAGCGTCTCGATCTCCGAATGGAGATAGCGGACGCGCGCGCCCTTCTCGTGCAGGTATGCCGAGAGGTCCTCGGCCATCTTCTTCGTGAGGGTGGTGACGAGGACCCGCTGGTTCTTCCCGGCTCTCGCCTTCACCTCGGCCAGGAGGTCGTCGATCTGCCCCTTCGTGGGCCTGACCTCGACGACCGGATCGACCAGGCCGGTGGGGCGGACGATCTGCTCGACGACCTGCTTCGAGTGCTCGAGCTCGTACGGGGAGGGGGTGGCGGAGACGAAGATGACATCCCTCATGAAGGACTTGAACTCGTCGAACTTCAGCGGGCGGTTGTCATAGGCGCAGGGGAGCCTGAAGCCGTTCTCCACCAGGGCCTTCTTCCGGGTGAAGTCGCCGTGGAACATGCCGCGGATCTGCGGTATCGTCACGTGCGACTCGTCGATTATCATGAGGAAGTCCTTGGGGAAGTAATCCAGCAGGCAGAACGGCCTCTGGCCGCTCTTCCGGCCGTCGAAGTGCCTTGAGTAGTTCTCTATGCCGGAGCAGTATCCGATCTCGCGGATCATCTCGAGGTCGTAGCGCGTGCGCTGCTCCAGCCTCTGCCTCTCGAGAGGCTTGAGAGTTGGGGCGAATTCCTCGAGCTCGGCCTCGATTGCCTCCAGCGCGCCGCCCTTCGTCTCCTCCGGGACCACGAAATGCTTGGCAGGCAGGAGCAGGTAGCTCGAGGCGGCGGCCTTGCGTCCGGTGAGGGCGTCGAAGAACTCGACGCTCTCGACCTTCTCGTCCTCGAAGACCACGCGCACGGCCTGGTCCATGAAAGGCGGCATGACCTCCAGCAGGTCCCCGCGCAGCCTGAACGAGCCTTTCTCGAGGACGGCGTCGTTCCTCGTGTACTGCATGGAGATCAGCGAATGCAGCAGCTCTTTCCTCCGGAACGTCTCCCCTCTCTTCAACTCAAGGCCGAGGCTCTCGTAGGTCCCGGGGTTGCCGAGGCCGTAGATGCACGACACCGAGGCGATCACCACTGTCGGCATCCCTGAAAGGAGGTAGGAGGTCGCCTGCAGCCGGAACTGCTCGAGCTTCTCGTTCCTCTCGGACTCCTTCTCGATGTAAGTGTCCGTCTGCGGTATGTAGCTCTCGGGCTGGTAGTAGTCGTAGTACGATATGAAATAGCCCACGTTGTTCTTCGGGAAGAACTGCTGGAACTCGGCGTATAGCTGGGCGGCCAGCGTCTTGTTGTGCGAGATGACGATCGCGGGCTTGCCGAGCCGGGCTATCACGTTGGCCATCGTGAAAGTCTTGCCCGAGCCGGTGACGCCGAGGAGGGTCTGGATGCCGCCCTCCCGGGCCCCCTTGGCGAGCTTGTCGATGGCCTGCGGCTGGTCGCCAGAGGGCCGGTAGGGTGATTCTAGGATGAAGTCCATCGACCGCCATTTGCTGCGAACGTCATAAAAAGCTAGACCATCGGCGAGCGGAGGCCGTAGACTCCGAGGTGGAGCTCCGCGCGCGCCTTCGCGAAGCCGTCACGGTCGAGGGCGCCAGGCCTGCTCATCAGCAGCAGATGGACCGGCTTCTTGCTCTCCCCATAAGGCGGCTGGATGTAATCGTAGGGGTTGAGGACGAAGCCGAGCCGCTTGTAGAAGGCGATGCGCCGATTCTGGATGTCCCCGCCAGGGGGCTCGACCTCGAGGACGATATTCTCCCTCCCCTCAAGGAAATGCGCGAGCATCTCCTTGCCGATCCCTCGCCCCCGGCGGTCCGCCCTCACTGCGAAATGCTCTATGAAGGTGAAGCCTTCCAGCTCCCAACTGGAGAGGAAGCCGACGACAGAACCAGAATCCGAGAAGACCGTGAAGCAAAACCGCCCGTCCGACAAAAGCGCCTCCTGCTGCCCCAGCTCCCGGCGTTCGTCGGGAGGGAACGAGGACTCGTAGATCGGCCAGGCTTCCCTGAATTCCGCCGATGAAGGGTCGCGGATCCTCTTCTCTTCGAGTGCCAGGGCCTCACCCGCCCTCAGCCTTCAGCCTGCGCTCGGCCTTGGCCAGCAGCTCCTTTGCGTTCTTGAACGTGAGCCTCTCGATGGCTTCATCGTATGGGAGCCATTCGAACCCGATGTGCTCGTCCGA
>JAWOLP010000046.1:0-16334 GCA_033853355.1 Candidatus Micrarchaeia archaeon | reverse complement strand
TTTCACGCAGGGATGGCAGAGCCGGTCAATGCGCCTTTTAGGAAAAGGCGCCCCAAAACGGGCGTGCTATTTGGCGCGACCAGATGCGCGGCGCTTAGGAAGGCTTTTTGCCTCCGGACAATCTTAGGGCAAAAACCCTGGAAAAAGGTCCTGAGGAACGCAGAAAGCCTGATGAAACGCCGTGGCTTAGTGCCTGCGCAGGTTCGAATCCTGCTCCCTGCATTATGATCTGGTCAGAGGTCGCAAACGGTCATGACCTCTGATCGGTTCAGCGGGTTTGCTCCCTGCAATTTCGATTATTTTTCTATGAGTATAGCCAATTCTTCGGAAGGCGCATAATCAAGGCCGATGTCATGATCAAAGCGTCCTCTATGTATATCTGGACCGCGAACAATGAGGCCCACCCGCCGTTGTATCCGGTACAAACTCAGGGAGTTGGTATTGTTGGTTATATTCCCCCTCGGGATATCATGCTTTCGATCACCAAGATAGCGATTACAATAGCCAAGGGTAAAGCAATTGTTGTCGGATGGGAATCTGCTTATGACATCCACTTTTTTTGCATCGATAGTTCTTAGTCGACCGTCTTTTTTTATCGTGTAATCCGGATATTCAGCCACCAGAATCACGTCTTTCTTTCCTCGATGCTCTTCTGGGACGGGAAATTCATAACGCAAATCGGTTTCGGCATCGATATATACGATTGTTTTTCCCAGTTTTTGGTCGGGCTTATCATAAGCGGCCATGGTACCGGTCCAGCTTGGAGAATCTGCAACTATATGGTGGACGTCCCATTCGCTACTGTTCATTACATTCAGGCTATAGCTTTTGTTCGAAAGTGGCGCAAAATTATTTTCCTTAAGCATACAGAGCGCTTCTTCCATCGGCACTCCTTCAAATAGTTTGGTTAATACGTCGATTTTTGGGCAGCTTTTTTCCTTCATTACCTTGACGGATAGCATTCACATCCCTTTTTACCTGATGTGTGGGGTGACATGCTTAAAAATATATTGATTGACACAACTTCTAGCGTTGTCCGTCCGGACATTCTTCAAGGGGGGAGAGAATAGCCACTACCCGAGTTTATTGACACTAAGAAACTCCTCAAAAAACTCTTATTAGGGATTTATACCTTCTGACGGCTCTAAAGAATTGATATTAGACTAGAAAACCTCTTCAAATAAAATCATGGATTTGCCTTCGGTTATACCTCAGACCTCTGACCTGTTCGGTGGGTTGCTCCCTGCATTTTCATCGAGCGGTTCCGCCCATCGGTTTTTACACGGTTCTTGACAATAAGATGCTTGAGCGCCCAGGCGCTGCAGGGATGGACTATGGTGTTCGGGCTTTTCGAAGACAGGAAGATGACATTGGAGATAAACAAGAAGGAATTCCGGCCAGGCGAGACCGTGGGCGGCACTCTGCGCCTGGAATTGAAGAAGCCGGTTCATGCGGAGAGGCTTTCCGTGCTCCTGGTCTTTCACGTCCCGAACGAGGATTTCACGATCCCGATCGAGAAGATACACGCGGAGATCGTTCTCGGGGCTAATAAGGAGTACTCTTCATCGGGATACGAATTCAGCCTCAAAATCCCCGAGAAGGCGCCGGAGATAGCGTTCCCGAAAACAGCGGATCAGGCCGCGGTGGATAACTGGAAGCGGGACAGCGCTCTCGGCCTCAACAGCTTCTCGGTGAAGGGCAGCCTCGACATAGCAGGGCAGAAGCCGCTCACAAGGTCCACGGACATAAAAATCATCTATTATGGCAAGTGATGCCCGGCCAGTACCGTCGGTCCGGATGTTATTCGGGCGGTTCCCCTATCCTTTCGGCCCTTGAAGATCTGCTGCTTTGAAATTCTTCTCGGCGCCTCGCATGAACAGATAAAAAGCGATGCCAGAATCCGCAGAAATTTTCCAACGGCCCGCTGCGAAAACTTTATAACCCGGCGGGCGCCGTCTTGGGCCGAGGTGGTTTGATGAAGAGAGTATATCTGGGGCTGCTCGCCGCCCTGCTCGTCGCAGGCATGGCGTTCGCAGCGGCGAACCCGGGCGGGACCGGTCAGCCGAGCCAGTCGTGCCAGGCCGAGCCCAATTCGCCTCTGGGATTCGATACGGCCGGTTTCGCGGGCGCGACCCTCGTCTATGCCGGAAGCCCGGGGACGCCGTCGCTGGCCAACGGGAACAGCCATGCGGTCTCGCAGTACGACGTGGCCTGTTTCCAGGTCTCGCAGTGATTTTTTTTCAATTTTTTTCCGCGAGCGTGCTTTCGAGCGGGATGCCGTCGGCCCAGTATATCCCGCTGTCCCCGTCCGGTAGGATGTCGTAAGTATACCCATCCGCATAGGGGACCAAGTCGGCCCTCACGACAAGCGAGCCGTCAAGGGCGTCGCCCGCCCGAAGGTCGCCGACCTTCCGGCCGTCCGTAGTGGGATGGCCGGGCGAGGCGTACAGCTCGCGCCCGTCGGATAAAACGAGGTGGACCACTTCGTGCGTCGGAGGCACCGGCGTCCTGGAGACTGATAGCAGCGGAGCGGAAATCCGTGCGCCGGAGGAGTCCTGAGTCCAGACTAGCATGCCGGGCCTGAGGTCCTCGACACGGAGATCGCCGCCCGGGGTGCTGATGAGGGTGCCGGTCGCGAGGCAGATCGGGCAGGTCAGGAAGGCCTTCTCCGAGCCGGTCTCGGTGATCGCTCCGCTCCTCGTGATGGTGCCGTTAACGCGCCGGCCCTGGGTCTCGTTGCCCAGCTGCATGCTGTAGAAGTACGAATCCCCTGATTGGACCAGGTAGACGGCGTTGAGCTTCTTGTATTCCCGGTAGATCGCGAGCATCGAGTCGTTCGAGAAGGGCGCGTGCAGGCCGAGCCGGGCAGTGATGGCGCTGAAAGAGTCCGTGTCGTTCTGTATCGCGGGGAACGCTTCCACCGCCTTCACGGCTTCGTCGCCGCGGCCGATCGGATAATAGTCCGGGTCGCAGTAGAAGAACTGGCTCTCGCCATAGTGGTCGAGGAGGAGATATTTCAGCTGCGGGACGGAATAGTTGCCCGCGGGCGGGCCTCCTCCGCCGCCCAGGCAACCGAGGGCCGTAGCCGCGAGAAGCATGAGCAGGAACGCCTTCATGGGCATCCATCCCCGCCCCCTCTTTTAATGATTGCCATCGCCAGAGGCATGATTATTAAAAAACGCCTAGATAATGCTCCGTGAAAGCCGCGATCGCCGCAGTTGCATTCGTGCTCTTCCTCTTCGGATGCGCCAGCATCCCGCACGGCCCGATCGACTGCAGGAACGACAGCGGCTGCATCATGCAGGCGCTGAGGAACGGCTGCCAGGACGCCCACATGGAGAACATGAGGGCCAGGAGCGGCTACACGTTCGGGACAGCGGACCTGCGCGTGAGCGTCGCCAACCTGAACACATCGTGCAGGGTGCAGGCCGTCTGGACCGATGCCTCCAACAACACGCTCAATACCGTCGGGGCAGACTTCAAGCTCCCGCTCGCCGGTTGCCAGACGGACATCCCCGATTCCTACATGACCGTCGACGGAAAGTGCGTAGGGATAGGGATCCAGTAGCCCCAACGATTAAATATTCCAATTGTCCAGCCCTTTTCTGGAGGATGGTATTATGTTGAGGAGCATGAAAGGATTCGCGGATTTCGCGATGGACGCCACGGATGGGGAGATAGGGTCGCTCGAGGGATTCTATTTCGACGACAAGGGCTGGGAGATCAGGTACATGGTCCTCAAGCCCCGCAAATGGCTCTCGGGCAGGAAGGTGCTCATCTCTCCGGTCTCGCTCGGCACGCCAGACTTCGGGAAGCGCGTCCTGCCGGCCAACCTGAGCAAGGAGCAGATCGAGGCTAGCCCGGCCGTCAAGGAGGGCGCCCCGCTCACCAGGCAGGAAGAGGAGAAGCTCGACCTGTATTACAAGTGGCCCGAGTACTGGAAAGAGATGAAGAAGAGCCGGCTGCACATGTCGAAGGACGTGCTGAAGTACGTGGTCGCCGCCAAGGACGGGGACGTGGGGAAAGTGGACGATTTCATAGTCGACGACAGCGGCTGGCGGATAAGATATCTCGTCGTCGACACCGGCCTCCTGGGCAAGAAGGTCCCGATAGCGCCGGAATGGGTGGACGAGATAGACGCCAAGGGCAGGAGGATACTCGTCGGCCTCATGAAGGACGAGATAAGGAAGGCGCCGGAGTACGTCACGGACAGCCTCACCAGGGAATACGAAACGCTGCTCTACGGCCAGTTCGGCAAGCGCGGCTACTGGGACTGACCTTCAGGGGTGGGGCTTCCGGTGGCCAGCGGATCCTGAGCCCAGGAAGCCGATGAACGCGTCGACCGGCTGCGCCCCGATCATCGCGAGCTTCCGGTCCAGGAGGAAGAAGGGCACGGCGTCTATGCCGAGCCGGTCGGCTTCCCGCTCGTCTTCGTTGACCTCTTTCGAGAATCGCATGGAATCGAGCGCCTCCCTGGCTTCGCGCTCGTCGAGGCCTACCTCCTTCGCCAGGGCTGCGAGCGTCTTGCGGTCGGCTATGTCCTTGCCTTCGGTGAAATATGCGCGGAAGAGGCGCTCTTCGGCCTCGTTTCCCAGCCCTTTGGACCTTGCGAAATGGATGAGCCGGTGGGCGTCGAAGGAATTAGCTATCACGACCTTCTCGAAATCGTATTCTATGCCGGACTTCCTCCCCTCGATGAGCAGGGCCTCGTGCATCTTTGCCGCCTGTTCGCGGGTCTCGCCCCTCAGCTCGGCGACATAGTCATAGAGGCTCTTGCCCGGCTGGCTCCTTATCCCAGGATCGAGCTGGAAGCTCCGGAAAACGACCTCGGTCCCGGGGAAGCCCTTAAGCGCCTCCTCCAGCCTCTTCTTCCCAAGGTAGCAGTACGGGCAGACCACGTCGGCCCAGACCTCGATCTTCATGAGCATTGCTTAGTGAGGGGAGGTTAATAACGGGTTGCCCCCTCCCCAAGCGATTGTGGGCCGATGGCTCGGTCGGTTCCCCCTCCGATCGATCCTGATTGTGGCGGCACCTCGGGCAGCCGCGATTTCAGCCGGCGGCCGATGCCGCTTCCCTCAGCTCTCTCACCCTCACACGGGCCGGGCCGCGGATAGGGAAGTGCATCACGTAGCATTTCGAGCGGAAAATGCTCCCCTGCCATCCGAAGCCGAAATCCGCCGAGCCTGTGAATTTCTGGTAGGTCACCTTTCCGATGAAGCAGACGACCCGCGGCTCGTACCGGGCTATGAGAGAGAGTATCCGCTTCCTCCCCCGCTCCTCCTCGCCTTTCTTCAGGGAAGTGACGTCGGGGGTCGGGCGGTTTATGATGTTCACGAAACCTAATTTCCAGCGCCGCTCGAACCTCCGCTCGTAGAACGCCTTCAGCTTCCGGTCGTCCCGGAGGGAGCCGGCATCCTCTTCGATGAGGCCTGAGCGGGCGAGGAGATACCAGAAGGTCTTGTTGTTCGAGAACGGCACGCCCCTCCGGAAGGAGCCCGGATGGGGATTTATGCCGACGAACAGGATTTTCAGGCCTTTCGAAGCTTTATACCGTATCATTTCCGGCCTCCGGGCGGCGGATAGGTCAGCCTCGTCCCCCTCACGCGGGCGAATCCGGTCATCGAATGAGGGCGGGCGGATGACATGCCGCTTATGTGCATGACGGCCACTCCGCGCACGGACAGGGCGTCGGCTATCAGCGAGCGGTGGCACCGGAACGGGTTCCCCTCGGCGCACATGATCGCGAGGCGCTTCTTGTCCCCCAGGCGCATGAGCCGCTCCAGCGCCGCGCCGAACTCCGGCGTCTGCATATAGTCGGCGAATCCCCTGAAGCTCGCGTTCCTCCAGCCTTTGTTCGGCGAGTCCTTGAGGGGCCTCCGCAAACCGCCCAGGCCCGCCATGTGGAGGTAGCTTATCTTCGCGGCTTTCAGCCGCCTCCTCAGGGGGCCCTGGTTGAACTGGGGGTTGTGCCTGGAGCGCGGGATCGTCCTGATATCCACAAGGAGCCTTATCGAATGGGCCTTCAGCAGACGCACGAACTCCGGACCGGTCCGCGTCGAATGGCCTATCGCGAAGATTGTCTCGGCAGGTTCCTTGCCTTCAGCTATCCCCAGCGGCTCACCTCGTGAAGAGGATGATTCCTTGAGGGTATTAAATCATACCGGAGGCCCGGAGGGAGCTACCTTGTCCTCCGGAGGAGAGTCCTGTATTAATGACTGGGCCGGCTCACTGGATGCGCCGGTCCTCCTCGGCCATCTCCTCGGCCGACTCCGCCACCTCGTCCGTGACCTCGAGCTGCGATTTCTCCTTCGAGAGGGTCTTGAAGCCGATCAACGCGGCGGCGAGCGCGGCCGCGCCGCCCAGCGCCAGGGCGAGGCGCGGGCTGAACGCCTCCCCGACCCATCCCACGAGGGGACCGCCTATCGTGGTCGAGCCCATGTACGCGATCGACCAGAGCGCCATCACCCGCCCCATCATCTGCGGGTCGCTCTCCAGCTGCAGGATGATCGTGCCCATCGAAGTGAAGTAAATGGAGAACGCCCCGACGAGGAGCATGGCGGCGAGCGCGACCGGCAGGGTGGGCGAGGCCGCGACGAGCAGGACGGCTATCCCGAAGAGGAGGGCCGCCATGGGGAGCATGGACGCGGACGTCCTCTTCTGCCCGGCGGTGTAGAGCCCGCCGGCGACCGCGCCTGCCCCCATCGCGGAGGTGAGCAGGGCGTAGACGCCGGCATCGCCGCCGAAGGTGAATTGGGCGAGGAGCGGCAGGCTGACCGTGAATTCATAGGTGAGCGTGCCGATTATCGCCATCATTATCAGCGAGTTCCGCAGGATCGGCGACGAGCGGACGTAGTCGAAGCCCGCGCCGATGCCGCCCTTGGCGCTGCCGGCCGGCGGCGGGGCGCCTAGCGCGCGCTTGTCCATCATAACGAGGCTGATGACAACCGCGCCGTACGAAATTCCATTGAGGATGAAGCAGAGGCTGAGGCCGATGGAGGCGATCAGGATGCCGGCCACCGCCGGGCCTATGACGCGCGCGAGGTTCGACTGGCTGTTGTATATCGTGACGGCGTTCTTCAGCTCCTCCCGTTTCACCATCTCCGGGATGAATGCCTGGCGCGCCGGGGTGTCGACCGTGGTTATGAGTCCGAAGACGAGGGCTATCAGGTAGACCATCCACAGGCGCACCGCGCCGGTGGCGACCAGGATGCCCAGGATGAGCGCGAGCAGCCCCAGCGCGGACTGCGTGACGGCGAGGAGCTTCCGCCTGGGAAAGCGGTCGGCGACGAGCCCTCCCCATGGCGAGAGGAAAAGGATGGGCAGGTACTGGAGGGCGGTCACGAGGCCCAGGGCAGTCCCGGAGCCGGTGAGCTGGAGCACCAGCCAGGGCTGGGCTATGGACTGCATGAAGTATCCTGTTGTGGAGATGGCCTGCCCCACGAAGTATAGCCGGTAGTTCCGTATCCTAAGGGAGGAGAATGTCGAGCTGAGGTAATCGGTCATGCCTGCCATAGAGGATCCTTTTCACGAGATGAGCCTTCCCAGCCTCAGGAAGGCGTCTTTCCAGAATCTCTTCATCTTGGCGGCTTCCGCGGCGCTCTTTATCTTGTTGTGGCCGAGGGACACCTGCGTCTTCCCTTCTTTGGGGTAGAAATTCACGTCTATCCGGGTCTCTCCCCAACGGGCGCGGATCGACTTGTCCTTGGTCGCGGTCGTTATCTCCAGCCGGTCGCCTTTCAGCCAACCTGAGCGTATTTCCCGCTCGGTGAATGCGGAGTAGAGCTTCCGGACCGGGAAGCCGAACGTCTTGCTCGCGCCCACCTGATAGCCGTCAGGCATCTGGTGCTTCTTCCTCAGGCCGCGCGCCTGCTCATAGGCATTGGCGACCATCTGGCTCCACCACGGGGGGCATCCGAACCTCTCGCGGAGGAGCGCGGCGATGGCGGCGTGATCCATCCTCGCCGCGCCGGCCCGATCGAGGAGGGAGAACCAGCTCTTCCACTCCTTGCCGGTCTTGGCTTTCACAGCCGCGTCAGAGATAGCCATGCGGAGAGATGGAAGACAAGGTTAAAATCTTCGCCGGTGGCGCGCCCTGGAAGAATAGGGGTTGCCTCCTTCCGGGCGATCGCCCGAAGCGCCGGAGCTCCCGCGGAAGTGCCCCCCTGAGCGGCTCCCCCTTCCGGAGAAGCCCTGATTGCGCCTTTCCATGCGGTGCTGCATACGCTGCTCCGGCGTGAGCGGGTCGGTCTCCTTGAACGTGGTCGCTTTCCCTTCCTTGCCCATCCTGCCAGTCCTGCCGATGCGGTGGGTGTGTGTATCAGGGGTGTCCGCCTCGTCGTAGTTGATGACGTGGTGGACGTCGTCTATGTGGAGGCCGCGAGCGGCGACGTCGGTCGCTATGAGCACCCTGGTCCGGCCTTCCTGGAAGTCGCGCACCGCGCGCTCCCTCTGGCCCTGGGTCTTGTCGCCGTGGATGGACCTCGCGTCGATCCCGTCCCGCACCAGCTTCCGGCACACGTGGTCGACCGCCCGCTTCGAGCGGACGAACACGATTGTCCTGGAGTTGGGCTCCCGCTGGAGTATCTCCTTGAGCTTCTCCAGCTTCTCCGCCCTGGGGAGGTGTATCGCCTCCTCGCGTATCTTCTGGACGCTCCCCACGGGCCCGACCTCTATCTGGACCGGGGTGTTCATGTAGCTGCGGGCGAGCTGGCGGATCTCGTCGTCGAACGTCGCCGAGAAGAGTAGGACCTGCCGCTCGCGGCCGGTCATGCCCATTATGCGGTCGATGTCCTTCCGGAAGCCGATGTCGAGCATGCGGTCCGCCTCGTCGAGCACCACGAGGTTGACCCTGGCGAGCGTGAGGTTGCCCTGCTGGATGTGGTCGAGCAGCCTGCCGGGCGTCGCTATCAGGATGTCGAAACCCTTCCGGAGGGCGGCCGTCTGGCTGCCCATCCCGGCCCCTCCGTATACGGCGAATATGTGGAGGGGGTGGTTCTTCGCTATCGAGCGGAGCTCCATCGTGATCTGGAGGGCGAGCTCCCGAGTCGGGGCGAGTATGAGGGCCTTCCTGCTCCGGTCGTTCGCGATTATCTCTATCAGGCCGATGCCGAAGGCGGCGGTCTTCCCCGTGCCGGTCTGGCTCCTGACCATGACATCCTCGCCCTGGAGCAGGACGGGGATCGTCTTCTCCTGGACTTCGGTCGCCTGATCGTAGCCCATCTCATCGAGCGCGGAAAGAGTCCTAGCGCTGATGCTCATATCCTTGAATTTCATTTTCCGTTTCACCTTTCTGAAATTCGATTTCGTTAATCTTCTTTCTATGTGTGTGGAGGATAACAAAATCAGAATTTTTTGTTTTGTTATTGATAAATGTAGGGGGAATAGTTAATAAAACCGCGCTTCAGCGGGCGGAAGCGTCGAACTCGATCTTCGAGACATACCTCCCGCCCTTGTCCTCGAAGAATATGTCGGCTATCAGCCGCTCCCTGCCGCCGCTCTCAGCCTCGAATAGTTCGGTTCCGCCATAGAGCATGTTCAGGACGTCCCCCAGGTCCCTCGCGGCGTCCACGTTGGGAGCCCCTGGCAGGGATGAGCGGATGACGAGGCCGGCCCCCTCCCCTTCCATCCGGCAGATGTGCTCGACGAGGGCGCCCTCGCCCCGGAACGCCACCTTGGCCTCCGGCACGGTGAGCACTGAGAAGGATGTCTCCGGGGGTATCATCGTCTCCTCATGGACGGCCATTATGTTCCCGAGGGCTTCCTTGAACCGCTCGACCTGCGCCGGGACCGGACGGGGATCGGTGCACTTGAATACCGCGTAGGCGGTGCCTGGCTTGGAGTGGATTGGAATCATGTTAAGACATTGTTGATAACATTTTATAAAGCGGCTACTCCTTCATCTTCTTGCCGCGCCGGAGGCGCTGGTAAGTGATCGCGAACCGGTGGGCCTCGTCCCTGCAGCTCTGCAGGAGCTTCAGCGCGGGGTTCGAGCGGCTCATCCTGACCGTATCCATGCGGTTCGGGAGGTATATCTCCTCCTCTTTCTTCGCTATCGCGGCCACGGGAAGCCTCACCCCGGCGCTGTCCATGCCGTCCATCGCCGCGTGGAGCTGGCCTGCGCCGCCGTCTATGAGGACCAGGTCCGGCATCGGATCGCCTTCCTGCAGGAGCCTCGAATATCTCCTGGAGACGACCTCCTTCATCATGCTGAAATCGTCCTGCCCCTCGACCGTCCGTATCCTGAAGCGGCGATAGCCGGCCTTGTTCGGCTTGCCGTTCACGAACTGGACCATTGACCCGACCGATTCCTCCCCGAAGAGCGTGGAGATGTCGAATGTCTCGATGACGAGCGGGTCGCTGGAGAGCTCCAGCTCCTCTTTCAGCTTCAGGACGGCCGGCTCTATCTCGCCTAGGACGAGCGAGCGCGCCGCGATGTCGAGGACCTTCGCCTTGTCGCGGCCTGGAGCCCGGAAGGCTTCCGAGCCGAGGGCGGAATTCACGCGCTCCTGCTCGGCCTGCGGCAGGTTCGTATAGACGGCGTCCGGCAGCTCATGGTAATATTGCAGGCAGAACGAGAGCTCCGGATCCTCCTGCTCCTTTATCGCCATCGCGTGCTTCTCGCTCTTGCCTATGACGCCGTTCCTGCTGCGGAGCATCTGCACGTGGAGGGTGCCGCCGATGCGCTGGAACCAGACGAAATCCTCCTCGGCCCTCTTCGCCCGCTCCACCCTCTGGCGGTCGAAGAATATCTTCAGAGACTCGATCTGGTCGCGGAGCGCGGCGGCGGTCTCGTAGTCGAGCGCATCCGACGCCCCCCTCATCCGCGAGGTGAGCTCGCCGATGATGCGCTTGGCCTCCTCCTTGCCTTCGAGCACAGAGCGCAGGGAATCCACGTTCCTCGCGTAGTCCTCCTCGGATATCTTCCCGATGCAGGGCGCGTCGCAGTTCCCGATGTGGTACTGGAGGCACTCCTTCTTCGGAAGCTTGGAGCAGATGCGGATCTTGAAGAGCTTCCGGAGATACCGCGACGAGATGGCGCGCTTCGAGCCTTCGACGTAGGGGCCGTAGAACGCGGCCCCCTTGATGCGGAAGCTGCCGGACGAGTTCTTCCTCGCGAGCAGCAGCCGCGGGAACCGCTCGTGCGTGATCGCGAGGTAGGAGTAGTGCTTGGCATCCTTGAGCGCCATGTTGTACTTGGGCTGGTAGCTCTTGATCATGTTCGATTCGAGTATGAGGGCTTCCTTCTCGTCCTTCGTCACGACGAAATCTATGGAGGCTATGCGCGAGACCAGCACCCTCGTCTTGGGCGATTCCACCGGCCCGAAATACTGGGAGAGGCGGGAGCGGAGCGAGATGGCCTTGCCGACGTAGATGACCGCGCCCGAAGCGTCCTTCATCAGGTAGACGCCAGGGAGGTCAGGGTAGCGCGAGCGGTCGAAATTCACGCGCCCTCCCTCCTGAAGCATCCGTCTGGAAGCTCGAGCAGGAACCTGGAGGGCTCCAGCATGGCCATGTCGTAGAACCGCCCCGAGCTCAGGGGGTAGCTCATCACGAGGGTCGTCTTGGCCCTGGAGGCGGCGACATAGAAGAGCCTGCGCTCCTCCTCCAGGTCGTCCGAGCGGGCGAGAGGGAGCAGGCCGTCGGCCATTCCGATGATGAAGACCGAGTCCCATTCGAGGCCCTTGGCCTGGTGGATCGTCGAGAGGACCAGGGCCGAGGCCTTCTCGGTGGGCTCCGTGCCATCGAGCGAGAACGAGTCGAGGAACTCTTCCACGCTGGGGAACCTCGCCGCGGCGCCGACCAGCGCGTCCACGTCGGCCTTCCTCTCCTCGTGGTCGTCGAAATTCTTCTCCAGGTAGTCACGGTAGAAGGAGGTGTAGAAGCCGTCCAGCATCGCGGCCGCGTTGCCGCCGGAGGAATAGATGGAGCCGAGAAGCGCGGAATACGGGCCCTGCTTGTCGAGGGCGGCCAGCCCGCCGACGACCGCCGAGGGGGTCTCGGGCGGTCTCTCCCCGAACGCTTTCTCGACCGACTTCTCCCCGATGCGGGGGAAAAGGGTGAGCAGCCGGGAGAGCGAAGCGTAGTCCTTGGGGTTCCTGAACACCCGGAGGAGCGAGACGAGGTCCTTCACGTGCCTCTGCTCGAAGAAGCGGATCCCTCCCCTCAGCTCGTAAGCGATTCCACGCCTAGCGAGCTCCAGCTCCAGCTCGGAGGCCAGGTATGTCGCCCTGAAAAGCACTCCAACGCGCTTCCCTTCCTGAAGTTCCCCCTCGACGCGCTCGGCCAGCGCTGCGGCCTCGCTGGGACGGTCCGGGAAGCAGAGAAGCAGGGGCTGCGACCCTCCGGCCGATACCGGGACCAGGTCCTTGTCTATCTTCATCGTGCTGCGCTTTATCGAGCTGTTGATCAGCGAGACTATCGTCTCCGAGCTGCGGTAGTTCCGCACGAGCAGGAAGACCTTGGCGCCGAACCTCTCCCGGAAGCCCAGCATGTTCCGTATCTCCGCGCCGCGGAAGGAGTAGATGCTCTGCGAATCGTCGCCCACCGCCATGAGGTCGGCGCCCTCGCCGTGGAGCAGCCCGACGATCGCGGACTGGACCTTGTCGGTGTCCTGGAACTCGTCGACCAGGATGTGCCTGAAGCGCGAGCGGTATCCGGCGGCCACGGAAGGGTCCTGGAGGACATGGTGCGAGAGGACGAGGAGGTCGTCGAAATCCACGACGTTCATCGCCTTCTTGGATCGCTCGTAATCCGAAGCGAGCTCGGAGAGGTCCTCCGAGTGCCTCCGGAGGTGGAAGAATTCCGGCGCCCCCAGCACCTCCTCGATCGGGATCATCCTGAGTTTGGAGAGCGAGATCGCCCGCATCAGGTCGTCCACGACCCCTTTCTTCACGCTCTCGTGGCGGGCCAGCACCGCCTTCCTCAGCAGGGCGCGGCTGTCCTCGTCGTCGAGGATGGTGAAGTTCGGCTTCAGGCCGGCTGAAGCGGAGTGGCGCTTGAGGATGAGGTTCGCGAAATGGTGGAACGTGCCGGCGGTTATGAGGGCCGCCGAAGGGCCGATGAGGGATTCCGCCCTCGATTTCATCTCCCTGGCAGCCTTGTTGGTGAACGTGAGGAGGAGGATGCTGTCTGGGCTCGCGCCTTTCTCCAGAAGCCTGCAGACCCTGAAGACCAGGGTCCGCGTCTTGCCCGATCCAGGCCCGGCGACCACGAGCACCGCGCCGTCGCCTTCCATGACTATCCGGAGCTGCTCGGGGTTCAGCTGGCTCTCGTAGTCCATGCTTCACGGCCCCCTGCGCTTGGAATCGGAAACAGCCCTGGCTCCGGCCGGGCTGCCCGCCTTCCCTTCCCGTTCTCCCTTCGTTCCGGCTTCCGCCGCCCCGGGCCCCTCGCTCCTCCCTGGCCCCGCAGGCTGCGCAGCCTTGGGATGCTCCGCCGCGTGCCGGCCGGCAGCCTTCGACTGTGCGAGGGCCCTCCGGAGGTACTCGCCGGTGTAGGTCTTGCCTTTCGCCACCTGCTCCGGGGTGCCGTGAGCCACGATCCTGCCGCCCTCCGCCCCGCCCTCAGGGCCGAGGTCTATCACCCAGTCCGCGCTCTTGACCACGTCCAGGTTGTGCTCGATGACGACCACCGTGTTGCCCTTGTCGACGAGGCGCTGCAGGACCTGCAGCAGCTTGTTGACGTCGTCGAAGTGCAGGCCCGTGGTCGGCTCGTCGAGCAGGTACATCGTCCGGCCGGTCGAGCGCTTGGAGAGCTCGTTGGCCAGCTTCACGCGCTGGGCCTCGCCGCCGGAGAGCGTGGTCGCAGGCTGGCCGAGCTTGATGTAGCCCAGGCCCACGTCCTTGATGGTCTCGAGCTTCGAGCGTATGACAGGGATGTTCCTGAAGAACTCCAGCGCGTCGTCCACGCTCATGTCGAGGATGTCGGCGATGTTCTTCCCCTTGTAGAGTATCTCCAGGGTCTGCGAATCGTACCTCTTGCCCTTGCACACCTCGCACGGCACGTAGACGTCGGCGAGGAAGTGCATCTCGATCTTTATCAGCCCGTCGCCCTCGCAGTTCTCGCACCTGCCTTCGGCCACGTTGAACGAGAACCGCCCCGGCCCGTAGCCCCGCGCCCGCGACTCCTCGGTCTTCGAGAAGAGGTCCCTGATAGGTGTGAACGCGCCGATGTAGGTGGCCGGGTTCGAGCGGGGCGTCCGGCCTATCGGCGACTGGTCCACGGTGATTATCTTGTCCAGCAGGTTCACCCCGCGGATGACCTCGTGCTTGCCGCTCTTGAGCTTGGAGCCGTTGAGGATGTTCGAGAGGATCGGGAAGAGGGTCTCGGTGACGAGGGTGGATTTGCCGGAGCCCGACACGCCGGTCACGCAGGTGAAGACGCCGACCGGGAAGCCGGCGTAGACGTTCTTGAGGTTGTTCTCCGAGGCTCCCACCAGCTCCACCATGCCCCTCGGGCTGCGGCGCGAAGGCGGCAGCGGTATCGAACGCCTGCCGGAGAGGTAGTCTCCGGTGATGGAACGGCCCTCGCCGGTTATATCGGATATGGAGCCCTCGGCCACGATCTCGCCCCCGAGCCTGCCGGCGCCGGGGCCCATGTCTATCACGTGGTCGGCCTCGCGCATCGTCTCTTCGTCGTGCTCGACCACGACGAGGGTGTTGCCTATGTCGCGGAGCCGCTTGAGGGTGGAGAGCAGCTTGGCGTTGTCGCGCTGGTGCAGGCCGATGGAGGGCTCGTCCAGGACGTACACGATGCCGGTGAGGTTGGAGCCTATCTGGGTGGCGAGCCTGATGCGCTGGGATTCGCCGCCCGAGAGGGTCGCGCTCTCGCGCGAGAGGTTGAGGTAGCTGAGGCCGACGTTCTCCAGGAACTCCAGGCGCGAGCGTATCTCCTTGAGAATGGGCGCGGATATCTTCTTCTCGCTCTCCCCCAGCTTCAAATCGGAGAGGTAGAGGCGCGCGTCGGTTATCGAGAGCGCGCACACGTCCATGATGTTCTTGTCCCCGACCAATACGCTGAGCATCTCGTCCTTGAGCCTCTTCCCCTTGCATTTCGGGCACGTGCGCTCGCGCATGAACCTGGAGATCTCCTCCTTCCTTCCCTCGGACTGGGTCTGGTGGAAGAGGCGCTCGAGCTGCGGGATTATGCCCTCGAAATCGCTCTCGTACTCGTAGGCCGAGCCGCCGCGCTTGCTCTCGTAGCGGAAGCGCATCTTGTCTTTCGTTCCGTAGAGGAGCACGTCGAGCTTCTCCTTGGGTATCTTGGATACCGGCTTGGAGATGTCTATGTCGTTGTTTATCGCGACGTCCCGCACCTGCTGCATGCGCCAGCCGCCTTCCATGAGCCGGCCGTAGCAGATTATCGCGCCCTGGGCGATCGAGAGCGAGCGGTCCGGGATAATCAGGTCCGGGTCGAACTCCATCTTGAACCCCAGGCCATGGCACTCGGCGCATGCGCCGAAAGGCGAGTTGAAAGAGAAGTCCCTCGGCTGGATCTCGCCGAGCGAGATGCCGTGCTCCGGGCAGGCGTTCTTGCGGGAGTAGAGGCGTTCCTCGGCCCCCCGCTTGGCCACCATCAGCCCGTTCTCCTTCAGCGCCGACTCGATCGCCTCGTGCAGGCGCTCGCCGTTCTCCTGGCTGACCGTCAGCCGGTCTGCCAGGGCGAGTATCGTGTGCTTCTTGTTCTTGTCGAGCTCGGGAGCCTCGTCCGCCATGTCCACGAGTTCGCCGTCGATGTAGGCCTTGTAGACGCCGGCCTTCCGGAGCTTCTCCAGCTCCTTCTCGAAGCGCCCCTTCTCCCCGCGCGCGAGCGGGAAGAGCATCTCCACCTTCTGTCCCTCCCAGATGGAGCGGATGCTCGCCGCTATCTCGTCAGGGCCCTGCCTGGAGATCGGCTTGCCGCAGACCGGGCAGTGGGGCCGCCCGATGCGCGCGTAGAGGAGGCGCATATAATCGTATATCTCGGTAACAGTGCCCACGGTCGAGCGCGGATTGCGGGAGGTCGTCTTCTGGTCTATCGAGATGGCCGGGGAGAGGCCGTCTATGGAGTCCACGTCGGGCTTGTTCATGAGGCCGAGGAACTGGCGTGCGTAGGCGGAGAGCGACTCGACGTACCTGCGCTGGCCCTCGGCGTAGAGCGTGTCGAACGCGAGCGTGGACTTGCCCGAGCCGGAGAGGCCGGTTATGACCGTTATCTTCCCTCGCGGGATCTCCACCGATACGTTCTTGAGGTTGTGCTCCCTCGCCCCTCTTATCGTTATCTTGTCTTCTATCTATACCACCCTGCATGGTCCGGACTGCCAGAATTTGCAGAAGAGAATATGCAAAAAGTAGTAT
>JAWOLP010000045.1:0-48248 GCA_033853355.1 Candidatus Micrarchaeia archaeon | reverse complement strand
TCTATGACGGTCGCGGCGCTCACTATCTCCTGGCCCTTCGTCGGCGACTCGCTGTCGTCCACGTAGGATACGTGAGTCATGCCTGCCTTGTAGCCCGCGAAACCGAGCACCCTCTTGTCAGCCGAGCCCTGCCAGTAAACGCGCGCGTTCTGGCTCGCCGCCCTCTTCCTAGGCCTGTGGGCCATAGAACCCCTGCGGGGTCTTCGTATGTCGGTCAAATTTACACCAGTTTTCTACTGCGTTGCCCGTTTGATTTCAGGGAATTGGCGAACCAAAAACCCCTACTTCGTTCGGGACTTGGTAGCTTAGCTGCCAAGTGATTGGTTTGTCATTTTCGCGAAGCGAAAATTAGCAAACCAAAACCGCCGGAAATAATTGGACTATCAGTGTTTGATTGGAAATGTTTATAAACTTTCTTCGGCCCCAGCGGCGGGATTAGGGGGAGGTTAAATAATCCGCCCATCGCAATAGCGAGCGGGCCAGGTGCGACCAGGCCGGCCCGCGGGAGCCTCCAGGCAGGTTCATGCCCGTTCATGGCTATCCATGGCACCCATAATATTTCGTTCATGGACGTAGCCTTAAGCGGTGAAATGGAGCTGACGTGAAAAAAAGTGGTGTTTGTCGATGAAAAAGCATGTTTATAAATGTTGTCAAACATATATTATCATGTATAGCAATCCCCACCCACCCCCGAAGGCTGATTGATATGGCTTCAGAGAGACCCCTAGGCTACAGCAGGAAATACCCCAGCCGCCAGCCTGAGGCCTCCCATGAGGAGATCATGCGGCTTTTCACGTCCGCCCACGAGAAGGGGATATCCCCTCCTGACGTCGTCCAGTGCAACCCGATAGGGGAGAGGGAGAGGAAGCTGCACTATTACATCGAGCGCAGGCTCGAGCCTATGTTCGAGGAAGTCGCCTACGAGGTGCCCGGATTCAGCTTCGTCGTAGGGTGCCTCGACAAGTCGAGGCAGAACCCGATAAACAAGCTCGGCGGCATGGATGCCGGCGACCAGGCGATCGCGGTCTACCTCGACATAGCCGCGAGGGCCACGCAGCTGGTCGCCTCCAGGAACGGAAGCGAGAAGATATCCAACCACCTTCTCAGGGTGTCGCCGACCTCCGACGAGGCGATCGTGGTCATCGGCGGGAACAAGCTCACGAGGGAGACCGAGGTAGAGTTCCGCGACTCCTGGTTCAAGGCCAAGGCTGTCACCGATCTCACCAAGTACGTCTACAAGCTCGAGGTCCCCTACAACGGCAGCAGCAGGATCTTCCAGCTGAATCTCGATGCCTTCTCCAAGGTGTTCACACATCCCGAGATCGTGACAGCCGCCACTTTCATGATCTCGAAGCCGGTCGTAGTCGACCCGGACAGCGAAGGCGGGTTCATCCAGGAGGAGATCCGCAAGCTGGAGAACAAGGAGGCGAGGTTCTACGAGTTCCTTCCGCGCAACATAAAGATCGAGGGGGGAAGGGCCGAGGTCGCCACGCAATTCAACGAAAGCCTCACGACGATGGGCATCGGCACGAGGACGGGCGGGAGCTATGTGGAGGTCAAGTTCGCGATGACCTACGAGGACGCGATGGCGATCCTCCCGTTCACCAAGAATGATTGGGGCCTCGCCTACGGGCTGGAGAACACGTCAGGCACGAGGAAAGGGTTGAAGGAGCTTTTCTCCAGGCTCGCGGGGATGACATTCTTCAATACCTATATGGGCAAGTTCAGGGCCAACGAGGTCCTCACCGCCATCGTGAAGGCTTTCGAGGAGATAATGGCGCGCGGCGTGGAGGTCATACCCGTGGCCGGGGGCTACATGCAGTACTGGGTCGACCTGCCGCCGACCAAGGAGACCGCCCGCAGGATCGAGGCCAAGCTCCGCGAGAGGCTGCACAGCAGCCGGAGGGGCGAGGCCGGCTACGTCAGCCTCGGCATGGAACCGGTGGTCACGGTGATCGATGCCACTACGGTCAGCAGGGAGGACCTCCGCTCGAGATCCATACTGGACTCGCTGGGCCTTCCGCAATTCCACCCACGCACCCTGGGCAACATGGACTTCGTGCTCAACTTCTTCGAGAACGTCGATGAGGGCGTCCAGGAGGAGATACGTGGCCGGCTGGCGGCCCACAACGGCGGAGTCCCGATGAGCGAGGAGGACCTGGGCCGCATGCGCCTCATGGGGATCGTGTGCGACGAGAAGAAAGGCGGGAGGAGAACGATAAGGGATTCGGAGGAGGTCCTGCACACGCTCGTGAACGACGAACAGCTTCCGGAGGAGGTCAGATCCAGGAGGGACGAGCTGAAGGAGTGGTTCCCCCGTTTCGCGAACGAATGGAAGGAGCGGATACACATGCTCCTTGCCAAGGAGATAGAGAAGCGGATGTGAGCTCAGAGAGGGGCGAGCGGCAGGGATACCCCGAACTGCTCGTCCACTCCGTCGAGGGCCATCCTGACATTGTAGTGCAGCTCCCGTGCGGTCGACATCCTCGAGCTTATCTGCGCTTCCATGACCTGCGGGTCCGCGACCGAATAGATGCTGGCCTGCAGGACCGGGCCCTTCTTCAGGTAAGCGCCGAGAGTGTTCGCCGCGACGCTGACCATCTTGAGAGGGGCGCTCTCGCTGCCCGTGCTCGCCTTCTCGTATATGTGCACGAGCGCTGCGAACAGCGACACCGCCAGCTCCGCTCCGGCGAGCTCCGCCTGCCTGGTGCGTTCGTCGAGGTCGCCGCGCTTGTTCGTCGAGGCTATGAAAGCCTTCGCCTCCTCGATCTTCGGCCGGACGAGGTCCAGCCTCTGGATCGCGCGCGATACGTACGGCGACGTGTCGTCGGTGAGGTTCTTCTCCCTGAGAAGTCGGTTGAGTATCCTTACCCCGCTGTCCGGCTCTGCGATGCCCTCGCGGGCCGCATCCCTTACGGAAGCCATCCTTACCCCCCTCATCGGTTGCATTTTTTCCCTCCCGAATATGATTTAGGCAGCGAAAGTAATTTAAATGGGGATTTGTGTTTTCCACACAAAAACACTACTTATGACCAAAATTAATCAATAAAAGACATGAAAACCCACAAAATCAGTGGAAAATCAACAGGAAATCAACGGTCGTCGTAGTTTTCGTATAGCAGATCGCTGAAAGAGTATGAAAGAGGATCCTCGGAGAAGACCTTCATCGCGTCTTCGCCCACCATCACCGATCCGCTCTCGGGGACGAAAAGGTAGGACGAGTCCTTGTAGGAGTATTTGACGAACGCCCTCCCCCGCCTGCTCACGAGCACCCGGACGTCCTCGGACTCGAAGGCGCGGAGCAGGGCGGCGAAGAGCATGGCCTTGTCGAGCGCGGTGCCGATGCGCAGCTCGTCCATCTCCTGGAACCTCACGAAGAAGCTGAAGGCGAACTCGCAGGTCTTTATCTGGCCGACGTACGAGGCGGCCTTCTGGGCGGCGAGGAGGAAATGGTGGTTATACGAATAGGGCGCTATGTCCTGCAGCAGGCGCTCGCGCAGCCCGCGCATGAAATCAGTGTATGGGGAGACGGTCATGCGGATCTCCGAGACGGAGCGGGACTCCTTCTCGTTGATCAGCTCCTTGTACCTACCGAGGACGAGCTTGTAGATGGAAAGCTTCGTCTTCTCGTCTAGTTCTTCCGGCATCCATCCAGTATGTTGCGTGCGAAGGTAATTAATCCATGCGCCACGGCCTGCGGATCCGGGGCGGGAAACACGGGAGGCGGAGCATCATATATATAACGGTTCCCACCCAACTGCATACCGATGGCTTTTGAGGAATTCGCAGCCCTAGTCGCATTGTTGGCGATAGTGTACGCGCTCGTCGTCAAGTACGTGCAGGGCAAGCTCATCGACCGGAAGGAGATGGAGGAGATACAGGCCGAGTCCAAGAGGCTCAGCTCGGAGTTCGACAAGGCCAAGAAAGCCAACAACAAGAAGAGGATGGACGAGCTGATGGAGGAGCAGATGAAGTTCCTCCCGCGCATGAACTCGATGATGTTCAAGCAGTTCCGGCCCATGATAGTCATACTGGTCATCTTCTTCCTGGTGACCGGCCTGGTGAACTACATCGACCCGACGGTAAAGGACGACATCACCATAAGGATGGCCGATGACGGGAAGGGGTGCGACCTCGTCGCCGGCGACGGGAATTACTCCGCCTGCTACGTCCTCGACAACACGAACTACGGGAAATGGACCGTGCTGGTGCGCGCCCTCGACCAGAACGGGAACGAGATAGGACGCAATTCCTCCCTCTTCCTCTATGATTCCAACGTGAGCGACAACTACGCCGAAGGGCCCAAGGGCGAACCCATAAGGGTCGACACCGACAAGGCGTATTATTCGCCGGGCGACACGGTCAGGGTCATCTCGACCGCGCCGGCCAACGCCGCGACGATGGAGGCGACCCTCGACAACGGGACGGCATTCCACGTCGACCTGCCCTTCACGATTCCCATAATCAACGTCCAGCGCATACAGCAGCCTTACTGGTGGTTCATATTCGTCTCGCTCATAACGAACCTGGCCGCCACGTTCGCCGTGGGGCAGTACGAGAAGATGAAGAAGGCCAAGGAGAAGGAGTGATCGCATGGGGCTGTTCGATTTCCTTTCCAGGAAGCCGCCGAGCCGCGACCAGCTTGAGAAATCGAGGACGAAGATAATCGAGAAGCTCGATGGGGCGGCAGCGAAGCTTGAGGACGCGAAAAGAAGCGGCGATGCGCTCGGGATAGACAGGGCCGAGCGGGAGCGGAAAGTCTGGCAGGCGCAGCTTGAGAAGGTCGAGGAGAGGTTGAGGAGGCAATGAACATGATAATCGCGATAGCCGGATTGACGGGGAGCGGCAAGAACACCCTTGGCGAGCTTCTCGCCGAGGAGCTCGGGTACAGGGCGGTGAGCCCGACCTTCAAGGACCTCGCCGCCAAGGAGGGCGTCTCCCTGATGGAATTCCAGCGCAGGGCGGAGAAGGACCCGGACATAGATCGGAAGTTCGACGCTGTCCTTCGCGAGCAGGTCGCCCGCGGCGACTGCGTGGTCACCACCTGGCTCGGCGCGTGGATCGTGGACGCCGACATACGCATCAAGGTGGCTGCGCCCCTCGATGTCCGGGCGGAGAGGATAGCCAAAAGGGACCGCATGGGGCTCGAGGAGGCGAAGGGGCACGTGCAGGAGCGCGACGACGGCAACAGGAAACGCTACCTGAAGCTCTACGGCATCGACATCTACGACGACTCGAAGTTCGACGCGATACTCAACAGCGGGATATACAGCCCATCCGAGCTCGTGAAGATAAGCCTCGCGGTCATAAAAGCGAAAAGAAGATGAGCGCCCATGGAGAACGGCCGGATGAAGGAGAGGCTCGAGGATTCCGTCATAATCATCGACAAGCCCCCAGGACTCACCAGCCACGAGACGACCACTTTCGTCAAGAAGATAACCGGCTCCTCCCGCTCCGGCCACGCCGGCACGCTCGATCCCGAGGTCTCGGGGGTCCTGCCGGTCGCCCTGGGCAGGGCGACGAAGCTGCTCCGTTACATCGCAGGCAAGGACAAGACATACGTGGGCATCATGAAATTCAGGAACCCGCAGACGAGGGCGCAGATCGAGGCGCTCTTCCAGAGGTTCACCGGCGAGCTGGTGCAGACGCCCCCGAAGATGAGCGCCGTGCGGAAGGCGCCGAGGAAGCGGAGGGTGTACCACCTGCGGCTCCTCGAGGTCCGGGGCAGGCTTGCGCTCTTCGAGACCAAGGTGGACGCAGGCACTTACATCAGGACGCTATGCGAGGACATGGGGAAGCTCTGCGGAGGGGCCCGCATGGAGGAGCTGCGGCGCATAGCGGTAGGGGACATAACCGAGGCCGAGGCGGTCACCATGTACGACCTGATGGACGCGGTGTGGCTCAGCGGAAGGAGCGACCACTCCATGCTCGAGAGGATGCTGGAGCCGCCGGAGGATTTCATCGGCCTTCCGAGGGTGATGATCAAGGAGAGCGCCCTGGGATCGGTGCTGACCGGGGCCCAGGTCATGGTGAGAGGGCTCGAGGATGCCGGCGCGGCGCGCAAGGGCGAGAAGGTCGCGGTCTATTGCGGCATGCGGTTCGTCGGGATCGGGACGATGCAGGCGTCTGCCGAGGAGCTGAGGAAGCGGGATCGAGGGATGGCTGTGCGGATGGAGCGGGTCCACCTCCAGCGCTAGAGGTCTATCGTCTCGGTCTTGATGAGCGTCTTCTCGACGATGCGCTCCATGCCGACCTTTTCCTCGATGGCCTTGACCTCCTGGAGCGGGACGCCCGTGGAGGGGCTGTGGGGGGAGAGTATCGAACAGCAGTCCTTGTAGGGCTCGATAGAATCCTTGAAAGTGCCGATTCGCTCGGCGATGCCGATTATCTCCTGCTTGTTCATGCCGGCGAGCGGGCGGAAGACCGGTATCCGGGCCGCCTCGTCGGATGCGAAGATGTTCTGGAGGGTCTGCGAAGCCACCTGCCCGATGCTGTCTCCGCTGGCCACTCCCAGGTATCCGCGCTCTTCCGAGAGGGCGTTGGAGAGGTGGAAGAGGAAACGGCGGAACAAAACCAGCTCGTTCCTCGGATCCGCGCCCATGGTGGCCGAATAGAATTCGTCGTAGGGCGCGATGTGGAGCGCGAGCCTCTTCGGAGACCATGAGCCGAGCGTCTTGGCGAGCCGGCAGATCTTGGAGTCCAGCACCTCGCCGACCGAGCGCTGCTGGTGGACGTGCAGGAGGCCGAGCGTGCACCCGCGCCTCATCATCATCCAGCTTGAGACCGGGGAGTCTATCCCGCCGGAGAGCAGCGAGAGCACCTTCCCGCTGGAGCCTACCGGAAGCCCGCCCGGCCCCCTGAGCCTGCCGTACGAGACCAGGGCCTCATCCTTCAGTATGTCGATATGCACCGTCTTCTGGGGGTTCTCCAGGTCGATCCTGCATCCTTCAGAATGGAGGATCGAGCCGATCTCGCGGTTGATCTCGACAGATGTGAGCGGGAAGGACTTGTCCGAACGCTTGGCCTCGACCCTCACGCTCAGCCCCTTCAGTTCCCCGGCCCGCGAGCGGACCGCGGCGGCGATCGCGGCCATGTCCGGAGCGGTCTTTTCGCAGAAAGCGATCGTGTCTATGCCGAACGTCCGGAGAAGGGCCTCCTCGCACGCTTTGGGGTCGGAGGCCTCGGATTCCACGAGAAGCCGCCCAGGCCGGCGGTGCAGGGTGAAATCGCCCAGTCCCAGGAGCGCGCGGCGCACGTTGGCCGAGAGCCTGTCCTCGAAACCCCGCCGGTTGCCGCCCTTTATAGCGACCTCTGGGCAGGAAAGGCTGATGAGCATGGGACGATAGATGTAAAGAAGAGAATATAATGGCTCAGTCGCAGACCTGGCTGGTGCTCGTCGTGTTCGTCGTCACGTTGTTGCAGTCCACGCGGGTGCGGGTCTCCTGGTGGCAGTCCTGGATTGTCGGCTCCTTGGTGATCCAGAGGTTGCAGACAGCCGAGCTGATCGGGTCGCCGGGCGTGTAGATCTGGTTGAAGTCGAAGGCGAAGCTCCCGTTGGCCGGTATGACCTCGGTTATCGGGTCCTTTATGAAGCCCGCGTTCCCGAGCGTGAAATTGGCTGCCACCGTCCATGACCCGCTGTCGACCGGCTCGTTGTTCTGGATGACCATCACGCATCGCGTCATCGCGCTCGAGCACGTCTGGCACTGGCCGAGCGGGCTGCCTGTGCAGTTGCCGTCGCCGATGCAGAGGTCGACGTTGGGCCTCATCGTGACCGTGTAGTTGAGCTTGCGCAGCTCGCACACTGGCACGGTGTATGAGACGTTGCCGCACACGAGCTGGGTGACCGGGGTGACCGTGGTCACGTTCCTGCATGTCTGGACAGGGGTGGTCGGCTGCTGGCCGGTCGGAGGCGCCTGGGGAGGCGCCTGGATGCAGCCTGCGACGAGGAGGATTGCGAGCAGTCCGAAGGATAAAAGATTTCTCAATGGGGTCACCGCTCCTGAATGACCTTGATAGGTTTATATAGCTTATCTTCATGAGGAGCTGTCATGAAGCTCGTCGTCATGCTCCTGCTGCTTCTCGTTTCCGCCGCGTCGGCTCAGTTCGAGAAGGAGGATGCCGCGATGGCGGCCTGCGAGAAGAACTGCTGCCTCTCGAACGGGGGCAACTGGAGCAACGATACCGCATATTGCCAGCTCTCGTCTTATCCGAAAAGCTATGTCTCCTGCGAGGACGCCTGCTTCAGCAACGCGACCGGCTCCATCACCTCCAAGGCGCCCAGGACGGACCTCTGCTGCGCGCCGGCCGCGATGCTGGGATTCATATGCGTGGGGGCGCTCATCGTGAAGACGCGGGATCCGGGCCGGTCGAGGCGCCGGAAGCGTGCCCGACCCAGGGGAGGGTCGGGCGAGTGAAAAAAACGCCGAGGGAGAGATTTGAACTCTCGATCCACAGGGGAACACGCTTTCGCGCTTTTTGGGAAAAAGCGCCCAAAAACCGGGATGCTAGTTGCCCAAAATTTCCAGGCGTGCGCACTACCAGGTTATGCGACCTCGGCGTGAAAACAGAAGTTGCGCAGTAGCCGGGGTCCAGCGACCGAATCGTCGGTCGATGAGACCTCGGCGAGTATCAACTTAGCTCGATTGATTTTTAATGTTTCGTAGAAAAGACAGTCTGGGAGGTCTTTCCATGTCGTTGAAGCAAACCGACAGCGCAGTCTACGAGCTTATCGAGAAGGAGACGGATTACCAGAAGAAGACGCTTCGTATGATCGCGTCAGAGAACTACGCCAGCAAGGCGGTCATGGAGGCAACCGGCTCCGTCCTCACCAACAAATACGCCGAAGGGTACCCCAAGAAGAGGTATTACGCCGGAAACAGGTACGTCGACGAGATCGAGCTGCTCGCCATAGAGAGGGCCAAGAAGCTCTTCAGCGTCGGCCATGCGAACGTCCAGCCCCACGCCGGCGCTTCCGCGAACATAGCCGCGTTCTTCGCTTTCCTCGACGTCGGGGACAAGTTCATGGGCCTCGACCTGGCCAACGGCGGCCACCTCACGCACGGCTCGCCGGTGAACTTCTCCGGCAAGTGGTTCAAGCCCTGCGCTTACACAGTCGACAAGAAGACCGAGGCCCTCGATTACGACGACATCATGAAGAGGGCGAAGGCCGAGAAGCCCAAGCTGATCATCTGCGGCTACACCGCTTACCCCCTCAAGATAGATTTCAAGGCATTCCGTGGGATATGCGACGAAGTCGGCGCCGTGATGATGGCCGATATCAGCCACTTCGCCGGCCTCGTCGCGGGCGGGGTCTACGATTCGCCCGCCCCGTACGCGGACATAATCACGACGACGACGCACAAGACGCTGCGGGGCCCCAGGGGCGCGATGATAATGTGCCCGGAAGCCAACGCGCAGAAGATAGACAAGGCGGTGTTCCCGGGCATGCAGGGCGGGCCCCTCGAGAACGTGATAGCGGCCAAAGCAGTCTGCTTCCAGGAAGCGCTCCAGCCCTCCTTCAGGGATTACGCGGCCCAGATAGTGAAGAACGCCAAGGCCCTCTCGGGCGAGCTGGCCTCCGGCGGCCTGAGGCTGGTGGCTGGCGGGACCGAGACCCACCTGATACTCGTGGACCTGACGCCGAAGGGGATCACCGGCAAGGACGCGCAGATAGCGCTCGAGGAATCCGGCATAATCACCAACAGGAACGCGATACCCTACGATCCGCGGCCGCCGTTCGTCACTAGCGGGCTGCGCGTCGGCACGGCCGCCCTCACCACGAGGGGCATGAAGGAGGCTGAGATGAGGCATGTCGCGCAGATGATCGTGAAGGTGATCGAGCACCCGGCCGACAGCGAGCTGAAGCTGAAGGTCAGGGCGGAGGTCGAGGAGCTCTGCGCCAGGTTCCCGATATACAAGGGTTAATAATCAGGTCTCCGCAACTATGCAAAACGGCCATGTCGGGCGTCTCGCCTGACCGGCCATTCAAGCGGCCATGGTCTATCGGTATGATTCCAGCTTCCCATCCCGCCTTTTAGGAAAAGGCGGAGCCAAAACGGGCGGTTGCAAAACGCTTTCGCGTTTTGGAGCGCTAACCTGTTTTTGGGTGCGCCTTTTTTGACATCAGGTCCTCCTGGTGTTGAAAAAGGCGCAAACGGAAAAAGCTGGCGAGCCGGGTTCAATTCCCGGTGGCCGCATCCGCCTTTTTCCAAAAGGCGGCCCAAAAGGGGTTGTTTGCAAACCCGGAGGGTTTGCCAGCAAACGAAAACAAACTTCTTCCGTATAAACTTCGGCGGTGAATCCTCAGGTGGGGGTTGGGAAGGGGACGCCTCAGTATTGCAGGAGAGCCCCTTCCGTTCAATTCCCGGTGGCCGCATTAGAAACTTTCCTTAGCCATAGCTTCGGATAAAGTTTCATCAAACTTCGTCCGTATAAACTCCGTCCTGGGCCTTTCTTCCAGTGAAGCCGATTCTTGAGTGGCCGATTAAGAGTTCATATGTGAAGCAAGTTTCATATGAATTTTAAGCTTTTCCCCCGATAAACCAGCATGGACCTAGTTATATCTTTGCCGCTCCTGGGCAGCCTGGAATCGCTGCCGGGCGGCCAGATCACCGCTTTCCTGGTGCTGTTCGCGGCGCTGGCCATCGTCTTCGACATATGCCTCACGGTGGTCCTCAAGGTCCTCGGGCTCCTTGTGGGCCGCACCAAGACCACCCTCGACGACCGCGTCCTGAAGGCGGTCGGCCGCTACCTGCCGTACATCTCCATAGCGACATCGCTCTACATCTCGCTGGAGACCGCTTATCCGGGGTTGGTGGCGATAGGGGGGTACAACGTCACGGACCTCTACATACTCGTGCTGCTGGCAATCGCCGGCTTCCTCCTCAGCTCGGTCGCGGACGCGGTCCTCGTCTGGTATGGCATAGAGATCAGGCCGGACAAGCGGAAGGTGCGCGAGGAGGAGATATTCCCGTTCGTCAGGAACGTCGTGAAGATAGCGATATTGCTCATATTCGTGGTGTTCCTCCTTCAGCGGACCGGCTTCGACACCACTGCCATTGTCACGGGCCTCGGGGTCGGCGGCCTCGCCGTGGCTCTCGCGCTCCAGGACACCCTGAGCAATTTCTTCGCAGGCGTCCACATCCTTGTCGACAAGCCGTTCCGGGAGGAGGACTACATAAAGGTCGAGCCGGCGACCGGCACCCCGATCGAGGGCACCGTCAAGAAGATAGGGTGGAGGACGACCAGGATGCTGACGCCGGCCATGAACGAGGTGGTGGTCCCGAACTCCAAGCTCGCCGGCTCCACGCTCGAGAACCTCTCCGTCCCGACCGAATCGAGCGGGGTGTCCTACACCATAGGGGTTGATTACCGGGAGGACATAGTGGAGGTGGAGGATGTCATCTCCAAGGCCCTCAAGGAGGCCGCCAAGAGGGCCAGATGCATGGACCCCTCCACGATCTGGGTGAGGTTCGACTCGTTCGGAGACTATTCGCTGAATTTCAAGTTCGGATACATGATCAAGGGCTATCCCAACCGGTTCGAAGCGCTGAAGGAGGTGAACAAGGAGCTGTTCTACTCCTTCAAGAAGAAAGACATAAACGTGCCGTTCCCTGTGCGGGTGGTATACCCTCCGCCGAAGCCGAAGTAGCTAATCCTCGCCGGCGCCGGCCTTCTGGAAGAGCTTCACCATCTTGCTCTTGACGGTGACAGGTATGGGCACTGCCACCTCGACTAGCTCGACCGTGATCTCGTCCTTGGCCTCGTCGATCTTGAGGACCTTGGCACGCTCCCCCTTGAACGGCCCCGAGGACATCTCGACCACGTCGCCGGACTCGATGATCATGGCGGGCTGCTTCTCGGCCTTCACGAGCTTCTCGATCTCGGCGGCCGTGATCGGCCTCTTGAGGAAGCCCTTGATGTGCTTCACCTTCTGGATGAGCTTGACGACCGTGTTCTCGTCAGCCGCCTCGACGAAGAGGTAGCCCTTGACATTCTCAATGTGCACTATCGAGTAGATTTCGAGCTTCTCGGCCTTCGCCTTCTTCATCAGTATCTCCGCGATTATCTTCTCCTGGCCGGACGTGACTCTTATCGTGTGGATCATAGTTTCACCGAACAAAGCTTGATATCACTGAGATTACGAACCCGATGAACCCGAAGAGGAGCATGCCGAACGCGGTTATCCTCGCGACCTGCGAGAATTCCGCTCCCGTCGGCTTCCTTGATATGTGGATTATCCTGATGCATCTTTTGATGAGTTCCGCGAATTCCAAGGCATCACCTAACCTATCAGATCGAGATCGAGGCTCTCCTGCTCCGCATCCTGCTTCGGAGCGTACTTGGGGAACCTAACGCCAGCGAGCACAACAAGGACACGCATGGAAGATTTTTTTATGTTTTCGTCTATCCGCGAGCCCCAGATTATGTGCGCGTTCGGGTTGATGCGGGAGGAGGTCTCCTGGACCACGTACTCCGCCTCCTTGAGGCTCATGTCCTCGCCGCCGACCACGTTTATGAGAGCCCTCGTCGATGTGCTCACGTCCGCGTCCAGGAGCGGCGAGTTCAGGGCGGTCTCGACCGCGACCCTCGCCCGGTCCTCCTTCTTGGCGTCCAGCGAGGCTTCGCCGAGCCCGATGACCGCGAAGCCGCCCTCGGCCAGTATGGTCCTCAGGTCGGCGAAATCGACGTTCACGAGGCCCGCCTTTGTCACCAGCTCCGCGATCCCTTTCACGGAGCCGGCCAGCACCTCGTCGCAGACCTTGAACGCCGTGTTGAGCGGGAGGTCGGGAACGAGGTTGAGGAGCTTGTCGTTCTTGATGACGATGATGGTGTCTGTGTTCTTCTTGAGCTTCTCCAGGCCGGTGAGCGCGTTCTCCCACCTGACCTTGCCTTCGGAGGTGAAAGGCAGCGTGACGACCGCGACCGTTAGGGCGCCCATGGATTTGGCGGCCTCGGCGATTATCGGGGCGCTGCCGGTCCCGGTGCCTCCGCCCATCCCGCAGGTTATGAAGACCATCGAGGGGTCCTTTATCGACTCCTTGATCTCATCGAGCGATTCCTTGGCGGATTCCTCGCCTACCATCGGGTTGCTCCCGGCCCCCCTCCCCTTGCTCGTCTTCTTGCCGAGCAGCACCTTCTTGTTCGCATGCACGTGAAGCAGGTGGCGCGCGTCGGTGTTCATGCCGATCAGCGATACGCCCGAGATGCCCATCTGGAAGAGGCGGTCGAGCGTGTTCGTCCCGCTCCCGCCCGTCCCGACGATGTAGATGTTCGGCCTGCTCTCCTCGATGAACTTGAGGATCTCCTCGTCGTCCTTGTTCTTCGGGGTGATGTCGTTGAGTATGTGCCTCTCGGCCATGGTCTCATGCTGCGGGGGGGCGCTTTCTTCCAGAGTATCACCTGAGAAACGAGAATTCTGTGGACTTTAGTTAGTATCAAAAGATATATAATGGTAGGGAGGGGGGCGGCTCATTGGACGAAGTTGGGCGGCACCTGCTCGGATTGCCAGGTCGGCTGGTAGAATTCCGGCGGCTGCCGCACCAGGAACCACCCGTACATGATGCCGAAGACCAGGCCGCCAAGGTGGGCCGCGTCCGCGACCCCGCTCGATATGTCGAACGCCCCGATGAAGGTGAGCGCCAGCCAGAAGATCACCGCGTACCGCATCTTCATGGGGAAGACGAAGAAGAAGATCTGCAGGTCGGGCAGGATCATGGCCACCGCCCCCATTATCCCGTATATCGCACCGCTGGCCCCGAGCGCCGGGATGGGGGGGATGATGCCGAGGAGGTAGGTGGCGTAGTAGAGCATGCCGCCGAGCAGGCCGGCTCCGAAGAATATCACCAGGTAGTCCCTGGCGCTGACCCTGGTCTCGAGGATGCTGCCGAACATGAAGAGCGCGTAGCCGTTGAGGAATATGTGCAGGAAGCTGCCATGGAGGAATATGCTGCTGAGGAAACGCCATGGCTGGGAGAGCGCGACGCTCGGGTCGAAGATGAGGGCATCGGTGAGCGGGGGGAAGATTATCTGGAGGATGAACATGAAGCCCATGAATGCCAGTAGGTAGGTCGAAATATTCGCCATGCATCCAATTCCCAGCCAACCAATTTTAATGTTTGCCGAAGCGCACCGCCACGATGGCGAGGTCGTCCTCCTTCGGCACGAGGATGCTTCCCGGCCTCTCCACGCGCCCTGCGGCCAGCCGCCGTGAGACCTCTCCGGCAAGGCCCCGCACGAGGGCTTCGGGAGACCGCTCGCCCCCCACCAGGGAGGCCAGGTCGCCGCGCCCGGATGAGTCGGTCACGTACCCCTCGGACACCTCCACGTAGAGGTTGTCGGAGAGGCCGTCGCTCGAGAGGATCAGGACCTCCCCCTCCTTCAGCTTCCCCTTGCGGATATGGACCGAGAAGTCCTGCGGGCCTCCGCCGATGGCCGAGGTGAGGAGGTTCCTGAAATAGAAGAACTTGAGGACGGATGCGCCGTCGCCGACCGTCCTCGCCAGGGGGAGCTCGAGGTCGGTCTTCCCCTCGCTGCTGATGCTGTAGATCGGGGAATCGCCGACCGCGGCGACCATGAAGGCGCCGCTCCTCTCGATGAACGCGACGGCGGCCGTCGTGAGGCCGAAGCTGATCCGTCCGTGGGCGGCACTGAGCGCGTCCTTCATCCGCTTCTCGCTGACGCGGTCGCCGGCCGAGAGATCCTTGAGGATGGAGGCGGCCGCGACCGCCGAGGCCGCAGCGGCGCCGGCCTCCCCGCTCACGCCGTCGAAGACCGCCACTATGGCCTTCCGCTCGTCCGCGTAGACGAAAGCGGAATCGCCGCATTCCTCGTGGCCTTTCCTGACCAGGCAGAAGCACTCGCAGAACGTGTTGCCGCCCGAAGCGGTGACGGTGTCAGGGACCTCGGTCCCCTTGATCACTTTTTCCATCCTATCGCCTCCAGGACGCTGGAGAGGGGAGCGTCGGTCTTCACGCTGATGGGGGAGAAATGTGTCCGGGCCGCCCGGTGGCCCCCTGCCGAAAGGGACGCGAGCACCTCGTCCATGGGGGGGACGTTGTGGAGGCGCTTGAGCTTGCACATTGCATGGACGTCGTAGTAGTAGGGCGGCAGCCCCCACTCGCCCTCCATGAGCCGGAGGAGCGCCGATATGCGGTCGCGGTCCGCGTACTGCCGGGAGAGGTTGAGGGCGGCCATCTTCTTGAGGAATTCCGGATCGTGCAGGGCACCGAGCCAGAGGGGGCCGGCGTAATCCGCCTCGAGGCCGCAGAGGGCGCAGGGGACCGGGAATTTCCCGCTGGAGCGGAAGCCGCACGAGCGGCAGTGCGTCACGTGTCCGATGGCCTTCATGGAGTCGGTCGCCCGCTCGGCGCCGCGCTGGATCGCTATGAACGACTTGAGGTAGTGCCGGTCCGAGAGGGACATGAGCGGGCGTATGCCCATGTTGAACTCCGCGGCGGTCTCCGCTATCTTCTTCAGCATTATCCTCATGCCGGTCTCGTGGGTGAACTCGTCGTTCATAGGCTTCGAGTGGTAATTCTTCATGCAGGCGGCGGTGCGCCCGCCGCAGAGCACGGCGACGTCGGTGGCCGTGACGGAGAGCCAGGCGGATCTCTTGGTGTTGAAGAAGCGGAAAGCGTCCACGAGGTAGGGGGCGGGGGTGCCGAAAGGGTCGATCTCGAGGAGGTCGGCGTCGTGGTCGAACGCGGCGCGGGAGATGTTGGCGCATACGGCGTCATAGCGCGATTTGGCGATCTTGTTCGCTTTCGCGTTCTTTTTGGCGAGCGCTATCGCCTTCTTCTCTATGTCGAGGGAGGTGAGCTTCGCCACGTTCGTGTTTTCCCTGGCGTAGCGGATGCCCCGGATGCCGCTGGCGCAGAAAGCGTCCACGACCTCGACCGGTTCGCCGATCGCGCCTACCGCGAGGGATGATATGCTCCTGCACAGCCGCATGGCCGGATTATAGAAAACGTTCCCTGATACCGTGAAACGGATGCCTTCCTCTTCCATCAGAACGACCCACGAGCCAGATCAGCTTTTCCTCTCTTCCATGAACTCCCGCATGGCGACCGTGGCGTATGAGCCGGCCGGAAGCGAGAACCTGAAGATCGCCCCGTCGGAATAAAAATCTTTCAGCGGCGCCATGAGGGTGCGGTACGAGCCTTTGGAGGAGAGCTGGGGCATCGCCTTCATCCTGAAGGCCTCCTTCGACATGCCCAGCTCGTCCAGGACGGCCTTCTCCCTCTCGTTGAGCGGCGTGCCGTAGCCGATGAGCTTGCCGCATATCCAGCCCTCGCCCTCGGCCCTGGACGTGTCGGGGAATCCGAGCGTCTCGCCGCAGAAGTATTCGCCCTCCTCGAGCTCGGGCTCCCCTTCCGAGAGGCGCTCGGAGAGCAGCCGGTTGAAGATGTGGGACTGGAATGCGTGGATGAAGAGCAGCACGATGTTGCGGGGGAGCCTCCGGAAAGCCTCGGCGTATTTCCCGGGGTTCTTGGAGAGGTAGCTTATCACCGAGCGCTCGAGCGAGAGGTGCCTGGGGAAGCTGGAGAGGGCCCGGGCGTAATCCCTGGTGTCCGCGAGCTCCTTCCTCGCCGCAGCCACGAGGGGGTTCCTCTCCTTTTCGGTGTCGCAGAGGAACATGACCAGCGCCTCCTCGGCCTCGCCCCGCAGCAGCTTCTCCCCTATGAGGTGGGTGTTGCGCCTGCTCGTGCCGAACCGCTGGCCCCCGAAATAGTTCGGGAATCGCCCGTTGAGCTCGGCCAAGACCGCATCGATGCGATCCCCCGGGTCGCCGGCCGCCGGATCCCTCACGGTGATGGTGAAGCGGTTGCCCAGGAGCTGGCCCATGCGCACGCGCTCCGGGGCCGTCCATGCGCCGTTCACGGAAAGATCCTTGATCGAGAGGGACAGGAGCCGCTCCTTCGCCGCATTCCGCGCCGAGACGAGCTGCGTCGAGACGGATGTCTTGTCCTTCATCCCGGCGATGTTCATGTCCTTCTGCTGCACGCCTGCGGCCCGGGCTATCTCCCCCAGGGCATGCACGCTGGTCCAGTTCCTCTTCTGCAGGATGAAATGGACGTACGGGCCTTGGGCGTCCTGGCGCGAAAATGGCTTGCCCAGCTCGTAGATCACGCCGTCGGGCGCGATCTCTTCCACCAGAAAATCCTGGGGCGCCGCCTTGAGGATTCCGCCGATTCCGCCGGTTGTCGAGAGGAAGCGCATCATATCGCCTTGAACAGGTCGGCCCTGGTGATTATGCCGCCTATATGGCCTTCCTTCTCGACGAGCACGGCCCGGTAATGGCGGAGGAGGTCGCTGACGACGTCCACGAGGGAGGCGGCCGGGATGATCGGATAGCTTTCCTTCATGACCTCCCGCACCTTCATCTGGCGCAGCTTGGACACGTGGCCCGAGACGAGCTCGACGATGAGGCTGTCCGAGAGGCTTCCGACGCACTTGCCCCCTTCGAAGACTGGCAGCTGGGAGATGTCGCGGGCGCGCATGAGCGAGATCGCCTTCTCAAGGGAATCGGAGGGCGAGACCGAGACGATGGAGTGGGTCATTATCTGCTGCGCGGTCTTGCTGCCCTTGCTGCGCTCGGCCTCGAGGACGGAGAGTATCTGCATCACCTTCGAGTAGGCCGGGTCTATCTTGCCGGCCTCGATCTTCGCTATCAGCGACTGCGACACTCCTGAGAGCCGCGCCAGCTCGGTCTGCGTGAGCCCCAGCTGTTTCCTCAATCGGCCAATCCTTTCAACCTCAAGCATAGGCGTTCCTCATTCCTTTCGGAATATTTTTTTCAAAAATATATAAATATGGGAATACTTTTAATCAGATGCATGGTTTCCCTCAGGGCAAGGTATGGCGTGGCGGCGGCCGCGGCGCGGGCCGCCTTCAGCTCCAGGGAGCCGCAGATATCGCTGCTCACCGACTTCGGCGGAGGGGACGAGGCGGTCTACGCTGTCCGCTCGGCGGCGCGCGCCGTCAACCCGCGTGCGCGGATCGAGGACATATGCCACAATGTCCCGCTCGGGAACATCCTCCTCGGCGCCTGGCGGCTGCGGCGCGCAGTGGCGCTCCCGACCGAGTCCCGGCTGACAGCTTACGTCGCGGTCGTAGATCCGGGGGTCGGCTCCGAGCGGAAGGACATCATCGTCCGGACCAATGACGGCAGGTTCCTTATCGGCCCGGACAACGGCGTCCTCTCGTTGTCATTCGACATCGCTGGGATTGCGTCGGCCGTCGAGATAACCGAGCCGGGCCTCACCTTCCTGCGCCAGGCGAGCTCGCGCACGTTCCACGGCAAGGACGTCTTCGCGCCCGCCGCCGCGCACCTCCTGCGGGGCGTGCCGATGGAGGAATTCGGCCCGGCGCTGGACCCGGCCGCGCTCGCGCGGATCACGATAAGCGCCCGCAGCACCGACCTTGGCCGGAGCGGCCACCTGGTCGACATGGACGGGTTCGGCAGCATAAGGACCAACGTCCCGAACCACGTGCCCGAGCACGCGATAGGGAGGGAGGCGAGGTTCTTTTTGAGCATCCCGGGCAAGAGCTTCGAGGGCTCGGCTAAGGTCGTGCGGACTTTCAGCGAGGCGCGCGCGGGCGAGAGGATATTCGTCCTCTCCTCCACCGGCTGCCTTGACCTGGCGGTGAGCATGGGCAGCGCGGCGAGGGAGTTCGGGATCGCTCCCGAGAGCATCACGGTGGACGCTTCCCTGAGGCCGACCAGCAGGATCGAGCTGGAGCTGCCTGGGGGATAGGGTCAGCCGGGTTGGGATCGCGATTTTCTCGCGAGGGCGAAAAAGTTGTCCAGCACGAGGGCGTCGTGCCGCTCGCCTTCCAGCCTGACCTTGGAGAGGTCCGTCTTCCGCCGCAGGTCCTTCGCCTGCCTCTTCATCCTCTGCGCGACGTCCGCATACGAGTAGTCCGGATGGAACTGCACGCCCCAGGTCGCCCGGCCTATGCGGAACGACTGCAGCATCCCGTCGTTCCCCCTCGCGAGGGCGACCGCGCCCTCAGGAAGCCGGTCGACGAAGCGGTAGTGCCACATCATCCCCTCGAACCGCGCCGGCACGCCGGCGAAGAGCGCGTCGGCCCGCCCTTCTTCAGTGAGCTCGAGCCCCACCATCCCCAGCTCGAGGTTCCGGGGCGGGGGGATCCTTCCGATGCCGGAGCCGAACGCGACGCCGATAGCCTGGTGGCCGAAGCAGATGCCCAGCATCGGCTTCCCCCGCCTGTGCGTCCGCTGTATGAGGCCGATGAGGTCCTCCATCCAAGGATTCTCCTTCCGTCCCTGCGGATCTATGTCGAGCCTCGAGCCCGGGATGATGAGCGCTTCGAACGAGCCGTCCTCAGGGAAATCGCCGCCGTCCTTGGCAGGAGAGTGGATGGACGGGGCGAGGCCGGCCTCCCGCGCTTTCATCGCAAGGAGCTCGCTCGCGGTGCACCTCTTCCCGTCGCGGACGAAATAGCTTCCCCGCGGGGAGCAGTCGATGATGGCGAGCCTGGGAGCCATGCGCAGATTGTCGCGGCTCCTGGTTTAAAAGACGGGCGCTACGGCCGCCGCCCTGCCGGGGGAAAAAAATTCCAGCTTTTTAATTTTGTTACGTGAATAATTTGCAAATATTCCTTTTTTTACGGGAATAAATTTATATAAGCCGGGCCGGCAGCAGTTCCAGAGGTGGTGTAGTGAAAGCCGACGCTGATGCCGGGAGGCTTTTGGAAGAGAGGTTCCTGAAGAAGGTAAGGAGAGGGGTCGCGTACGCGATGATAGGCTCGCTGGTGGCGGTCGGCGCCGCGACGCATTTCAATCCGGCCGAGCGCCATCCCCAGTCCGTGAGGCAGCAGCCGAGCGGATACTCTGTGATGGACGAGGGACCGGCACGGACGATGGAGGGACCGGCCCTGAATTTCACGCCGGCAGCCCCGATCGAATCGCAGGCCCAAGCCCCTTCCAGCGCCCCGGCGTCCGCATGCCAGAGCGATTCGCAGCTCGAGGAGGTGATCGCCGCCCTCAAGAGGAGCACCGTCCTCATCGACACCGCCAGCGGCCTCGGCTCCGGCGTCATCATCGCGCACCGGAACGGCGAAACGTTCATACTCACCAACAGGCACGTGGTCGAGGCCGAGCAGGCCCCCGACGGCGGAGGCCCGCGCGCCGAGGATGGCATGACGGTGCATAACGACGGGACGGTGGCGAGGCCTGCCCGCATAATCGTCGCGCCGAACGGGATAGATCTTGCGGTGGTGGTCGTGAAGGGCGATCTGGGGCCCGACGCGAGGCTCGCCAACGCGACGATACGCCGCGGCACGGGCGTCGTGGCCATCGGCTCGCCGCTCGGGATCGAGGACTCGGCCACGCGGGGGATCGTCTCCAATTTCGTCGAGCGGTCCACGCAGGGCGGCTTCAGGTTCACCGCGATACAGACCGATGCGGCGATAAACCCCGGCAACAGCGGCGGAGGGCTGTTCCTCTCTGGGACCGGGGAACTCCTCGGCATCACGACTTTCAAGCTGCGGATAAGCCCGTTCGAGAGCGCCGAGGGGATGGCCTTCGTCATCCCGATAAACGTGCTCGGGCAGTTCCCGATGCAGACCTGGAGCGAGCTTCCGATGCCTGCAACCCCCCACTCTGGACCAGACGCGGGCTCGGCCTCCCCAGGCCCCGCGGCCCACTGAGGCGATCCGATGGCTTCTGCGCTCAAGGCGGTCCATGCGCTCGTTTCCGGAGACGGTTTCAAGGGGAAGCAAGGGCTCCGGGAGGAGATCCTGGGGCTCGCCTCCTGCTCCGGGGAGGAGCGGATGGAGAAGCTCATCGAGAGGCTCTGCCAGAGCAGCATAAGCATAGACACCAGGGGGAGCGGGGGCTCCGGCGTGATCATATATTCGGAAGGGAGGGATGCGCTCGTCCTCACCGCCCGCCACGTGATAGAGCCGGCCTGCCGCTCGAAAAAGGCGGGGACGCTCGAGCTCAAGAACGACGGGATCTATGCCAGGGCACGGAGGATATTCCTTCCGCCGCACCGTATCGATGCGGCACTGCTGGAGACGGAAGGCCGGCTAGGCCCCGCCGTCCCGCTCTGCTTCGAGAGGCCGCGCCTGGGCTCGGGGCTGATCGTGATCGGCGCGGGGATGGGGATAGACAACAGCGTCTCGATGGGGATAGTGTCCAAGAGGATCGAGGAGAAGGCCAAGGGATTCTCTTACGACGTGATACAGACGGACGCGGTGGTGAACCTGGGCAACAGCGGGGGCGGGGTCTTCAAGAGGTCCACGGGCGAGCTCATCGGGATAGTGAGCTACAAGCTCGTGATTGGAGGGGAGCGGCTGGCCGAGGGCGGCTTCGCCATCTCGGTCAGCATCCTGATGAAGGCGCCGATGGAGGGATGGAAGGCCGTCGAGCTCAAATGACACCTCTTAAAAATCGTTCAATACAATCCCCATACGATTTCTATGCCTCAAGACCGGAAAAGGATTCTCATAACCTCAGCCCTGCCTTACGTGAACAACGTGCCGCACCTGGGTAACATAATCGGCTGCGTGCTCTCGGCAGACGTGTTCGCCAGGTACTGCCGATCGAGGGGCTACGACTGCCTCTACGTCTGCGGCACCGACGAGTACGGCACCGCGACGGAGATAAAGGCGCTGGAGGAGGGGCTGACCCCGAAGCAGATATGCGACAAGTACCATGCGATCCATGCGGGCATATACGATTGGTTCGGCATCAGGTTCGACATATTCGGGCGCACTTCCACCCAGGTCCATACCAGGATAACGCAGGACATCTTCAAGGCGCTCTATTCGAACGGCTACATAGTCGAGGACGAGGTCGAGCAGTTCTACGATGAGAAGGCCGGCATGTTCCTCGCGGACCGCTACATAGAGGGCTGCTGCCCGTTCTGCAAGTCGGAGGGGGCGCGCTCGGACCAGTGCGACAAGTGCGGGAGGCTGCTCCAGCACGGGGAGCTGGTCAACCCGGTGAGCAAGGTCACCAAGACGACCCCGGTGCTGCGGAAGACGAAGCACCTCTTCATCGACCTGCCCGGGATAGAGAAGGAGCTGGGCCAGTGGATCGCGAAGGAGTCGAAGGAAGGGTTCTGGTCGGAGAACTCGACCCGCATAGCCAGCGCCTGGCTCCGCGAGGGCCTGAAGAAGAGGGCGATCACCCGGGACCTCAAGTGGGGGGTGCCGGTGCCGCTCCCCGGCTACGAGAGCAAGGTCTTCTACGTCTGGTTCGACGCGCCGATAGGCTACATCTCAATCACGGCTGACCTGACGGAGGACTGGAAACGCTGGTGGATGGACCCCCAGGGCGTCCGGCTCTACCAGTTCATGGGCAAGGACAACGTCCCGTTCCACACCGTCATCTTCCCCTCCACCCTCATGGGGACGAGGCAGCCCTGGACCCTCCTGCACCACATAAGCACGACCGAGTTCCTCAACTACGAGGGCGGCAAGTTCTCGAAATCCAAGAATGTCGGCGTGTTCGGCGACGACGCGAAGGACTCCGGCATCCCTGCAGACGTCTGGAGGTATTACCTGCTCGCGAACCGTCCGGAGCAGGCCGACACGAACTTCGCGTGGGACGATTTCTCCGACAAGAACAACAACGAGCTGCTGGCGAACCTGGGCAACCTCGTGAACAGGACCCTCATATTCACGAAGAACAATTTCGCGGGCGTCGTCCCGGAGGGCGCGCTGCGCGACGACGACCGCGCGTTCCTCTTGGGGCAGGCGAAGCTCGTCTCCGAGGTGACCGAGGACCTCGAGAAAGCCAGGATAAAGGACGGCCTCCACCGGATCATGGCGTTCTCCAAGAACGCGAATCGGTACTTCCAGGACAACAAGCCGTGGGAGAGCGTCAAGACGGACAAGGGGAGGGCCGGGGCTGTCATCAGCGTGCTGCTCTCAGAGGTGAAGGACCTCTCGATCCTGATCGAGCCGTACCTCCCGGCGACGGCAGCCGGGATATCGAGGCAGCTGGGCATCCCCCAGATGCGCTGGTCCGAGCTCGGCAAGCCGCTCCAGGCAGGCCACGCGATAGGCGAGCCCCGGACGCTCTTCAGGAAGATCGAGAGGAAGGAGACGGACGCGCTCAAGGCGAAGTTCGCCGGCAAGAGGGAGGCCCCGAAGGCCGCGTTCTCAGACCTCGACCTCGAGGTCGGGCGCATCATCAGCGTGGAGAGGCACCCGCAGGCCGAGAAACTCTTCGTGGAGAAAGTGATGCTCGGCGACGGGGAGAGGCAGATAGTCTCGGGCCTCGTGGGGCATTATTTCCCCGAAGAGCTCTTAGGCAGGAAGGTCGTCGTGGTGAAGAACCTGGCGACGGCCAAGCTGCGCGGCGTGGAGTCGCAGGGCATGCTGCTCGCAGCCGAGGGGACCGAGCTGGCGCCGCCGCAGGAGGGGAAGGCCGGCAGAGAAGAGGGCGCAGTCGAGGTCATCTTCTGCGAACGGAGCGAGGTCGGGGAGAAGGTGGCGAAGAAAGGCGAGAGCCCGGCCCCGAAGGGGACGATCACGATCTCGGAGTTCTCCAAGGTGAAGATAGGGGTCAGGGATTTCGCCGTCGTGAGCGAGGGGAAGCCTCTCGCCACTAGGAGCGAGGAGCTGCGGATGAAGAACGTCAAGGAAGGCGAAGTGGGCTGATGCGAAACCCCTTCCGGGGTCTCGCGGTCTCCTGCGACTATTTTTCTTTCAATCCCCCAACCCTTGGAGATTTGCGCGCCGTCCCGAGCCACAGGGGACTATGTCAAGGTCGACGATTCGACCTCGTATCGAACGGCGCACCGTTCGAGACGCACCATGTTCGTTGCGACGAACATGATTGTGAGCATGCTCGCGACACGAGCGACCGGCGAACCGGTCGCGTGTGTGTAAAGTCGCTGCAGCGACTTTGACAACGGATTACCGTTCGCGACAGGGCAGTAAACAGATACGCAGGATAAAAAGCTTTTCCATGGCAGTTGATTGAAAATCACAATCCATCGAGGTGTCCAGATGAAACTCCATGCCACGGTGTTCAGGGAGACGAGGGAGCCTGTCGCAGGCACGGGCAGCCCGCGCTCGTCCCTGCTGGCCAAGCCGCTCGCCGAGGAGGCTTGCGGCCCCAGGTTCGCCGCTTCGGTCGTCCTCGAAGACGGCGGGAGGGAGCGGACGGTCGACCTCTCGGATGCGACAGTCGCCGGCCTGAGCGGAAAGCTCGCCGGGCTCATAGGCGGCGCCAAGAACGGCGCCCAGCCGGAGTTCGGCGTGAGATTCGTACTCGAAGGGGCGCTGGAGGGGACTATGACCGTCGCCGGCGCCGAGGCCATGGTGGAGGTCCGCTATCGCCGGAGCGAGCTGGCCGCTGACGAGGTCACCGCCGTGTTCAGGGAGCTGGACACTGCGATCGCGAATGAGTCGGGTAAGAAGCAGGGATAAGAAGGAAGAAAGCCGGCATCAGACTGCGACGCCGTTGACGACGCCGTCCTGGCCGACTCGGTTCGTCACCTTGACTTTCCCGAGCTCGGTCTCCACCACGGCGCCCTTGGTTATGATGTTCATGCGTACGAATTCCGGGTTGTGGCTCTCGATGACCCTCTTTATGGCCGCCTGCTTCATCTTCCCGTCCTTCATCACGACGTTTATCATCGACGCTTTCTTGAGCTTCACGCCCAAGGCGCCGCCCCTGCCGCGGACGGTCGACTTGAACGGCTTGTCGGCGACCTTCGTGGCTGCGAAGCCCCCGCCCATGTGCGAGAGCTTCTTATCCCTGAACTTGCGCCTGCGGCCTCCCGTGCCGCTGCTTACCTTTTTAGTGTGCGGTTTATGATATTGCTCCATCAGTACACCTCGGTATCGATATATGAAATAGCAGGAAGAATTAGACTGCACGGCTTTTAAAAACTACCTCCGCCGGTCCCCAGGACCCGCAGGCCCCCGCCCGCCCCCTTCCTCAGCGCCCGAGCGGATCGACGTCCCACGGACTCATGTGGAGGCTGCCGAGGAAATCAGTCCTGCCGCCAAGGAGGCCTGCGATGTCCCTGATGAATCTCCACGCCCTGGCGAGGGGTCCTTTGCGTCCGCGCTCGTCAGCAGGCACAGCTTCCACCGCCGCCTTCAGCTCGTCCACGGTCTGGAACCGGTCCTCGGGCCTTTTCGCGAGCGCCTTCGCGACCAGCTTCTCGACCGCCTCGGGCGCTTGGGCGGATAGGCGGGCGGAGTTGATGGGCCTGGGCATGCGGTCACGGTGCATCTTCATCAGGTCCAGGTAGTTGCCTGCCGTGAAAGGCGGGATGCCGGCCAGCATCTCGTAGATGGTGGCGCCGAGGGAATAGATGTCGAGGCGGCGGTCGAGCGCGGCGCCGCCCGAGACCATCTCCGGGGCCATGTAGGCGGGCGTGCCCACTATCTCGTCCGATTCCGCCACGTTATCGGCCGCCGCGGCGCCCTCGAACTTCGCCAGGTCGAAATCGATTATCTTCGCCTTCGGGGGCGAGCCCGAAAGGAAGATGTTGGCCGGCTTGATGTCGCGATGGATCACGCCGCGATCGTGCATGGCTTTGAGGCCGTCGCATACCTGCAGGATTATCTCCCTCGCCGCGGCCCACTCCATCCCGCCGGACGAGCGTATGGCTTTCTGCATGTCTGTGCCCTCGAGGCGCTCCATGACGACGAAAGGGATGCCCCGAAACAGGCCGCTGTCGAGCAGCCGCACGACGTTGGGGTGGTCGATCATCGAGCAGGCGCGCAGCTGGCGCATGAAACGGAAATGGTCTGAGAGGTCCAGGAGCCCGTCCTCGCCCTCGGATACGGGAGCCACCTTGCCGATGAGCTTCACCGCGACGAGCCGGCCGTCCTTCCGGTCGTTCGCCAGATAGACGGTCCCTTCCCCGCCGCTCCCGAGCCGCTCTATCAGCTGGTAGCGGTCCTTGAGGATGGCGCCCAAGAGGCCGTCCCGGAGGGCCTCGGAATGGAATCGCCCGAAGTCCTTCCTGGCCGTGCCGCTCCGATACGCGTCCTGAAGCTGCAGGCTCCTCACCATGCCTCTCATGCGGCTACCGCCCGCGGGTGGTATAAAAACGTTGATAGGAAAATGCTGGAAAAATTATGTGAACCGGGGGAGGGGGGATTATTGGGGGGGTGGGGAGGATGCCTCCCCCGGACTGGTCTAGCGTGAATCAGCAGTACTCGAGGCCGACCTCGCGCTGGAGGAGCATGCCCCGGTTCTCCTGCCATTCGCGGCCGTTGAGCCGCACGAGCCGCATACGGTCGGACATGAGGTTGACGCTGTAGATGAGGCTCCGCGCCTTGTCCCCCATCTCCTGCCGGTCGTCGTCGGTGATGGGCGACTCCCTGGCGATCGGGCGGGGCGCCGCGCTCCGCCCCCGGCCGGCCAGGAGCCCGGGAAGGCAGACGACGAAAGCGACGACCTCCTCTTTCGAGAGGCTGGTCGTGTATCCATCGGGGAGCCTCCTGGCCCGCTCCAGTGACTTGAGCCTGCGGAGCAGCTCGCCCCTCTCGAAGAAGGGATTCCCCAGCGCACGGAGGATGCGGTCTGCTTCCCTGGCCGAGAATCCGTAGACGATCAGGTCGCAGGCGGGTGCGAACCCCCTATTCCGCATTTCACCATATCTTAACAATGTCATGCGAGTATATAATCTATAACATTTATAAATATCACGATTATTGATTTTCACCCACATTTATCGGGGGAGAACGCGCGGCAACGCTGTGTTTTATTTTTAAATATTGTGTTTGACACGCGATGGAGCGGAAGAACGTTTTTTATTACCGCGCGGAGCAGTATCCGCATGGAATTCGCACGCATCCGGACGGCCCTGCGGGGCAGGGAGCTGCACCGGAGGCTGGATCAGCTGGACGCGGTCGCGGTCAGCCCGGCCGCGGCCGGCTCGGAGGAGGAGCTGAGGCTCGCGGCCCACCTCGCCGGCAAAGCGCTGGCCGGCGGGAAGAACATAGCGAAGGCGGAGAGGTACGAGTTCCTCCTCTGGCTCGCCGGCAAGAGGGACATCAGGAGCGCGATGGAGGCGACATCACCACAAAGAGGCGAGCGGGATATCGTGGTGGTTTGGTTTTCCCGGACGAGCGAGGAAGAGGTGCTGAGGCGATTAGAGGCTGAGGATCTTTCCATTGGTCTTCCTGAAGAAGGAGAGCCATTGAGGATCGAGAGGATATCGCTTTCGAGGCTCAGGGGCTAGAGCCCGAGCTGCTTGGCCAGCACGTCGCGGTCTATCGGCAGCTCGATTCCCAGGACCTTGTGAATGAAGATGAACATGTCGATTATCTTGGCCTTGTCCGTGGTTATCTTCTCGGCCATCTGCTTTATCGTCATCTCCTTGCCGATCAGCTCGTAGAGCATGAGGCCCTCCTTGCCGAACTTCTTGTAGACAGAGTAGCCGTCGTCGCCGTATTTCTTGCGGACGTCGCTGCGGGGCATGGGCTTCATGATTATCATGCCGTTCTCCATCATGAACTTCAGTATGTCGCTGACCTCGTAGAGCGGGATCTCTAGCTTCAGGGACATGTCGATGAGGTCGTTCTTGCCGTCGACCATGTCCATGATCCTGCCGCCCTTGTTGTCCTTGAACTTGAGCATGAGCTTGGCCTTCATCTGGACGCCCTTGACCAGGTCCATCGGCGCCCGGAGCGGTATCTCTATCGGTGAAGGCACCGCCCGCGCCTCGTCGAGCGACTCGTCGCTCTCGATCATGGGGTTGAAGCCGCCTTCCTCCCTTTTCTGCGCGCCCGCAGCCCCGGCCGCCGGAGGTGCCATGGCCGGCCCTCCCATGAACGAAGGCGGCGCCATCGCGCCTCCTGGGGGCGGAGCGCCTGCCCCCGCGCCGGCTCCTCCTTTGGGATAATCGAGCTTGATTATGCCCTGCTCGTCCATGAAGTCGAGTATCTCGACCAGCTTGGGCTCTGTCAGGCCGGTCTCCCGCATGATCTCCTCGGCGGTGCGCTGGCCGTCTATGAGCGAGTACACGCGCAGGCCGACGTCGCCGTACTTGTCCGATATGATCTTCTCGACCGGGCTGAGCTCGCTCTCCTCGGACGGCTTCTCCTCCTCTTCCACCGGCGCTATCCCGGCCTCGGCCTCTTCGGGCGGGGGCTGCTCGGCCTCCTCCGGGGGAGCCTCTGGCGGCGGGGGGACCTCTTCCCCGACGGGGGTGATCTCCTCGCCTATGCCGAGCTCCTCTTCCTCCTCGGCTTTCTTCTTCTTCGGCGGCGGAGCGGGCTTCTCCTCCACTTCCTCGCCGAACTCGATCGGCTTTATCTCCTCGAACGTGATCTCCTCTTCCTTCTTCGCCTTGGGCTTCGGGGCCGGCTTCTCCGGTTCGGGCTGCTCGAAGGAGAACTCCTCCTCTTTCGGGGGCTGCTCCTCAGGCGCTTCCGGCAGCTCCGCCTCAGGCTTCTTCGCCTTGCCCCTGGGCTTCTCCGTGGGCTCCTCCTCGAGTGGCGGGGGCTCGGTCGAGGGGCCTAGCTCCTCTTCGGGGGGGATCTCCTCGAGGCTCCTGGGCGGCTTCTCCTCTTTTTCTTCCTTCTCCGCAGGAGGCATGGCCGGGGCCTCGGGCTGAGGCGCCCCTTCGGGCGTGGTCGTGGGCTCGAGCTCCACCATGCCGCTTTCCTGCATGTATGTAAGTATCTGGTCGAAAAGCGCCTGCTCCACTCCCAGGTCCTTCCTGAGCTCCTGTGTGGTCCTCTTGCCGGTGATTGCCTTGTACACCTGGAGGCCGATCTCTCCGAATTTCTTGATGAGCAGATTCTGGTTCTTGAAGCGCTGGAGCGGGCCCTTCTCTATCTTTTTTATTCTATAATCTGAACCTTTGGCCATCCGTACCACGCATCTCATTCGTAAACAAGTAGATAATTATGAGAATGTTTATTAACATACTTAATTTATATTAGCGCATGGAGTTCGACGAGCTGCTCATCACCACGGGAGTCGACGCTCTCGTGCGTCTAGTCAAAGAAAGACAGAGGATCGAACTTGAAGACGCTTCTTCCGTCCTCAACATCCCCCAGGAGACGATCGAGGACTGGTCCAGGGTGCTGGAGGAAGAGGGGATAATAAAGATCGAGTATCGGCTCACGAGGATATACCTCGTCTGGGTGAAGCCCAGCGAGGAGGAGATCGCGGAGGAGAAGCAGTCGTTCGCCGAGGAGAAGAGCAGCCTCGAGGCGGAGGTGGAGCAGTTCAGGCAGAAGGCCGCCTCGGACAGCAGGGAGCTCGAGGACCTGCGCGGATCGTTCACGGATTTCTACGCAAAGGCCTACGCGAGGATAGACGCCCTCGAGAAGACAGTGGCGCCGGTGCCCGCGGCGAAGACGCTCTCCGAGGACACTTTCTCGAAGTTCGAGAGCGAGCTCCGCGGCATGGAGGCCCAGCTCCAGGAAGCGCGGAGCGGCATGGACGGGATACGCAAGGAGATCGCCGACCTCGGGATAGGGCAGAAGAGCCCGAGCGAGGAGATCATCGAGCGGATAGAGAAGATGAGCGGCGACCTGATCGCCATGCAGCAGGAGATGGAGACGCTGCGGAAGAAGGGCCAGCAGGAGGCGGCCTCGGAGATATCCCTCCCCGCGGTCAAGGACATAAAGAAGAAGTTCGAGACCGTCCAGAAGGATTTCGTCTCGCTGCGCTCCAAGAACGCCCAGATGAGGCAGGACATGATCGCCCTGCACGAGAGCTCGGAGATCCTCAAGAGCGTCGCTGAATCCATCATGGGGCAGGAGGACAAGATATCGGCCCTGAGGAACGACGTGTCCGCCCTTTCGGCCGAGGCCGAGAAGCTGCTCCAGCGGACGAACGAGATAACCGCCAGGGTGAGGCAGGACGTCGAGCTCGTGGAGAGGCTCGGCGACTCCGTGGACGTCGCCAAGGGCGTCCTGAAAAAGTTCCCGAGCCAGGAGAAGATCATGGAGGAGCTGGACCGCATCAAGGCAGACGAGGACTCGCTGGCGGAGAAGAACGACGCGCTCGAGAAGCTGATCGAGGCGGCCGGCGGCAGGCAGATGACGGCCAAGCAGTTCACCGACCTCCTGCAGAATTTCGACGAGCGCTCAGGCCAGATCCGCAGGGAGCTCGACGCCCTCGAGACCGCACTACAGGACGAGAAGAGCACTTATCTCACGTTCCAGAAGATCAAGGAGAGGATAGTCCCTTCGATAGAGGCGTACCAGGGCTCGCTCGACGCCATGGAGAAGAGGATAGAGAGCATAAGGAGCGAGTCCCGCTCCCAGATCGAGAGCATAAAGTCCGATTCGCTCAAGCTGCAGGAGTCGATGAAGGGCGGCTCCATGCAGGGGATAGTCAAGGTCGCCGAGGAGATCCGCGACAAGAAGAAGACGCTCGAGGAGATACGGTCGTCGCTGGACGAGCTCTCGTCCATGTCCGACAACCTGGGCAAGAGGATAAACCTCCTCTCCAGGCAGGCCAAGCTCCTAGAGATCCGCACCGGCGGCGGAGCGGGAGGGGCTGCAGGCCCGGCTGCGCCGGCGGCAGGCGGAGGGCCTGCGCCTTCCGAAGGCGGTGCGGGAGAGGGAGGCGGCGGAGGCATCACCGCTGCCGGAGTCCGCAACCAGCTCGAGCTGAGCCGCGAGGAGGAGCTGGAGTTCCGCAGGAAGAGGGAGGAGCTGAAGAAGCTCATCCAGAAGCTCTGGGAGGAATGACCGGTTTAAAAACCTCATCGGTGTTGGTGGTTACATGGCCAAGGAAAACATAAAGGAAACGATCGCCAGGAAGATGAGCTCCGAGGAGGCCGCGCCGGCGGAGAGGGAGCCGGAGGAGGCGCCAGAGCCCGCTCCGGCGCCGCGCCCGAAAGTCGCGCTCCTCTCGGCTTATGCGTTCAGCTCCGAGGGCCTGCCTGTCGAGGTCAAGATCTTCCGCAGGCTCGATTTCGTCCCGCGCTACGAGGTCACCATACCGGGAATAGCCGAAGGCACCAAGCTCCTGCTCGAGACGAAGCTGAAGGGTGAGCTCGTCACGGAGGTCAAGCTCGACATCAGCGACATCCTCGACCCCAAGAAGTTCGACGAGGTGAAGGCGAAGTTCCTGGAGGCCGCGAAGAGGATACTCGACCGCAACTTCCCGTCCCTGCCGGAGGACAAGAAAGGCATCCTGGCCGTATTCCTGCTCCAGAAGACGCTTGGCCTGGGCGAGATGGAGGCCCTGCTCGCGGACGAGCAGCTGGAAGAGGTAGTCGTGAACAACTCGCGCGAGCCGGTGTGGGTCTACCACAAGAAATTCGGATGGTGCAAGACGAACCTGCGCCTCAAGAACGAGGAGCTGGTGTATGATTACGCCTCGATGATAGCGCGCAAGGTGGGCAGGCAGATCAACATACTCAACCCCACACTCGACGCGCACCTGCCGACAGGCGACCGCGTGAACGCGACCCTGTTCCCGATATCGTCTTTCGGCAACACCATCACGATCAGGAAGTTCTCAAGGAACCCATGGACAATCACGAGCTTCATCAAGTCGAAGACGGTCTCGAGCGACGTGGCCGCCCTCATCTGGCTCTGCATGCAGAACGAGCTCTCCCTGCTCGTGACCGGCGGCACCGGAAGCGGCAAGACATCGTTCCTCAACGCCATGGCCGGCCTCATACCGGCGAACCAGCGCATAATAACGATAGAGGACACACGCGAGCTCACGCTCCCGTCGTTCCTGCACTGGGTCCCGATGACCGTGCGCGAGCCGAACCCCGAGGGCAAGGGAGAGGTGACCATGCTCGACCTTATGGTCAACGCCCTGCGCCAGAGGCCGGACCGCATACTCGTCGGCGAGATCAGGAGGCAGAGGGAGGCCGAGACCATGTTCGAGGCAATGCACACCGGCCACTCGGTGTACGCGACCCTGCATGCGGACAACGCCGACCAGACCATCTCCAGGCTGACCAACCCGCCGATCAACATCCCGCACGAGATGCTCGACGCGCTCGGCGGCATCGTCGTCACCTTCAGGCACAGGCGCTTCAACATAAGGAGGGTCCTGGAGTTCGCCGAGATCGACAAGAAGGGCGACCCGAACGTCATATACCGCTGGGACCTCAAGAGCGACAAGATGCGCGGGGTCCAGAGGATGACTAGCCTCGTGGACACCCTGTCCCTCTATGCCGGTATGGGAGACAAGGAGATAGAGGATGACGTCAACGAGAAGACGGAGGTCCTCGACTGGATGGTGAAGAGGGGATACGACGACGTCGACCAGGTCGGCCAGATCGTCTCTAACTACTACATGAACCCAGAGGAGGTCATGGACGCGGTGCGGAAGAACCGGCAATGGGATTTCAACTACAGGAAGTCATGATTCACGAGTGATGGACCGGAGAAGGGTGAAATCGTCTATACGGAGTATATACGGATGAAGTTTGATCAAACTTTAACCGGTGTCTGTACGGAGGAAAGTTTGTGGCGGATGAATTCGAAGGCGCGATAGAGGAGGCGAAAAGGCTCGAGAGGAAACTCGTCGAGTACGCTCCGTACGAGGGCGACATCAGGGTGGAGAAGTCGATAGATTTCGAGCCCAAGGAGTATGTGGACCTCACCTACCACGACATGATCAACCTCTACGAGAGGAACGAGAAGATAATCAGCACGGTCTCCATGGGCCTGCTGGCCACGAAAGCGGAGGAGGCCCCAGAGGCGCCATCCGCCGAAGCGAGCGGCGAGATAGAGAGCAAGCTGCGGCAGATGACATCCGAGACGCTGAAGGAGGCGGAGCAGGTCGGGAAGGAGCCGATAGTCATGGAGAAGGAGATCCCGGCTCAGGCGGCCGAGGAGGGGGGGATCAAGCTCGAGCAGGAGGCTGAGGCGCCGAAGGCACCTGCCATCGAATTCGAGACCAGGCCTGCGGCCGAGGCCCCCAAGATCGAGATGGAGAAGCCTGCGCCGAAAGAGGCCGAGGGGCCGAAGCCCCCGGAGGCCGAGCTGGAGATCAAGCCGGCGGAAGCGCCTGCCGAGCCAAGGGTCGAAGCCCCGCCGGCGGCCGAGAAGACGGTCATCGTCGCGGCTGTGGTGCCGCCGGCCCTGCGCGAGAGCCCGGACCAGGCGGCGACGCAGAGATACGAAAGGATGGAGGAGCAGGTCCGCTCCACCCTGGGCGAGAAGGCCGACGAGGCCACGATAAAGAAGAAGATGCTCGAGCTCACGAAACAGCTGTTCAAGGAGAAGACCACGAGCAAGAGGGAGGAGATAAAGCTCCAGATAGCCACCCTCAAGAACATGCTCAGCGCCGCAGAGCCGGGCGGGGCGAGGGCGGCCGGCGCGGCCGCGGCGAAAGGCGCGAAGAGGAAGGACGAGACCCACCAGAAGATGTACGACGCCATGCTCAGCACACACCAGACCGAGCTCTCCCAGACGAAGGACAGCATCATAGATTCCTACAACAAGCAGATAGCCCAGGTCAAGAAGAAGTTCTACGAGGACATCGGCTCCACCGACGACCCGGCGAAGAGGAAGGACATATTCGAGGGTTTCGTCTTCTCGATAGAATCCCTGGTCCACCAGCTTCCCGAGGTCATCGGCAAGTACAGGGAGTTCACGGCCAAGAAGCACGCGGCCGAGATGGAGAAGCTGCGCGACTCGCTGTCGTCCGACGAGAAGGACCTCCGCGGGACTGTCGAGGGCAGGCTGGAGTACATAAACGGCAAGTACGACCAGGAGTTCGCGTCGGTGAAGGGGATAATCGGCCGGGAGATGGACAACCTGATAGAGGTGGCCGGCTCGGACATCTTCAAGAAGCCGGAAGCGGCCGAGGCCGGGGCGCCCGAGGAGGGCGGCAAGCCGAAGGAGACCGAGGCGAGGGCCTACGAGGTCGTCCGGGAGATCAACGAGACCGACGAGGGCACGCTCCTCTATTTCCTGCACTCGAAGGATCCTGAGTATTACAAGAGGTATGAGAGGAAGCAGCTCTCCAAGGCCGAGGCCATATTCAAGGCCAAGGAGCTCATGGCCAAGGACAAAGGGTTAAGTGATGCGATGGTGAAGAGGTACTTCACCCAGATGGAGGGCTAGCATGGTCGTCAAAGAGCGGTTGGAAGCGAAGGCGCAGCAGAAGAAAAGGGGCCCTCTCACCCCGGTCGCCGAGCTCCTTGCGGCCAGGTTTCCGGACATCAGGAAGAAGCTGCGGATAGCGGACCTCGAGGACAACCCCGTCGATTTCCTGGAGAAGGTGGTCTACTCGACCATACTCATCACGGTCGGCCTCCTGGTCGTCACCTACATATTCCTCTATGACAGCATGGCCCTGAACCTCAAGCTGAACTTGGGGATGTTCCTCATAGAGCTCATCGGGCCCATCGTGGTCATCCCGCTCGTCATCTTCGGCTATCTCATGCTCTACCCCGAGGCCGCGATACTCCGCAGGCAGAGGGAGATGGACTACGAGATCGTCTTCGCCGGCAGGCACATAGTGATAGCACTCCAATCCGGCATGCCCCTCTTCGACACCTTCGTCGGAGCCTCGAACGGCTACGGCGCAGTGAGCAAGGAGTTCACCAAGATAGTCGACCAGGTCGTCCTGGGCGTGCCGCTCACGCAGGCCATCAGGGAAGTGGTCCAGTACAACCCGTCGAAATACTTCACCAGGATGCTCATGCAGATAGCGAACGCGGTCTCGAGCGGCGCCGACGTGGGGAGCTCCCTGGAGAGCGTCCTCGACCAGATATCCAAGGAGCAGATGATCTCCCTGAAGGAGTACAGCCAGAAGCTCACGCCGCTGGTCATGTTCTACATGGTCTTCGGCATAATCGTCCCCTCGCTGGGGGTGGTGCTGGCGACCGTCATATTCTCGGCCATAAGCGGCGGGAAATTCGGGTTCTCCTCCAGCGTCCTCGTGATAGTGTTCTTCCTGATAGCGATAATACAGTTCCTGTTCCTGGGGTTCATAGAGAGCTCCAGGCCGAAATACCTCATATAGGTGCCAAAATGAGCAATGAATCGATATTCGAGAACGTCGGGCGGCTGTTCTTCAGCAGGGAACGCGTCAAGGACCTCGAGAAGGACCTCAACACCGCAGGCGTGAACATACCGGCCGACTCTTTCGCCGGCTTCGTCAGCCTCATAGTCATCGTTGTGACCGTGTTCGGGACGGCGGCCATCCTGGTCTATCCGCCCGCGACCGACGCCATCAGCTCGCTCGTGGGGCAGTTCGCGCAGGTCCCCTTCCCGCTGATCGCCCTGCTGGTCCTCATAATCGTCCTTCTCGTCGTGTACCTCTCGGCCATAACCATACTTTCCAGCTTCCTGCTGATGAGGGCCGATGAGAGGCGCAACAAGCTCGAAAGCAGCCTGCCGGATTTCCTCACCCTCGTGGCCTCGAACATAAAGGCCGGCATGACGCTGGACCAGGCGATGTGGTATTCAGCCAAGCCCGAGTTCGGCCTTCTTTCGGTGGAGGTCAAGGCCCTAATAAAGAGCTCGTTCAGCGGGGAGAGCCTGGAGGACACCCTCGACCGGCTCGCGGCGAGGTTCGATTCCAAGGTCTTCAAGAGGACGATCCTGCTCCTCAAGCAGGCGACGGCCACCGGCGGCGAGCTCACGAACGTCCTGGAGCGCACCGCCGACGACGTCCGCAACACGATAATCATGAAGAAGGAGATCGCCGCCTCGCTTGTGCTGTACGAGATCTTCGTCCTTTTCGCCTCCGTAATCGGGACGCCGTTCCTCTTCGCCGTGGCGTCCAAGCTCATAGAGGTGTTCGAGAAGCTAGGGCCCCAGGTCGGCTCGGGCTCGGCCATCTCCGCCGGCGCGGGAGGCCTTTTCACCACGGTCTCGAGCATCAAGATCGCCGGCGCGGTCATCAGCTCGTCGGATTTCTTCTGGTTCAGCATACCGACGATCTTCGTGACTGCGCTCATCTCGTCGTTCATAGTCAGCGTGATACGGACGGGGACGAGGAGCCAGGGGATGAAGTACTTCCCGCTGGTCCTCATCGCCTCGTATCTGGTCTACTGGATAGTGATAAACGCCGTCGAGTCGATATTCGCTTCGATCGCATGAGGTTTGATTGGATGGAAAACAACCGGGTTCGGGAAGGGAAGCCCCCCTTGTTCGGCAAGACGCTCAAGGGGCAGGCGATAATGGAGTACCTGATCACATACGGCCTCGCGCTGTTCGTGATACTCATCGTGCTGGCCATACTCGTGGCGGTCGTCCTGCCTTCGCTGCAGGCGCCGGAGACGTGCCAGTTCACCCAACCGGGCTTCTCGTGCAACCAGAAGCCCGCGGCGCTGGTGGCTGACACCGGGAACAACGTGCACATACTGTTCCAGCTCGATAACACGGGCGGGAAGTCCATAGTGCTGTCCGAGATACTCTGCAGCGCGTCCCCGCCGAGCAACATAAGGAAGAGCGATGTGGACGCCAACGGCGTGACCCTCTCCACGGCGGTGCCGATGGCATCCGGCGAGAGCAAGACGATCGGCGACACCGTGAAGTCTGACATAAAGGTCCAGGTGGACTGCAAGAACGAGGATGGCACGTCCATGAAGCTATCGCCGGGCTCCAACTTCAAGGGCAGCCTCTCGATAGTCTACAACTACGCTGACGACGTCCCCGGCGCCCCGCCCCGCGTGGCGTCCGCGACCGTGACGGGCAAGGTCCAGTCGGCGAGCTGACCTTTTCCATTTTTTCCTTTTCCTGTTTTCTCTTTTTGAAACTCACTGGTTGACAGCTGGGAGCAGGCCGACCACTCCCGATACGGGCTCCGGCTCGGCCAGGAAACGGTCGGGGACCGAAAGGACGTATATGAGCCTCCGGACGGAGCGGCTGAAGAGCACGATGCTGTCGGGACCGATCGAGGACATCGAGCAGCTGCCGCAGACGAGGATCGTCCCGCTCTCCAGCCCGGCCAGCTTCCCTTCGATGTGCAGGAGGAGGCGCTCGTTCTCGTAGTTCTCGACGGTCGTCATCGAGATCCGTCCCTCCTCACCGCGGGAGAGGAAGTCGTATGCTGATTTCCATGAGCCGAACTCCATCATGCCGGCCAGGATATCCCCGACCGCCTCCGCCCCGTACAGGACGGCGCTCGGATGGTAGAGGAAGACCAGGTCAGTGTCGGACGGGGCGTCCTTCCCCAGGTTGCCGACGACCAGCACCCGCTCCGCGGCCTCGGATGGATCCACGCCCAGCCGGCTGACAACCGCCGAGTAGTTCTTGTTGAAATGCGGGTCGCATATGACCGAGCGGTCGAAAACCGCGTCGAAATACCCGCGGAGGCCGAATTCTGACAACGACTGCTCTGCGTATGACGCTTCGGCGGCCGTCGTGAGGACATGCGAGGAGCCCGTTTTCCTGTGAGCTTCGAGGAGCGTGCTTATCCCGCGGACCGCCCCCCGCCTGCCCGACGCCAGCTTATCGTCGGGAGGCCTGAAGTTCCCCAGCGTCTCGTCCATGTCCCAGCATATGAACCGCCGTGCCGCCCCTCCCATGCCAAGCTATTGGGACAAAGTGTTTAAAAATGATTATCAGCCTTGCTCAAGAGCCGTATTTCTGGGCCCGCCCGGTTATGTTGAGGATGAGGGGCACGATGTCCTTGCCGCGGATGTGCCCGAGGCCGCCCTGGGCGCAGCTTATCTCGTCGAATCTCTTGATGCCGTCCGTCCTCTCGCCCCCATGGACGAGGATGGGGACTTCGTGCCCGGAGTGGGCCTTGAGCGAGAACGGGGTCGAGTGGTCCCCGCTTATGACGAGGCATGCTCCGGTCGCCTCGAGGACCGGCAGGATCGCGTCTATGCGCTCGATGCCCTCCTTCTTCAGGGCGAAATCGCCGTCATGGCCCGCGCTGTCGCACATCTTGACATGCATGAAGACTAGGTCGTAGCTCTCCAGGGCTTTCACCGCGGCCCGCGCCTTGGATCCGAGATCGGTGTTGCGGTCGCCCGTTGCGCCCGGGACCATCAGGACGTCCATGCCGACATACCGCGCGACCCCCTTGTATAAGGCGCCGCCGGCTACGCACGCCCCCCTCATGCCGAACCGCTCGTAGAACGACGGCGCCGAGACGAAGTTCCCCGCCCCCCGCAGGAGCACGATGTTGGCTGGCAGCTTCCTGCCGCGGTTCTCCGGGGCCTTGGAGAGGATCCCCCTTGCCGCCTGGGTGAAGCGGTTGACGATATCCGCCGTCTTCCTCGCTTCCGGCCCGGGGTCCAGGGGATGGCACTCGTGGAGCTCCCCCGATTCGTGGGGGTCCGTAGGGCTGACATTGCTGCTGAGGCCCTTGCCGCGCATGACCAGCGCTCCGCGGTGCTCGGCGGAGTTCTTGAATGCGATGTCCACATCGTCGATCCTCATCGAGAGGCCTTTCGACAGGGCTGCCGCCGTGGCCGTGTCGATGCGCCCCGCCCTGCGATCGACCACCTTGCCGCCCTGCTCGGTGGCGAAATTCGCCCGGAACGCGACGTCGCCGTTCTGGAGCGTCATGCCGAGGCCGAGCGCCTCGAGCGGCCCCCGGCCATGGTAGAATATGGCCGGGTCGTACCCGAGTATGTTGAGGTGGGCCACGTCGCTGCCCGGCACCACGTATTTGGCGACCGGGCTCATCATGCCGCTGATGCCTCCTTTGGCGAGCCTGTCGAAATTGGGCTTCTTCGCCGCCTGGAGCGGGGATTTCGGCGTCGGAAGGTCGCCTAGGCCGTCTATGATTAGGAGTATCGCTTTATTCATGCCAAGCCTAGGGCGGCAGGATTAAAATCTCTTAGCTTTTGTCGGCGATGAAGACGCCCAGGTTCAGCCCGGGGCTGAAGCAGGCATATATCTCCTGGTCCAGGTTGTCCGGCGTCTGTATGCGCGAATACGGGCGCACGAGCGGCCCGACCCATTCGGCGTTGTTGTCCCTCGTCAGGTGGCGGGTCCCGGGGAAGCCGGGCCTCTTGTCCCCTCCATCATTATAAGGGATCCCGCAATCCGGGAGGAAGGCGTAGAAGCCGCATTCCTGCGGGAAATTCTCGACGAGGCGGATTTCCGAGGTGGGGACGAAGACGATCCTGCCGTTGTCGGGGACGAGCTCGCAGCCCTCGAACACGAGCGCGGCCAGCTTCTGCCCCCGGAACTCCTTCGTGTCCATGTGGTAGCGGGCCTTGCTCCGGTAATCGCTCCAGTCCACCCCGTCGCCGAAAGGCTTCTTCGGCTTCGGGTAGGCGACGATCGTCCCGGTCCAGGCGTTGTTGGAAAGGGTGAGCGGCGCGCCGGACGGGGTCGCCTCGAAGAACCTGTCGAACTCGGCATTCCGGGGCAGCCTTCCCCCGGAGGCCTCCGCCAGCGCCTTGGCGTCGGCGAAAGTGAGCCCGCCCTTCTGTTCCCTGACCTTGCGGATTATGAGCTGGTCCATAAGGATCGCATGGATATCCCCGACAACCCTTTTATACATATGTCTGACACACAATCAGCTTCCCTGCGGAAACGCGCCATGCTCAGGTTTATTAAGTTCTGCGGGCATAGATGGACTTCCACTATTTTTGGGCGGGATTGCATGCAGGTCGACATAACCACGCAGAGCGCGGTCTTCAGCGAATTCTTCACGACCGTCTACAAGCAGAAGATAGACGACCTCCGTTCCGTCTATCCGAGCCAGAAAAGCCTTTACGTCAGCTATCCGGACCTCGAGAAGTTCGATCCAGACATGGCGGATGCCCTGATAAGCTCCCCCGACCTCATCCTCGAGGCGGCCGAGGAGGCCATAAAGGGGCTCAACCTGACCGTCTCGGCAGGCAAGACGTTCGCGCCTCACGTCCGGTTCGCCGACCTGCCGTCCGAGAACTACATCGAGCAGATAACCTCCAAGAACATCAACGAGCTGGTCGCGTTCAAGTGCGTCGTGACCAAGAGGGCGGAGGTCATGCACAGGATAAAGAAAGCCGCCTACCAATGCCAGATCTGCAACGAGAAGAGCACGTATTACGTCGGAAAGAATTTCCAGCCGCCGAAAAAATGCGAAAGCTGCAAGAAATTCGCCCTCGTCTTGAACGAAGAGGACAGCAGCTACATCGACATCCAGCGGGCCGAGGTCCAGGAGCTCCTGGAGCGGGTGCGCGGAGGCGCGCCGGCGGCGCACATCGAGCTCCTCCTCGAGGACGACCTTGTGAACAGGGTCGCCCCTGGGGATAACATAGAGATCTCCGGCATGTTCAGGCTCAAGCCTCCGATGAAGACCAGGCAGAAGCAGGACATGGTCTACGGGAGGTACATCGAGGTCAACTGCGCCAAGAGCCTCAAGAGGGATTTCGAGGAGATAGAGATCAGCAAGGAGGACGAGCGGCGCCTGAAGGACCTCGCGAGGAATCCCCAGATCAGCGACATCATCGTGAAATCGATCGCCCCCTCGATCTACGGCCACAACGAGGTGAAGAAGGCGCTGGCGCTCCAGCTGTTCGGCGGCACGCGCGGCAAGACCATGAAGGGGGGCGCCCCCATCCGCGACGACATCCACATTCTGCTCATCGGAGACCCCGGCATAGCCAAGAGCCGGTTCCTCCAGAGCGTGTCAGAGATCGCCCCGAAGAGCATCTACGTCAGCGGCAAGAGCGTTTCCGGGGCGGGCCTCACAGTGGCGGCGGAGAAGGACGAGCTGGGCGAGGGGGGGTGGACCCTCAAGGCCGGCGCCCTCGTGCTGGCGAGCGGCGGCACGGCCCAGGTCGACGAGTTCGACAAGATCGAGGAGGAGGACCGGGCGGCCCTGCACGAGGCGATGGAGACGCAGACGATAAGCGTGGCCAAGGCCGGCATCGTGGCCAAGTTCAGGACCAAGACCGCCATCCTCGCCGCGGCCAACCCGAAGTACGGCCGCTTCGACCAGACCAAGAACCTCGCCGACCAGTTCGACGTGCCGCCCACGCTGCTGTCGAGGTTCGACCTGATATTCCCGATAGTGGACATCCTCGACGAAGAGAAGGACTCCAAGCTGGCCGAGTACATCCTTTCCACGCACATGGGCAGGGGCAACGCCGGCGAGCAGGACGAGAACATCTTCGACAAGGAGCTGCTCCGCAAGTACATCGCTTACGCGCGCAGGAAGGTCTCGCCGAAGCTTACGCCGGCGGCCTCCCAGAAGATAAAGGAATTCTACGTCGAGCTTAGGAGGAAGAGCAAGGACGCAGGCTCCGTGGCCATCACCCCGAGGTACCTGGAGGGTCTCGTGAGGCTGGCCGAGGCCAACGCGAAGATGTCGCTCCGCGAGGAGGTCGAGGAGGAGGACGCGGAAGTGGCCATAGCCCTCTTCAACTACGTCATGCAGTCGATAATGACCGACAAGGTGACGGGGAAGCTGGATGTCGACGTGGTCATCGGCAAGCCCAAGTCCGAGAGGGAGAAGCTGCAGAAGTCCGACACGGTGCTCGACATAATCCGCGAGCACCTGCGGAAGAGCGACACCGCCGACGTCGAGCAGGTCATAGCCGACGCCAAGTCGTTCGGCATCGAGGAGAACGAGGCGAGGAAGATACTCAACGAGTTCCTCCGCAGCGGCAAGGTTTACGAGAAGTCCTACGGGCAGATAAAGATAGTCGGCGAGTGAGCGGCGGCCGGGGAGCAGGCCCATGCCGTCCGGAGGGTATGGGCGGGAGAGGAGTTAAAAACAAAGGGCCGCCATAACCGCCCATGCGCCTGATCTTCGTCCTGCTGTCGCTCTTCATACTCGCCCAGCTGATCGGCATCTACACCGGCACGGTCATACTCAGGGACGTGTCGAGCAACCCGTTCGTGACGAGCATGGTCGTCACGACCAACGCCCAGGACCCGCTCAACTCCCTTTATTTCCTCGTCTATGTCCTCGTCGGCGCAGCAGTGATGATACTCCTCATAAGGAGGTTCGGCGTCATCCCCTGGATATTCAGGATAATGGAGTTCTGGCTGATAGCGACCTCCAGCTCCATCGTGTTCTACGCTTTCCTGAGGCTGGTGGCCGGATATGACGCGAGCACGCTGGCCGCCATAATCCTTGGGCTGTCCTTCTCGCTCGCCAAGCAGGTGCGCCCTGCCCTGAAGAACGCGGCCGCGATACTCGCCGTGTCCGGTGTCGGGGTGATATTCGGCATCTCGCTGGGGCTTTTCCCGCTTATATTGTTCCTCATCCTGCTTTCGGTCTATGACTTCCTTTCAGTCTTCATGACCCGGCACATGGTCGAGATGGCGGATTTCGTGATAAAGAAGGACATCGCCTTCACGGTCACCGCCAGGGCCCCTCCGCCGGCTCCGGGAGGCAAGGAGCAGAGGGTGGACCTCGGCACCGGCGACATGATAGCGCCTGTGATGATGGAGGTTTCCGCCCTCACGTACAGCCCGGTCGCGACCGTGTTCGTTTTCGTAGGCGCAGTCGTGGCCCTGGGTATCTTCATGCAGCTTGTCTGGCGCAAGAAGATGGTCCTTCCCGCGCTCCCGCCGATCGTCCTGGGGATGATAACGGCGCTCCTCATCGGATTCCTGCTGCATTTCTATTGATGCGCCTCGCGGCTCCAGCGAGGGGCTGGACAGATAATGATTAAAATGTCATAGGAGAGCGTTAAGCGGTGATCTATTGCCTGCGAAGATATTGAAGAAGGCCGAGAAGTTCAGCGAGAAGAAGCTCCGCGGTTCCCTCAAGAGGGTCAAGGCGGTGCCGAAGGCGACGAAGGCCGCCGTCGAGGCGGTCAAGAAGAGAGTGGGGACTGTCGAGAGCCTGACCACGGCAGAGATAAGGAAGATCGTCTCGGGCGTGCTTCGTAAGCTCGATCCGAGGGCCTTGAAGAAGTACTTGTCGTTCAAGAAGAAGTGACTCGCCTCACCTGGAGGTCCAGCACGACCTGGACCTGCGAGGGTGAATAGGGCCTGACTATCCTCTGGGAGAGGGCTTCGGCCTTCACCCCGGCCTTGTCCGCCTCAGCCCGGGCTTTCGCGAACGCATCCTCGAAGGGCTTCCCGGAGCCGGCGAGCGTGTAGAAGTGGACGAACCCGCCGTCTTTCACGGCCCTGAAAGCGACGTCCAGGAATTCATGGGCGCTTTTCGGGAGAGGCATCACGACGCGGTCGAACGACCCCTCCCCGCCGAGGCGGCCCAGGTCGAGGGACCTGGCATCGGCCTCGACCGCTTCCACGTTTTTGGCCTTGTTCATCGCGATGTTCTCCTGCATGTAGCGGACCGCGTCGGGATTGAGCTCGACAGCGACCACCTGTGCGTCCGGCCTCTGCTTGGCTATCACGAGGGCGAAAGGGCCCACGCCTGCGAAAAGCACGAGGACACGCTCGCCCTTCCGCACCAGCGATGCTATCCGCGTCCGCTCTGAAGCCAGCCTCACAGAGAAGTACACTTTCGAGACGTCCAGCCTCATCCCCACGCCGCTCTCCTTGTAGAACGCCTCGGTGCGGTCCTCCCCGGCGATGCACTTGACCCGCCGGACGCGGTATTCCCCCTCCATCGGCCCGAGCTTCTTGAGGACCGTCCGCAGGTTCTTATGGACAGAGAGCAAGGCCAGGCCGATCATCCCCTCCTTGGGCTCCAAAGCCGGGGGGATCTCGACTATCGCTATGTCCCCCACGAGGTCGAACGACGTGACGACCTCTTCCAGCTCTTTCGGGGTGAGGAACCTCGACAGCGCCCCCTCGAGGCTGGCGGAGCGGGAAGGGCGCTTCGCGGCCGCAAGCTCGACCGTGCCGAAGCCGCCCCATCGCCGCGAGACCGGGAAGAGGAGGGAGTCGCCGGAGTGGATTATGTCATAGGACGTGTCGAGGACGCCCGCGGCGAGCAGCTCCCTCCGCACCCTCTCCCCTTCTTTCTTGGGGACCTTCAGGAAAAGCATAAGACATTCCTCAGGAAGTTTGATGATACGTTATCCTAAGCTAAGGATAAGGAAAGTTTCAATCACTCGATCACGATCGCAGGCTTGCCGGGAAGGGCCGAACGCGATTTCTCGTGGCGTGATTCCGCCTCAGGCAGGACGACGACCTCGCAGGAATACTCCCTGGCGAGGAAAGCCTGCGCGTCGCGCAGGGCCTCGAGCTCCTCGTCCTCCGGGACCGGCTCCTGGAGCGAATGCACGTTCTTCATGACCTGCTTGGCCACCGACTGGACCGCCTTCATGTCCATCTTCTCGGCCGCGGCGGACTTCATGAGCGCCTCGAAAGACGGGTTGGCCTTCGCGAGCGAATAGAGCCTCCGCTTCCAGCTGCTCGCGACGTAGATGGTCACCTTCTGCGGCTTCTTGCCGATGAGTCCGGAGATCTTCTCTATGTCCGCGTGCACCTTGCGCACGAGCTCCTCCCCTGCCTCGACCGTGTCGTCGACCTTCGACCGGTCCGGCTCCGGGAAGCCTGCGGATGTTATGAAGCCCTTGCCGCCGAGCTCCTCCCAGTACTCCTCCGCGTAGTGCGGCATGAAAGGCGCGATCAGCCTCACCCATTCCCTGAAGAACCAGGAGAGGTTGGGCTCGTCGGCGCGCTTCACGTACCACTGCAGGTCGCTCACGACGTCGTAGAAGATCTCGAGCGCCAGGTCCCTTATGGCCAGCTCGTCATAGAGCTTCCCTGCCCGCTCGATCTTGCGGTTGAGCCTCGAGTGGAGCCAGCGCTCGATCCTCCCGTGAGGCTTGCCGGCCTTTTCCTTCGATTCCGACACGAGCCGGGAGAGGAGCGCAATCCTTGAGCGGACACCGTCGGCCACGCTGCTGTTGAAATCGGTGTCGCTCGAGAGGTCGGCGCCGCAGACGACCGAGAAGCGGATGACGTCGGCGCCGTATTCGGCTATCGCCTTGCGGAGCGGGAGTATGTTGCCCATGCTTTTGCTCATCTTGCTCCCGTCCATCAGCACGAAGCCGTTCGTGACGATCTGGCGCGGCCAGAGCCGCTTGTCCTCGAAGATGCCGACATGGTTGAATATGTAAAGGGTAAGGTGGTTCCTGATGAGGTCTCCGGCGCTGTGGCGCGAGTCGACCGGGTACCAGTAGAGGAAGCTCTGCCGCAGGGCCTCCATCTCCGCATCCCCTTTCCCCTTGCCCAGGAGCACGTAGTCGAAGAACGCCTCGTCCATGCGCTCGGGGGGCACCTTGGACAGCATGTGGGCGATCGTGTAATAGGCCATGTATATCGTCGAGTCGGAGAGCGCCTCGATCATCTTGGTCTCGTCGAACGGGAACCTGGTGCCCAGGCCCGAGGAGCGCGTGGAGGGCCGCTTCTGCAGCCAGTCGATGGTGTAGAGATACTCGCTCCGGGTCTTGTCGGGGATCGTCCGCATGCCTTCCAGGCATTCCTTCGCCTTCTCCTTCCAGCCCGGCGTCCCGTAGTCAATGAACCACTGGTCCTTGAGGATGTTGACCTTCACCTTCGTGCCGCAGCGGCAGAAGACAGGGCCGTTGGCCAGTATGCGCACGACGCTCGCGTCCCCGCGGGCGCCGAGCTGGCTTATGAGCCCTTCGCGGGCCTTGGTGACCGCGGCTCCCTTCCATCCTTCCTTCTCGCCCATGAGCATGACGCCGCTGTGAGCCTCGCGGAGGTAGAGCTCCTTGGTCGCCTCCTCTATCTTGGGGTCGTCCTGGCTCTTCACCCCCATCTTCTCGACGATCTCCCGCGCCGGATTTCCCTTGGCCCCGCCGATCGAGATCACCTGTGGCATGCCGATGCCGCCCTTTCCAATGTCGCGGAGGGCCGCGTAGTCCTTGGGCGCGTGCGCCGGGACGCTCATCACGACCCCGGTGCCCACGTCCGCCTTCACGAAGCTCGCCTCGAGGACAGGGACGGTTTCGCCGCTGATAGGGTTCCTCGCCTTCATCGCGAGGAGCTCCGAAACCTTGACCGGACCCTTGACCTCCAGCTTCCACTGCAGGTCGAGAAGGTCCGCCGCCTCTTTCGAGAGGATGATGGTATCCTTGCCGTGGGCGGCCTTGACGTACTCGACCCGCGGGTTCACCCAGATGTTCGTGACCCCGTAGATGGTCTCCGGCCGGTAGGTCGTAACGACGAGGTACGTCCCGCTGGCCACCTGGAACTTGATGACAGTCACGTCCTCGAGCTCGGGGTCCACGTCGCCTTTCGTGTCGTGCGCGCTGACGGCGTTGTTGTCGGACGGGCACCAGGCGATGGGGTATTCCCCCTTGACGAGGTAGCCCAGGGACTTGAGCTTCCGGAACTGCCACTGGATGAACTTGTTGAACCTCTCGTCGTAAGAATAGAACTTCCTGCGCCAGTCCACCGAGTAGCCGATCTCCTTCATGCCCTTCTCTATCTCGTCCGAGAAGTACGCGACGAGCGCGCGCGGCTCCTTGAGCGATTCGGCCTTCGCCGGCGGGATGCCGTAGATGCGCTCGAATACCCCCAGGACGTCCTTGTCCTTGGCCGCGATCCGTTTCGCCATGGCCAGTATCGGGGTCCCGGTCACGTGGAAGGCCATGGGGAAGAGGACGTTGTAGCCCTTGAGCCGAAGGTAGCGGGCGTAGATGTCCGCGGTGGTGTAGGTGCGCCCGTGGCCTATGTGCTGGGGCGAATTCGGATAAGGGAATGCGGCGGTCAGGAAGCGCTTCTCCTTCTTCGGATCCGGCTCGGCCTCGAATGCGCGGGCCTCGGCCCACCGCCTGGACCATTTCTTCTCTATAGCATTAGAATCCATACGAGGGGTATTCACTGGGAAGATTTTTTAAGGTCTTTCGGGACCGGGCGCATTGAAGGCGGCGGCTCGCTCTGCATCCCCACGCTGCCCTGCCGGGCCAGCCTGACCATCAGCTCCCTCGCCAGGTCAGGGCTCGGGAGTCCGTTGAGCGGGGACGGCTCCGGCACGGACCGCCTCTCGAGCTCCTCCGAGGCGCGGGAGCGGACGGGCTGGCCGAGCTGGGCGTTGTCCTTTATGCATTGCAGGAGGTACGTGTCCTTCTGCGCGGCGGCATCGTTGACCGCTTTCTGGGCCGCGATGTCCGCCTTGCCGTCGAGCTCTATCCGCACGTCGGTCGGCAGGCCCTCGATCTGCCCGAGCCGGAGGAGGATCGGGAAGTTCCCCTGCTCCACCGCCAGCTCGATGAGCCTCAGGCCCGCGCTCTTGCGCGTCTCGTAGACCACGTCCGCCTTGGCGGTGAGGTCGAAGAAGAGCGAGAAGCGGCACCCCTCCTCGGCTATGCGCTGGAGCTTGCCCCCGCATGCCATCCTCACCTCGTAGTTGCAATCCTTGGAGCAGCAAAGCCGCAGGAGGCCCTGCTCGTCGGCCGACGCATGGTGCTTCGAGAAAAGGATCACGGCCGCGCCTTTCCTGGTCTTGGCGTCCAGGGCTTCCATCTCCATGATATCGTAATACGGGTCGTCGCTGCCAAGCGACTTCGCGCGCGTCTCGGCCGCAGGCAGGATGCCCTTCCGGGCGGCCTCCCGCACCTGCTTCGGCATGCCTTCGTCGGCCGAGATGACCGCGAGCGAGACGTGGTCGCCGGCCTTGAGGCAGAAGCCGACGGCCTCCCTGCCGGCCAGCTCCCGCGAGGCCTCCTCAGGGTGGTATTTGGCATTGAGTATGAGGCTGACGCTCTCTCCCAGCGGTTTCGATGACTCCCTCATGGGTCGTATAGATGGTGCGGAGAGGTTTTAAATGTTATTAAAAATCGACGAAAATGCTTGAATAGCGCGGTATTGTTTTAGAAAATGGTGAAAAGAGAGAGTATATAAACCCTTCGCGGCATTGTATCTACGAGGTCGGATAATCGCCGGGGCTTCGGGCTCTGGCGGTGTTTTTAAAGTTTTCCGACCATGATAAGGATTCATGGGATCAGAGTTGAGAGTAGGGGACATTATGACCAAGAAGGTCGTAACGGTACCCTTCGGCAAGACCATCCTAGAAGTGGCGAAACTGATGAAGAAGAACTCCATCGGATCAGTCATCGTCGTCGAAGACAAAGAGGGCAAGCACGCCAAAGGTATAATCACCGAGCGCGACTTAGTGTACAAGATACTCGCCAAAGGTAGCGATCCCTACCAGAGCAACGCGGAGGACATAATGTCCAAGCCGCTGCGGGTGGTCAGGCCGGAGACATCTATAGAGGACGCAGCCAAAGCGATGAGGGAGAACAAGGTCAAGAGGCTCCCCGTCGTGAATGACACTAACGAACTCGTAGGGATATTGAGTGAGGGGGATATCATGAAGATATTCCCGGTCGTAGTAGACCTTATGGAAGAGAAGGCCGCGTTCTCTTGATGCTGACGCTGTGCATGGATGGCCACCTGAGCCATTGAGCGATGACGGGACTTCGTTCCTCAAAAGGGAACGAGGGCCCCTTAAACGGGGCGGTCAACAATGCACAGCTATTACTCTCATTCTG
>JAWOLP010000044.1:0-3187 GCA_033853355.1 Candidatus Micrarchaeia archaeon | reverse complement strand
TTTCGTTCACTGCGCGACCCTTGTGCATGGCCGGCGCTCCGGCCATGATGCACACGCGATGCAGCTGCATCGCGGTGAACGGCTGGAAACAATCCCGCACCAATCAGCGATTTCCTCTCCTGCGCTCTTGCGAGGGATGCCGCCATGGCCTGCCTCCGCGAAGGATAAGGCCCCCTCAGCCTTCCGGCATCACAGAGCCCTCTCCGCATACGTAAGAAGCAAGGCGCCGAGGCCCGGGGCCTTGGCGGCGAACTCCTCTATCGCCTTCCTCGTGTTCCGGACGGATATGAGAATCGGATTCTCCCACGCGTCCTCCGCCCCTTCCTTGGCCCTCTCTATCTCATCGAATGTGAGCGGCAGCCGGACCGAGCCGAACACCCTGACGGCGAGCGGCAATGACCGGGAGGATGTGACGTGTATGGAGTGGATATCAAGGCCGGGGAACTCGCTGATCCCGTACTCCTCGTACAGCTCTTTCGCCGCCGCCCTGGAAATGAGTCCCGGGTCGGCGACGCCTTTCATAGTGGCCGAATCCACGAAGCCATTCAGCGACGGATTCGGGGGCCCGGCGCCGTTGCTGGAGATCACTATCCTCTCATCGCTGCTTATCAAGATGTTATTGGTCAGCAGCACCCTCACGCCCTTTGACGAGAGGGCTTCGGATGCGCTGGCGCACCCGAGGCCTGATACCGCCTCGAAGGCGCCGTGGAGCTGGCTGAAAAGCATCTCCGCTACCTCGATCCTAGCCGATGAAGGCAGGCCCTGATGGATGCCCATCACCGAAAGCTTCATCCCATCGCCCAGCGGCTCCTCCAGAAGCCCTTCCCTCGCGCGCTCAGCGAGCAGCAGATCCTCTGCGCTGAGGCGCGGGCGGGTCTGCGACCTAACGAAAGTCAATGAGACGGCTTCCCCTTTCGGGAAGACATGGCTCGAGCCGGCTAGCATCCGCATGAGGGTGATATGCCGGGAAGGGTTTATAATATGTGGTTTATTGTATTATTTTGTGTCTATTCTGCCAAGGCCGCCCCTCAATCCGCTATCTCCTCGCCAGCGCTCTTCCTCGGGACGTCGCGGTACTCTTTCGCGGCTTTCATGAACTCGACGAATATCGGCGCCGGCGCCTCCAGCCTGCTGCGGAGCTCTATGTGCGGCTGCGTGGCGATTCCGAAGCTGTCCTTCCATTCCGCGATCTCGACTATGCCCGAGTCGTGCCTGCCCGATATGACGAGGCCGCCCTTCTCGAGCGTCTCGACGTAGTTGGGATTGACCTCGTACCGATGGCGATGCCTCTCCGAGACCTTCTCGGCGCCGTACGCGCGGTAGGCGATGGTGCCCTTCTTCACCGTGCAGGGGTAGGCGCCCAGCCTCATCGTGGCCCCCATCTTCGTAATCTTGAGCTGCTCAGGCAGGATGTCCACGACGGGGTGCGGCGTCTTCTTGTTGAACTCGGTCGAGTTTGCGTCCTTGAGCCCGCACACGTCGCGGGCGTATTCCACGACCATCAGCTGGAGGCCGAGGCAGAGCCCCAGGTAAGGGACCTTGGCTTCCCTCGCGTACTTTATCGCGCTGATCTTGCCTTCTATGCCCCGCTCGCCGAACCCGCCAGGCACGAGGATGCCGTCGTAAGGGGAGAGGACCTCGGCCACGTCATACACCTTCTCCAGGTCGCTGGCCTCGATCCAGGATATCTCGAGGCCGCAGTCCACAGCCGCGGCGCCATGGACGAGCGCTTCCCGGACGCTTATGTACGCGTCCTTGACCGCGGTGTATTTGCCGACTATCGCGATCCGCAGGGGCTTCCCCTTCGGGGAGATGATCCGCTCGACCCTCCTGTGCCATTCCTTGAGATCGGCCTCCTTGCCCTCCGGAAGGCCAAGCCTCTTGGCCAGCTGCCGGTAGAACCCCTGCTTCTCGAGGACGAGCGGCAGCTCGTAGACCGTCGAGAGGAGCGGGTCGTCGAACACGGCCTCCTCCGGCACGTTGCAGTATAAGCTTATCTTCTTGCGCGACTCCTCGGTGAGCTTCTCCTGCTCCCGCGTGAGAATTATGTGCGGCTGTATGCCCTGGCTCTGCAGAAGCCTGCTGGCCTGCTGCGTCGGTTTGGTCTTCTGCTCGCCGGGGCTAAGGCTCGGCACGTACGTCAGCTGGACGAACACCATGTTGTCGCGCTCGAAATACAGCTGCCTCATGGCCTCCAGGAAGTATCCGTTCTCCAGGTCTCCCGCTGTCCCTCCGACCTCGATGAGGACGACGTCGGCATCGTTGTCCTTCCCGACCCTGCGGACGCGCTCCTTTATCTCGTCTGTGAGGTGCGGGACGAACTGCACGTCCCTGCCGAGGTATTCGCCCTTGCGCTCCCGCTCGATTATCCTCTGGAACAGCTTGCCTCCCGTGATGGAGCAGGAGCCGGGAATGGACTTGCCGAGGAAGCGCTCATAGGTCCCGAAGTCCATGTCCACCTCGGTCCCGTCATCCAGCACGAATACCTCGCCATGCCTGAAGGGGTTCATGGTCCCGCAGTCCACGTTCAGGTAGCCGTCGAACTTTATCGGGACGACGCTGAACCCGCGGGCCTGGAGCAGTTTCGCTATCGAGGATGAGACGATGCCTTTCCCCAGCCCGGACATTATCGAGCCGGTGATCACAATGAACCTGGTGTTTTTCTCTGGCATAGGACGATTGTGCGCGATACGGTTTTTAAATTTAACAACGCTCGAATCAGCATGGGAAAGAGAAGGTCCGAGAAAGCGGGACTCCCGCCCGGGACTCCGGTCTTCATCGGGGAGGCGAGCAGGGCCACCTCCATGAGCCTCATCAATTACTCAGGATCGGCGTTCGAGCGCAAGGACGGGGCGAGCCTGGGCGACTGCATCGCAGCCAAGGACTCCCCTGGCGTGGCCTGGGTGGACGTTGACGGCCTCTCGGACGGGGCTGCCCTCCAGAAGCTGTGCGAAGGCTTCGGCATACACCCCCTCGTCATAGAGGACATCCTGGACACGAACCAGCGGCCGAAGGTCGAGGACTACGGGGACTACATCTACATGGTCGCGAAGATGCTCCGCTATTCGGCGGACGGCATCTCGACCGAGCAGGTGAGCATCCTGCTGGGGCGGGATTTCGTCATATCGTTCCAGGAGGGGAAAGGCGACGTGTTCGACCCGGTGCGCGAGCGCCTGCGCAAGCCTGA
>JAWOLP010000043.1:0-30661 GCA_033853355.1 Candidatus Micrarchaeia archaeon | reverse complement strand
TCCCACACGGTATTCCGGCTCAAGGGCGAGGGGATGCCGCGGCTCGGACGAGGAGGGAAGGGCGACGAGCTGGTGCGCGTGCTGATAGAGGTCCCCAAAAGCCTCAGCAGGAGGCAGAAGGAGCTGCTCGAGGAATTCGAGAAGGAAGGGGAAAGGAAGAAAGGGCTATTCGGGTTCTAGGGCTTCTTCAGGAAGTCGATCAGGTCGTCCGAGAGGCTGGGCGTCGAGTTGTCGGTCGAGGCGAACATCCCGGTGCCGTGCGCCGAGCCCGCGTAGGATTTCGTGGTCAGCTGCAGCTCGCTCGCTATGCCTGCGATCTGGTTTGCCGATTGGGCCGAGTATGAATCGCCTGGGGTGTAGGCCACGAACAGCGGCTGCTTGTAGTCTGGGATGGTGTCCGTTATGTCTACGCTCTGGTAGGCGATACCTGGGGAGAGCATCGCGATCTTGACGATGCGGTGCTCCATCGGCGCTGCCATGATGGCGGCCGTCGAGCCGATGCTCGCCCCGACCACGTAGTACTGCTTGAGCGAGGGATGGTTGACGGCCAGGTATTTCGTCCCCAGGTCGACGATGTCGCTCCTCATGTCCTTGAAGTTGGACGTGCTGAAGCTCTGGTAGGTCCCCAGGTTCGTGCTCTGCCCGCTTCCGCGGGAATCGATTGCCACCACCAGGGCGTTGGGGAGGTTCGTGTGGATGCGCTCGATGAAAGCGGCGGGGTAGGCCCAGCGGTCCTCGCCCAGGCCGGGCACGAGTATCACGGCCACCGATGGGGAATTGTCCGAGCTGGGGTATTCGGTCCCGTATATCTGCCATCCGGATGAATAGAACGAGAAATTATTGTACGGTATGCTTGGGACCTGCTGCGCAGGGGCCGAAGGCTGCGCCGGCGCTGAGGCGTTCTGTGACGGCGCATTCGGTCCCTGTGCCGGGGGGGCGGGCTGATTCTGCCCCGGGGCGGCTGGCGACTGCGCCTGTTGCGCGCATCCTGCGAAGAGGAGCGCGATTAGAAGGATGGGGAGGAGCCTCATCGGCTCACTTCCGCCTCTTGGCTTTCTTGGCCGGCTTCTTGGCGGCTTTGGCCTTCGCGGCAGGCTTCGCCTTGGACGAGGGCATGGCGCAGCTCTCGCAGCATTCGCATGCGCAATCGACGCTGGCTTCCATGGTCTCGAGGGCTTCCGTGAGGTCGGTCATCGACGCCACTAGCCGGTCGACGTAGCTCGCGACGAGCTTCGTGTCGGCGTTCTCGCCGGCCATGAATATCTCGTCCTTCAAAGCGCGCAGGTCTTCCTTGATCTCTGAAAACGTTTTCTCCATACCATCACCGCTTATGCTAGCGAGGGGAGTTATTTTAACCTTTTTCGAGGAGGCCTGCGACCTCGAGGCATTCCTCCTTCGTGAGCGTCTTGGCCCTCCTCTTCGCGAGCGCCCCGAGGCGCGCGAGCTCGTCCTTGCCGAACATCTTCGAATCCATGAGGGCGTTGCGGACGGTCTTGTTCTTGTGCTGGAAGAGCCACCGGATGACGTTCTGCTGGAACGGGGACGGGCCGAACCCTGTCGGCTCGAGGACGATGATCGCGGAATCCACCTCCGGCACGGGGCGGAAGAGGTGGCGGAGGACTGTGCGCTCCATCCTTATGCGGAACGAGAGCTGGGAGGTGACCGAGAGGCGCCCGTAGTTCTTTTCCGCGGGCCGGGCCGCCATCTTCTGGGCGAACTCCTTCTGGACCATGAGCACAGCGCGCCCGAACCGCATGGGGGCGAGGCGGAAGACGATGTCGGAGGAGATGTAGTAGGGGATGTTGCCGACGACCACGCCGAATCCTTCCGGAGGCGGCTCGAAAGAGAGGAAATCGGCTTCCACGATCTCCACATCCTCCCGCCCCGCGTACTTCTCGCGCAGGAGCGACACGAACCGGGCGTCCTTCTCTATGGCGGTGACCTTTTCCGGCTTCAGGGCCAGGACCGCATCCGTGAGCCTGCCGTCTCCCGGTCCGATCTCGAGGACAGTCTTGCCTGCGGGCCCGGCGAGCCGGGCCTCCAGGGCGAGGATGTTCTTATCCTCGAGGAAGCACTGGCCCAGGGATTTGCGCCTCTGCATGAAGGGGTTGGACGCCACAGGAATATAAGCTGCTATGGGCTCTTGCCCTTCGTGATTTTGTACCCCGCGCTCGTGGATAAGCCGTTTTTGTAAATGCCCGCGATCGCCATTGCCAGCATCGCGCTCGCATGCGCGCTCCGATCCGGGCCATCCTCTCCGGGCGAGGGGGATCCTCCACCTTGAGCAGGCTCCTGCTGGCAGATATCCTCATGCAGGACTGCGGCCTCGCGCGACCCGACGTGCTTCGAGGCTTCGGCGGTGTCCCGGGCCGGAGACGGCCTGAACCTCGAGGCAGCGAGCGCGACAAGCTCCTCGCTGGGCCTGTCGGTGGGCCAGACCCTCTCGCTCTCGAGGATCCTCTTCACGGTCGCAGCCCGCTCGCTGGCAGGGATGCCCGCCTGCTTCGACACGAGAAGCTCGAGTTTCGCGACATAATAATCCATGACGGAACGGGCAGCCGCCCAGAGGCCGTGCTCTTCGAGGGGAGTGAGGCGGATGGGCTTCGGCGCCGGCGATTCCGGCTTCCTGCATTCCTCCCCGGGACCGCTGGAATAGGAGGTAAAGGGGTTATCGATGATCGGACGCGCGAATCGTACACGAGGGCTTTCGAAAGGCGATGTGGGATTGGGGGGCGCGGTCCGCGATGCGGTTTTGAGATCGACCATGGATTCCTTATGGCGCGAACAGTTTATAATCATTAAGTAACCATGATTTACCACAATAAAGGGTGCCATCCTCACAGGATGTGCTCGTCTTTCTTACCTTCTATGACCAGGACGGCGTCAATGAAGCCATAGGCGTAGTTGGCCGCGCCGAACGAGGTGAAATAGTCGCCCCGCTCGAAGAAATGCTTCGCGTCCCTTCCATAGTTCTCAGCGTACTCGAGGACCTTCGGGTACTTTTCGGCCAGGCCGAGCGACTTGAAGACGATGAGGATGCGCTCCAGCTTGTCGATGTCCTTCTTCGCCCTCTCTTCCGGCTCCATGCTACACCTCGCGCAAGATCTCGTTCGCCGGCCTCCTCTGAGAGGGCTGCGGCGATTCGGCCGCATAGCCGAGCGCGACTATCGCGACCGGCACCTCGTAGGCCATGACCGAGAGCACGCGCGAGACCTCCAGGGAATCGAAATCGCCAACCCACACGGAAGAGAGGCCTTCGGCGGCGGCCGCCAGCTGCGAGTAGGCGGCGGCGATGGTGGCGTCCTGGGCCGCGAACAGCTCGAAGCCGCGCTGGCCGTACTTCGTTTCCGAGCGGCGCGGGTCTGCGCAGAAGACGAGCAGGACCGGGGCTCTTCCGAGGAACTCCTGGTAGTCGGCGGCAGGCACCAGCGCGGCCTTGGCCTCGGGCGAGCGGACCACGTACACCTTGTACGACTGCATGTTCCCGGCCGACGGCGCGCTCATGGCCGCCTGCAGGACCGAAGAGAGCTTGGCCGCCTCCACTTCCTTGTCCTTGAAGGAGCGGACCGAGCGCCGGGTCTTGAGCACTTCGTAGAATTCCATCGCGAGGATACCTCTGGAAGGTTAAAATCAGGGACGCTGCCCTGGAGATTGAGGAAGTGAATAGGTGTCAGCAGCAGTGGATTTTCCCGCCCGGAAGGGCAGTACTCATGTCACCGTGAAGGGGCTTAACTTCTGAGTTCGAAAAGGGATCAGGTGTTTCCCCCTCCCTATGACCGCTGACAAGCAGATACTATGCTGTGAGGTGTTTTTAAACATTGGCCTGGCCAGATTATCCATGGCTGGCAGTCTCGACACCGCGACGTCATCGATCGGATCTTCCCTGGAATTCGTCATGAAGAACTACAAGGCCCTGCTGGCCGAGATGGCGAAAGTGTATGTCCTGGGCTTCGGCATAACGATGGCGGCCCTCGCCGTCTGCGCAATCCTGCTCCTCGCTTTCGGAGGGGCGGCGCTCGTGAGCGGGGGGGCGGCGGCCATGGGGATGCTCTTGCCGTTCATCGTGGCTGCGCTCATCGTCCTGTTCCTCGCGGGCATCGCGAGCACGTGCGTGATGCTGGCCAGGTTCCCGATCATCGACGGGATGGCCAGGAAGTCGAGGCCGCCGATACTCGGAACCGCCGGCAGCCTCCTGAGCCCTGTGGCCGTGTATTCGGTGATCATGGCCGTCCTCGCCCTAATCGTCCTCGGCGTGCCCCTGGCCATATCGCTCTTCGCCTTCAGCGGGGGCGGCGGAGGGGCGCTTCTCGTGGCGGTCGCGCTCTTGGTGGTCATGATCCTGATCTGGATCGTGATAGCGTTCTTCGTGCAGTTCGCCCAGCTCGGCATGGTCATGAACGGCCAGGGCGCGATCGATGCGCTCCGCGGCTCTGCCGCGCTGGTGAGGAAGAACATGGCGACCGTGCTCGTCTTCGACATCGGGCTTTTCGTCATATCCTTCGCGGTCGGCATAGTGTTCAGCATAATCAACCAGGTGTTCGTGTTCGCGATCTCGCTGGCGGCGGTCAACATAGTCCTCCTGGCCCTCTTGTTCCTGCTGTACATCGCGCTCGTCATAATCGAGGGCGTGGTGATCAGCGCGGTCGTCTCGCCCGTGCAGCTGTTCTTCTGGAAAACGATAGGTGGTAAGAGATGAGGATGGACCTGGTGAAAGGCCCGCTGGCGGAGACCTGGGGCTTGCTGCGCTCGGATTTCTGGACCGTCTTCTCCACGATGCTCAAGGTCGCGGTGATGGCCCTCCTGATCGTGGCCGCCACGCTCGTGGCCGCCTTCGCGGCTGCCTTCGCGCTAGCCGGCGTTTCCGTCATCCCGGCCATCATCGCCGGGGCCGCGATCCTCCTCGCCGGCATCTTCCTCGCCTCGATCGTCGGCTCGGTCAACTACAATTTCATCGACGCGCTCTGCGGAAAGAGGAGGATCGATTTCTCCGCCTCGATGCGCGGGAACGCCATCCCGATGCTGGGGTATGACGCCGTATCGCTGCTCATATACCTTGCCGTCTCCGCGCCATTCATAGCGCTCATAGCCATGCTCGCCCTCTCGAGGGGGCTGGCCGGCCTCAACGGGCTGATAGCCGAGTTCCTGATCAGGATAGGCCTGACCGCAGTCAGCGCGGTGGTCTCGTTCCTCATCCAGTTCACGATATTCGAGCTGCTGGTCTCCAGGAAAGGCCTGCTCGAGAGCTTCGGCCTGAGCCTCCGCATCGTGAGGAGGAGGCCGCTCGAGACGATCGCGTACTCCATAATCGTCTGGGCGCTCGAGAGCGTGATCGCGATACCGTTCTCGATAGCGCTGGTGCTGCTCGTCTTCGCCGCCATCCTCGCCGCGCCGGCTTTCGGGATCGAAGCGGTCGCCGCTATCGCAATCCTCGCGGCGGCGCTCGTGATGGTCATGGTGGCCCTGACGAACGCGGTCTCAATCACCGCCAGGTACAAGTACTGGACGCGGGCGAGGAAGGCCTAGTTAAAAACATTTCCCGAGAGTAGCTCATCCTATGTCGGAGCACAAGCACTGGTCAGAGTGGCTGGCCGAGGAGGTCATCGCCCAGAAGAAGGAGCCGTACGTCATCACGAGCGGGATAACGACCTCCGGCCCCGCGCACCTCGGCACCCTCTGCGAGTTCCTCTTCCCGGACGCGATACGGAAGCAGCTGGAGGCGCGCGGCAAGAAGGTGACGTTCTTTTTCCTCGCCGACATCCTCGACGCGTTCGACTCGGTGCCGCTCGCCATGGAGGCTTATTCGAAGGAGCTGGAGCCTCACCTGGGCAAGCCCCTCTCCGACGTGCCCGACCCCACGGGCAAGGCGAAGAGCTTCGGGGACCATTTCCTGGACGAGGTGAAGAAGCTCATGGACCTCTTCGGCGTCAAGGCCACCGTCCTGCGGATGAGCGACCTCTATTCCGAGGGGAAGTTCGACTCGTGGGCCAGGTTCTACCTGAAGAACGAGGCCGAGGCGAAACGCATCGTCGAGGAGACGAGCGGGAAGCAGGAGACCCACTTGTCCGGTGGACAAGGGGGCAGCTTGTCGGCAAAAGCCGACAAGCACGAGAAGGACTGGTCCCCCATAATGCCCATCTGCCAGAGCTGCGGCAGGATAGCGACCACCCGCGTGCTTTCGCACGACCAGGAGGGCGAGGAGTACGAGTATGCCTGCGACAAGGACGCGAAATACGTGAAGGGCTGCGGCCACCGCGGCAAGGGGAGGATATCGGACCACCGCTACAAGATAACATGGCGGCTCCACTGGCCGGCCTGGAAGCAGATATTCCACACCAGCATAGAGGGAGCTGGCATGGACCACCACACCAAGGGCGGCTCCGAGGACACCTGCCGGGTGATAACGAAAGAGCTGATGAAGGCGGACTACCATATCCCCTTCAAGTACGGCTTCATACTGTTCCAGGGGAAGAAGTATTCCAAGTCGAAGGGGATAGGCATGGGCGTCTCGGACCTCGTCAAGCTGGTGCCGCCCGAGATAATAAAGTACATACTCATAAAGCCCGACCTGGAGGAGAACGTCGACATCAACCCGACGGCCGAGAGCATGCTCAAGACCATGGAGGACTTCCAGAAGGCCGCCGAGCTCTCCGGCAAGGACAAGGAGGGCCTGAACCGGCACGAGAGGAAGATGGCCATAGCTTTCGAGCTGTCGGCCGACCGCCTGAGGTGGAAGGTGCCGTTCCTGGACTTCCTGCTCTACCGGCAGATATACGGCGGCTGGGGCGAGGCCGCGAGGCTGACCGGCGATCCGGAAGGCGCGGAATACCTGAGGCCGTATGTCGAGGAATGGATCGCCAAGGACTTCATGCCGGACGACTACCGCTTCAGGTACCAGCCTGACCCGGCCAAGGCCGGCCCTCTTGTCAAGGAATTCGTCTCGGGCTTGAACGATGGCATGGATGCCCTCGCCATCCATAACGCGGTGTTCGATTTCGCGAAAGGGAAGGGGGCGGAGCCCAAGGCGTTCTTCGCCGAGCTCTACCAGGCGCTGATAGGCAAGCCCAGGGGGCCGCGGCTGGGCAAGCTGCTGGCCGCCCTCGGCCCGGAGAGGGTGAAGAAGGACCTCGGCACCTGAACGGGGGTCCCTGCGGAGGCGTGTGGATGACGACGATCCTGAAGATAAGCGAGGATGATTTCGAGGCCGAGGTGGACGTGGCCGTGGCGCTGCTCAAGAGCGGCGGGACGCTGGTCTATCCCACGGACACAGTGTACGGCGTCGGCGGGGATGCCACGAGCGAGGAGGTCGTCAAGGCTATCCACTCGATGAAAGGGAGCGATCCCTCCAAGCCGCTCTCGGTGATGGTGCCGGACCGGGGCACGGTCGATTATTATTGCGAGACCGGCGTCTGGGAGGACATGATACTGGGCAAATACCTGCCCGGCCCGTACACGTTCGTGCTCAAGAAGACCAGGTACATAGCCGCTTCCAAGAGCGACAAGCTTGGGATCAGGATACCGGACTCCGCGTTCTGCCAGGAGCTCTGCAGGCGGTTCGAGAGGCCGATAATCACCACGAGCGCGAACCTGACCGGCCAGAAGCCCCCCATCTCGTTCGGCGAGGTGGACAAGCGCATCATAGAGCGGGTGCAGGTGGCCGTGGACGGGGGGGAGACGAAATACAAGACGCCCTCGGTCGTCATCGACCTGGTGGAGCGCAGGCTCCTGCGCGAGGGCGCCAGGGAAGGCATAAGCCTCATCGACCTGCCCGAGCCCTAGGCGGCTCTGGCGAGCGCAGGCCTGATGAGCCGGACAACGGCCATGAAAGCTATCGCGGACTCGACGCCGTTCGCCGGGTAAAGGTATATCGCGGCCGCGAAGACCGCAGGCACGACTACCGCCACCGAGGCTGACAGCGCATCCGCCCTCCCCAAGCGCAGCCAGAGTATCACCGCCATGAGCGCGAAGAGCAGGGCATGCGAGAGCAGCGCCGGCACCGCGAAAGAGCCCGAGATGGTGGCTGCCGCGGCGGTCATGAAGACCAGTTCTGAGAGGAGCGGCGTCCCGGCCGAGCCGCGCTCGGCCGCGAAGAAGAGCGCCGCCGACAGGGCGATGACTGCGAGGCCGGATGCGGAGGCCGTGAAGTAGCCCGCCGCGAAGAGGAAGGAGAGGCACAGGAGCCAGACGAGGACCGTCCCGGATGATATGATCATGCGGCGGTCCGCTGAGCCGCCCGCCCTCCAGGCCGACCACTCGGAAAGGGCCGAGAGCAGGATGCTGCCGAGGCAGAGGCCGGCAAGGGCCTGGGCCGGGAGCAGCCATTTGTAGCCCGACGCGGAGAGGAGGGCGGCCAGGAGGAAAAGCGCCCAGATGATGATGCCCCGATTCACATCCATTCCCCCAGCTTGCTCTGGGCCGATCTCTCCTTTGTTATCTTCGCGAGGTCGTCGAGCGTCTTCTCGACCCGGTCCGATGAGAAGTCGTGCTGCTCCACCAGCACCTTGAGGACCGCGTCACGGTCGGCCGGCCGCCAGGCGAGCTCGCCATCCTTCGGAGGCTCGTAAGGGGGGTCCAGGAACAGCCTGAACACCTCCTCGGCGTCCACCTCGAACTCGTAGTCGTATTTCTTCTTCAGGTAGGCGGTTATCGCCTCGTGCGTCTTGTGCTCCTTCACTATCTTCAGGGCGGTCTTCGGGCCGACGCCCTTGACGCCCTCGTTGAAATCGGTCCCGAGGAGCATGCCGAGGAAGATCAGCCCGCCGCGGTCGATGCCGAGCGACTCGAGGGTCTCCTTGAGGCTTATCTGCTCCGGCTCGACGATGATGAAGCGGTCCTGGCGAGGCACCTTCCTGCGCCCGGTTATCGAGAGGTTCTTGACTAGGAGGGGCGAGCCGAAGAGCAGCGCGTCGTAGTCCTGCGAGGCGGTCGCGTACGCGAGGCCCGCGGCGCTCATCGCGGCGGCCTGCGCCTCGCCGTCCGAGGGCGCCTGGACGGAGGGGATCCCCATCGCGCGGAGGAGAAGCTTGCTCTCCTCGACCATCTGGGACGTCAGCCTGGACGTCGCCTGGGCGAAGCGCTTCGCGTCCTCGTATTTGCCGGCCTCCATCGCCTCTTTCCATCTCTCCTCGGCCTTCTTCTTCACTTCCGAGCGCTCCGACTGCACCCTGCCCTTGAGGACGTTGGGTTTCCCGTCGAACACGTAGACCGGCCTGATGCCGGCCTCTAGGAGCTTGGCATTCCTGTAGAAAAGCCCGGAGAGGTGGGCGGTGACGTTTCCCTTGTAGTCCATCAGCGGCGTGCCGTCCTCCTGCCGGATGGAGGAGAGGAACTGGTAGAGTATGTTGAAGGCGTCCACGGCTATCGTCTTGCCCGATAGCGAATCGAGGGTGATGACGTGCTTGACAGAGAGGTCGCCTAGATCGACACCCATGGGCTTTCCCCTTGCTCATTTCCCCTTCTTCTTTTTGGCGTCCACCATGTCTGCAAGCGTGGGCTCGGAGAACCGCTTCTGCGCCGGACCCGCTGGGGACACCGTCGCCGACACCTTCTCCACCAGCCTTATGCCGAGCTCTTTCTCGAGCTTCCGCGCGACCTCGATCGTCGGCATGAGCCGCTCGTGCTCGATCGCGTGCAGGTAGCTCTCCTTCTCCTTGATGCGCTCGGCGACCACCGAGATCGGGAGCTTGAGCCGCTCCCTCGCGTTGATTATGGTCCTGCCGTAGCCTTCGGCTATCTCCTCGGAGGCCTCGACCACAACGCCGGACTGGAGCTGGGGCGGGGGCTGGTCGTCCTCGAAGCGGTGGAGTATCTTGCCGCTCCGCATGCAGGAAGCGCACGCGAGCAGCTTGGCGCCCTCCACCAGTATCTGGGCGCGGACCGGCGTCTTGCCGCAAATATCGCAATAAAGGTCGGCCATGGATTTTTATCTCGACATAGCTATAAAAAGCCGTTACCTCCAATTCCTCTCCGATGATAGTCCTATTGCTGCTCGTAGCCATAGCCTTGGCCGTTTTCTACCTCATCCTGCAGCTGGACGTGTCCGGCGCCCTGAAGTTCGCGCTGGTGGTCATCGAGATGCTCGCCGTGAGCCAGGTCCTGATCAGGCGATACAAGATGCCCAGCGAGCTGGGCCTGGTCCTGCTCAAGGGGAAGAAAGGGGTCGAGCTGATAGAGGGGCTGGCGAGGAACGAGAAGGCGTTCAACTTCCTCGCCGACGTGGGCGCTTCCATATCTTACGGCCTCCTCAGCTTCGTGCTAATGAGAAGGAACACGAGCCCGCTCACGGCCGCCCTCGGGCTCGTCCTCCTGGGGCTGCTCTCGTTCCTGGTCGCGCCGGTCGCCCTCACGTTCATACTGATGGTAGCCGGGATCGGCAGCAGCGGGCGTGTGCTCGCGTCGGCCGGAGGCGGGCTCGACATAGGGTTCTACGTCGTGGCCGGAGCCCTGCTCCTCGGCGGCCTGTTCCTCTTCATCCTCGGCGGCGTCGTGTATTACGGCCTGTTCGTGTTCGAGAGGCTGGTGTCCACGGTGTTCTTCCACACGAACGCCATAGCGACCACCGCGGCGGGGGGCGACCTCCTCCTGCCGGGGGTGAACCTGCCGTTCTTCGAGGGCATCCTCGCCCTGGCGATAGTGATGGTCGTCCATGAGGGCGCGCATGCCGTCCTCTCGCGCATAGCGAAGGTCCCGATACTCTCCTCCGGCCTTGTGCTCTTCGGCATAATCCCGATAGGCGCCTTCGTCGAGCCGGACGAGAAGAAGCTCATGAGGACCGACGACCCGAAGCAGACGCGGGTGCTGGTCGCCGGGCCCACGGCCAACCTCGTCTCGTCGCTCATCTTCTTCGCCCTCTTCATCGCCATGTTCGTCACGACCTCAGGGATGCGGGAGGGGGCGCTCTATGTGGAGAACACACTCCCCAACAGCACTCTGCCGCAGCTCAACAACACGCTCATCTACGAGATAGACCACCAGGCCGTGGACAGCATAGACTTCAAGAGCCTCGCCCTCCAGCCCGGGGCCAACATCACCCTGCTCACCAGCAAGGGGACCGTGAGCGGCCTCGTGGGGGCGGACGGGAAGATGGGCATCGAATACGTGGCAATACCGAAGGACTCCATATTCGCGAGATACCCGGACCCGGCCCTCCAGTTCGTCTACATGCTGCTCGGGCTCTGCATGGCGCTGAACTTCATAGTCGGGACGGTGAACATACTGCCGGTGCCGCTATTCGACGGCTACCGCATAATAGACATCAACGTCAAGAACAAGATGATCGTCAAGGCGATAAGCTACGCGGCGCTGTTCTTCTTCATCCTGAACTTCCTGCCGAAGCTCTTCCACTGACCCTCTTTTTCCTGCTCTTGCGCCCGAAGAGGCCGATGAGGGTGAGAAGGGTCCTCCTTTCGGGCTTCTTTTTCCTCCTCCCGCTCCCTTGCACCGGTAGCGGGCGGGGGGCAGTATCCGCACGCGTAGCCTTGGGAGTGCGGGATTTGCGATGGGCCACGGCGATCCCTGGCTTGATGGCCGGGACGGCGCCCGTCTTCTTCATGGGCGCGATCCGGATTTCCGCGGGCTGGCGGGTCTTGCGATGATTGGCCTTGGATGCCCGGACGGCCGTTTCCCCGGCCTTCATGCGCTCCTTTCCCAACGCCGGCCGCCCTGGCCTCGCCCTCCCGGAACGGGCGGGTTCCCGGGCTGATCCGCCGGCAGAGGGTCTCCTGTCCCTGGATTTCGGTTTCGGAGCGGCGAGGGCCGCAGGTTTTGCACGGGCTTTGGGGTTCTCCCCGCTCTTCTTGCGCGCATCTTCCTTTTTCCGCCCCCCCTTACTCGGCAGTTCCGTTTCAGCCGGAGGCGCCTTCTTCTTGGAAGGAGGGAGAGGATTCCGGCGTATATCCATGCGGGAAACCGAGCGCGGAACCGGGAGGTCCAGCCTCTTTTTACGGATGCTTATCCAGGAACGGCTGATCGCCTCAGGAAGGAGCGCCATCGTTTTCGCTGCCATGGAGCGGAGGCTCGCCCGGGGGGGTTGCGGGGGTGTGGCCGCCTGCCGCTTTTCGATCGCCTTTTCGGGCATCCGGGCTGGCGCCGGCTCGCAGGACGGCGGCTGGTCCGGGCCGTCTTTCCTGTCCGAAGCGAACTGCAGGAGAGCGAAACGGAGCGACGGGACCGCAGCGGATCTCTGCGATTCGGGCTGGATGCGCGTCTGGGGGATGGGGCGCGGAGGCTCGCCTTTCAGCGGCCGGTAGCGGACCGAGAACAGGTCGATGACGCTGCCATCGAACACCCTGGTGATGATATAAGGGACGCGGGCCGGAGAGGCGTCCATCATGGAGGGATGGAGCGAGATCCCCCCTGCCGGGCCGGCGTTTTGGCGTGCAGGCGCTTCTGCCGGTGCGAGCGGGGGAGATGCGGGCAAGGGTTCTTTCTGGGCGTAGCGGGAGATGCCCTTGGGGAGCGATGAGGAGTACTGCGCTGCGGTCATTATGTCGCCCGTGTCCTTGTCGAGGATGAGCAGGTTGTCCTCCAGCAGGATCTTGTCGCTCCGCATGCCGCCATGCGATCGGGCGATGTTGGCGAACGCGTCTTCGCTCACCGCTACGCCGCCCTGCCGGGAATATTGCCGGTTCAGGTCGGCCAGGGTCACCGGGTCGGCGTTGACCTCGGTGGTCCAGAGGGCGATGTTCCGGGTGCATGAGCCGACCCTCAGTTCCGTGGCGTTTGGGAACACGATCTTCCGGTCCTGCATGACAGCCATCGGGATGCCGGATTCCCCGACAGAAAAATGTATCCCCCCTGTGGAGCTCTTGGCGGCCTCGACGGCTATCGCGCGCATGCCTTCCGGGTCCTTGAAATCCGAGAAGTCCGCTTCCGCCACCCTTTTCGGATCCCCCTTGACGAGCAGGATGTCGCCGATCTTGACCGCGACTATCTCCCAGGTGTCGAACTCCGGATAGTAGACCCTCGCCACCCCGCCCCCGTTCTCCTTGGCGACCTGGTGGATGAGCTCTTCGGTGCTCGCTCCTTCCCGGATGAGGGTGCTGAAAGAGCGGCTGCCCACGATCACGCTGGCGTCCACGAGGTTCTGACCCAAGAGCCGGTCGCTGGCTGGCTGGCGGGCGGGCGCCCTCGCAGCAATCGCAGTGAGTGGATTCAGGCCCGCCATAGGGGAGGGATACTTAGACAGAATTTAAAAAAATTGGCAAATGGATTCAGATTATCGGCCGCTTCGACATCTCTGCCGGCAGCGAGAGCCGCTCGAAAGGCTTGCCGTGGTTCGCAGCCTCGACCAGCTTCGCCAGCTCATCGACGGACATCTCCTTCTTCTCGTCGGTGGAGCGCACGTTCACGGAAAGCAGGCCGCTCTCCATCTCCTTGTCGCCGACCACGACTATGAACGGCACCCATTCCTTCTGGGCGTCGCGGATCTTCTTGCCCAGGGGCTCGTCGCGGTCGTCAACGTCCACGCGGACGGGGCGGGAATCGAACCTCTTGAGCAGGTTCACCCCGTGCTCCTTGTGCTTGTCGCTGACAGGGATGACGCGCACCTGGGTCGGCGAGAGCCAGAGCGGGAACATGGCTTTCTTGCCCTTCGCCATCTCCATGGCTTCGGCCTCGAGGATCGCGTAGATCACGCGCTCGAGGCTGCCGCTTATGGAGGCGTGGAGTATGAAGGGCCGCTTCCGTCCGCCGTCCTGGTCGGTGTAGTTGATGTCGTAGGTCTCGGAGTTCTCCACGTCTATCTGGACCGTGGTCAGGGCGCTGGCCTTGTCCATGCTGTCCACGAAGTTGAACTCGAACTTCGTGATGAAGTAGGCGTAGCGCTCCTTGAACATCTCGACGAGGATGGGCTTGCCGCCCTTCCTCACCATCGAGACGTACCAGTCCTTGTTCTCGTTGAAGAAGTCGTCCTGGATCCTGAAGGCCACCTCGGTCTCGAGGTCCATGAGCTTGTTCCATTCGAGGCCCATCGAGTACTGGCGCTCGAACTCCCCGCGGGCCATCGCGAGGTCAGAGACGAGCGTGTGCATATCAGGCATGGTGAATGCGCGGAGGCGCTTGAGGCCTGCCAGCTCGCCGGACTGCTCGCGGCGGAACGAGTAGCGCGTGAGCTCGAAGAGCTTCAGCGGCAGGTGCTTGTACGAGAACACCATGTCATGCGCGATCAGGAACTGGCCGAAGCAGGCGGCGAAGCGCAGGAACAGCTTCTTCTCGTCGCTTATCACCACGTACTGGCGGGCGGGGAAGCGGTTGAGGTATTTCTTGAGCGAGGGATGCTCGTAGTCGTACATCAGGGGCGTCTCGACCTCGAGGGCTCCGTATCCCACGCACCAGTCGGTTATCGCGCGCTCGAGGAGCTTCTTCATCAGCCGGCCCTTGGGGAGCAGCCTGAAGTTGCCCGAGTCAGAGCCCGGCTCGTAGTCGATGAGCGAGTGCTCCTTCATTATCCTGATGTGCGGGGGCTCCTTCTCGTACGCCCGCACCTTCTTGGTCTCGTAGGTGGCGAGCTTCCTCAGGCCCGGATACTTCTTGTAGTCGAACTTCTCGACGTCGTGGAGGACGCCGTCAAGGTCCATGATGTAGAAGCGGGACTTGAGCTGGTTCTCCTGCTGCAGGCTCTTCGACACGCTCTCCACCTCGCTCGGCTTGACCGAGACGGAGCCTGTGGCGTGGAGCTCGCGCGAGAGCTCCGAGAGGGGGTGGCCCTTGGACTTTATGTTGAATGCCTTGTACCAGCCGAACGGCGAGTGGTTTGCGGTGTAGCCCTTCTCCTTCAGGATCGCTTCCGCCCTGATGATCGTGCCCTTGGCGAGCTGGGGCTTGGACGGCTTCGAGGTGAGATGCACCCAGGGGTAGAGAAGGATATTCTTCGTCTTCACCTGGTCGGCCACTGCGGCCGATTCCTTGGCCAGAGACTGGGCTGACGGCTCCTCCTCGTCGCCCTCCTCTATGGCGGTGAAGACGACGAGGACCTCGTCGTAGCGCTCGGGGCCGCTCTTGGCGAGCTGCTCCGGCTCCTTTATGGCCTCCTTCTTGGGCTCGACCTCTATGTAGTCCGCATGGACAGTAAGGATCCTCATAGCATTACCTCTCTAGGCAACTCCCGTTGCTTTCCATTTAGCATCCGCGAATTCCGTTATAAAGATATGCCACCGGCCCGGAAAACGCGCCGGAGCCAACGAGCCCAGGGGAGCCGCAGGCTCAGACGGCCATCTGGTCCCTTATCCGGAGCAGGGCCGCGTGGGACCGCGTGAAGAGGCCGAGGTTCGCGTATCCCCACCCTCCCGGGTCGCTGTTCAGGTCCGCCTGCAGGGTGCGCCGTTCCTCCGGGGTGAGCTGGATGACGCCACGGTCGGCGGCCGTGATGAGTATCGGGGCCATGAAAGCGTCGAACATCGTGAGGTTGTCCCTGAATCCGCCCACGCCCGGGGTGGCCCTCCCGATCTCGGCTCCGCCCTGGCCCGTGGCGAAGAGCCGGGCCTCGGTGCAAGGGACGGTCTCGCCCCCGGCCGTGCGGACCGAGGTGTTGAAGCCCATCTGCTTGAGGAGGGAATTCCGCGTGTCCAGCAGCATGCGGAACCGCTCCCGCTCCTCTTCCGTCTGGGGGCCATGCTCCCCGTGCAGCTGCCGCAGCCGCTGCGTGATCCTGAAGACCTGCATCGCGTCCTCGCGCAGGCGCCTGATCGAGGCCTCCGACTGCGACTCGAGGCCATAGGAGGCGCGGTTCCTCATCTCGCTGATCAGCGCGGCCCCCAGCGGGCCCCGCCGCCTAGCCGCGTCATCGATTATCTGGTTCCTCGAATCCGCGAGCTGCGCAGCCGCGAACGGGAAATACTCGTTCACAAGGCGCTCGAAGACCGCGGCCGCCGCCTCCCGCCTCTCCTGCAGCTGCTCCGGGGTCATCGCCTTCGGCTGGACCATGAAGGCATATTCACGGAAAAAATTATTAAGCGCGGGCATGAATTGGACGCATGGAGATGAATCCGCGCGCGTATGCCGTGCAGATCGCGATATTCCTCTCGAAAGGCGAGAACGGGAAGGCGTACTCCCTGGGAAAGGAGTTCATGGAGCGGAACGGGAGGGATGCGCTCGCGGATTACATGTGCGCGATGGCGGCGTTCATGCTGAAGCGGTTCGGGGAGGCCGAGGCGTGGGGGAAAAAGGCGTTCTCGCTCTCCTCATCGAAAGAAGACATGCTCTCGGCCGCCGTGCTCGCAGGGCTCGCCTGCTACCGGCGGGGGGATTACGGGGCGGGCTTGCGCATGCTCAAGGAAGCCGAAGGGATCGCCACCAACGAGGACCTGGAAGAGCTGCTTATCGCGTTCTCGCTGGCGAGGAAGGACGACAGCGAGCTCCTCGAGCACATAGGCCGGCTTTCCGAGCTCAACCATAGGAGGGGAAAGCGGGTGGTGGAAAGGATCCTCGGCGGCGGAGGCTGATCGGTGGCTAGCAGCCGGCTCATTCCATGGGCAGGTTCTGCAGGTACACGCGCATCAGCTCCAGCGCATGGTCCCGGTTTATCTCCAGCAGGTTCTTCATGTGGTCTATGGCCTGCGACTCGTTCCGCATGGCGAGCGAGAACACGAAGAGCGCCTCCTCGACCTCGAGTATGGACTTCTTCGCCGACACCTCCTTGAGCAGGGTGTAGGCCTCGATGTAGTCCTTGAGATGGAAGCATGCCGAGGCGAACACCATGGTGCAGAAGATCATGTCGGTCTCGCTGGTGGCGTACTTGAGCGCCTTCCTCCCCTCGACCTTGGCCTCGGTGTAGCGCTCGAGCCGGTAGGAGGTCTCGGCCATGAGGAGGTGCGGTATCAGCTCGCCGGGGAATTTCACGACGAACTCCTTCGAGAGGTCGTACGCCTGGCGGTCCATCCGCTCCTTCATGTATATCGAGATCATCTTGGCGTACGATTCCTTCTTTGTGAATTCCATGCGGAGAATTGTTATATAAGGATTAAGAACGCTCTGGGGCAAATACGGCTCATGGCAAAGATACAATCCGCTGCGGAGCTCAACGTCGCGCCTGAGCAGCAGGCGAACACCCTGAGGGGGATACGGACGACCGCGCTAGAGCAGGTGCGGCAGTTCTGCGAGAGGAACAACCTCCAGCCGGCCCAGTTCATGTCGGCCATGGGCTGGCTCAACGAGCGCGACTGGAGGAGGGGCGTGGACTGGAAGGACTGCATCAACTGGAACACGTTCAACAACATCGTCTTCTCCAACATCACCCCGAACCGGCAGGGTCTCGACGTGCGCGGCTTCAGGGAGGACCTGCAGGCCAGCCGCGAGACATACGTGCAGAACGCCACCCCGCAGCCCCAGCAGAGGCAGGCTGAGCAGAGGCGCGCACCGGCCCAGCAGCAGCCGCAGCCCCAGGAGGAGGCGGCGCCGCAGAGGCAGAGGGTCGCGACGCAGATGTCGACCCAGGTATGGGCCAACGCTTATTCGCAGACGGAGGCGGCGCTCGAAAACCACTCCAACCTGACCGAGGAGGACAAGACGGCCATCCACAACATCGTTGACCGCACCGCTCCGGGCAACAGGAGCCTGATCGAGATGAACCTGAGGGCCTACCTCAGGCTGCTTTCGGTGGACCGCCACCAGATCTCCCAGCAGGACGCGGACCGCATCTTCGCCGATGTCATGGCCGTCTCGTCCGGCGCGGAGGAGGCGATGCGGGCCGGGAATCGCGGGCCCACGGTACGGCAGATCCCGCCGGAGCAGAGGCTGGCGAGGGCCGGCATGAGGGTGAGGGGCGAAGAGCAGCAGGCGCCGGCCCGGCAGGAGCAGTTCGTTTACCGCGTGACCGTCAGGGACGCCAGAGGCGAGAAGAGGGACAACCCCCAGACCGTCTCCACGTTCGAGATCACGTCCACCCAGCCGATCCAGGACGCCGAGCACCTCTCGAACTTCCTCGGCGCCCCGCCGGCAGGGACGACGGTCGTCAGGGTCGCCAACAGCGGCGCCAGGATACCGCTCGACGCGACCGAGATGAACCGGTTCCGGGACGGCGTCCACACGATTCTCAATACCCCAGGCATGACCATAGAGCTCGCCCGGCAGGAGCAGCAGGCGAGGGGAAGACGGACCTGAGAACGCTTCCTTCGGAAGCGTGCGATGCCTGCGGCACAGAAAAAGGGAGCGTCAGACCTGGATTAGAGGTTCCAGGGAGCAGCCCCACGGCGAGCCCGCCTTCGATGCACCCATTAGATGGCTCGTCGACCTGTAGAGATAGTGAGAAGTCTTGGTTCCTATAGCCAGGAGTTGGTCAAGACATGAGCCGATTGCGAGCCATCCTCAGTAGCGAGAGGGCATGAGTGCGAGCAATCAATTGTTCTCGTCGCCCGGGCCCAGCATGCTCTTCTCAGAGCTCTTGATGTAATGGAACACCTTGTGGTCCTTGAATATCTTCACGTAGTTCTTGATGAACGTGAGGAAGACGATCGGCCGCTCCACGATGAGGCGGTCGCCCCTTCGCTTGGTCACGAAGCCTAGCCGCAGGAGCATCATCTCGTCCTGCTTCGAGGCCTGGCCGATCGAGACGACGCCCCGCTCGTCTATCGAGCCGGCCGCGTCGAACATGCCGGCGAGATAGCTGGCCGCGTACTCGTTGAGGTACTTGAACCGCTCGAGCTGCTCCTTCTCGATCTCCTGGAAGAACTTCCGATAAGCGGTATGGTAGAAGAAGACCTTGTCGTCTGCGGAGAGCAGCTTCTCGGGGGTGGTGAGCTGCTTCTCCAGGGCCTCCTTGGAGAATATCTCAAGGACCTCCTTGACGCCCTTCACCCCAAGGCCTTCCTGGCACCGGGACTTCCTCCAAAGCCCGATCATATAGGAGAGTTCCGGGGTGAGTTTTATCTTCATAATATTACCTGCTCAAGCCAGAGGGCTCAGAGCGCCATCTTCTTTTTCTTCTCGGTCTCCTTCTTCTCGACGTCGGCCTCGGACTCGAAACGGACCGACTTCTTCGCCGGGACGCCGATCTCCACCCTGCGCGAGCCCGAGATGAACTCGTTTATCTCTTCGGCCAGCAGCTCGTCGACCTGTGCCGAGAACCACCTGGCCGTCTTTGAGGAGATGTAAGCGCGCTTGAATATCGTCGAGAGCTCGTCGCGCTCGGCTTTCGCGAACGGCTCCTTGCCCTCGGCCATGCGCCCCTCCGCGTTCTGGAGCAGGTCGCTGAAGCGCTCTATGTCCGCGTCGCTGGCGCCGCCGGCGCTCAGCGAGGTGAGTATGCCCTTGGCGAGGACCGTGTTCCTCTTCCCCGTGCGGGCCAGGAGGTTGTCCAGCTTCTTCATGTCCTTCTCCGGTAGGCCGCCTGCCTTGGCCGCATCGAGCACCCTGCGGGCGAACTGGAAGAAGCCGCCTATGAACTTCATGCAATCTCAGAGAGATACGCTCGGCAAGATTAATAAATCAACGCGGAAGCGCCGGCATTTTTCCGCCCCCAGCCGGCGAAGATGGGAGGCGTGCCCGATGGCCGCCGGATGGCTTTCCCGGGGAAACGGGATGGGAAGGCAAAACCAAGCAATTTAAACCGCATCAGCCAAACTCAATTGCATGAAGTACCAGGTCGATGTCGGCAGGGTCAGGAAGATCCAGAGCGGCATCTGGGACAAGATAAAATCCACCTATTCATACCGCAAGGGTTTCGGCGAAGCCATACCGGTCTTCGGCCATTACGGCGGCCTCTTCAAGTGCGGGGACGAGAAGATGGTGATACACACCGACGGGGTCGGCACCAAGCTGCTCGTGGCCCAGGAGGTCGGCAAGTACGACACCGTCGGGATAGACGCCGTCGCGATGTCGGTCAATGACATACTCTGCGTCGGCGCCGAGCCCCTCGTCGGGGTCGACTACATAGCGCTGGCGAAGGAGGACGACGAGCTCGTCTCCGAGCTGATGGAAGGGCTCGTCAAGGGCGCCGAGGAGAGCGGCTGCGCCATCGTTGGCGGAGAGACCGCGGTCGTGCCGGACATAATCAAGGACGGGAAGAGGCCCTTCGACCTCACTTTCACGGTGGTCGGAAGGGTGAGGAAGCTGGTCCTGGGCAACGAGATAAGGAAGGGCGACGTCATCGTCGGCCTGGAGAGCTCCGGCCTGCACTCGAACGGCTACACGCTCGCCCGCTCCGCCCTGGACGTGAAGAGGTGGGGGGCCGAGATGCTCGCGCCCACGCGGATATACGCTTCCACGGTCCTGGAGATGATAGACGCCTGCGACGTCCACGGCATCGCGCACATCACGGGCGGCGGCTTCTCGAAGCTCACCCGCCTGAACAAGGAGGTCGGATACCGGCTCGAGAGCATGCCCAAGCCCAAGCCGATATTCGAGGCGCTGATGGAGAAGGTCGGGGACCTCTCCGAGATGCACAAGACGTTCAACATGGGCATAGGGATGGCCGTGATACTCCCGGAGGACCGGGCGGACACGATAATAAACATCGCCAAGAAGCATTCGGTCGAGGCGACGGTCATCGGCCACATAACGGAGAAGAAAGGGGTCTGGCTCGCCGACGGGAAGAAGGAGCTCGACCTGAGCATGGAGGGGATGTGATGAAGAATCTGATTGTTATAGCGATATCCGCGCTGCTCCTGGCAGGCTGCTTCGGCCAGGCGCCTTCGGCCCCGCAGCAGCCTCCGAACGCGACGACGCCGGCCGCCAACAACACGACCCAGATGCCGGCGGCGCCGGGAAACAACGTTACACCCCCGGCGCCTTCCAACGGGACCAGCGGCCCAGCCCCCGCCCCGCCGCCGTCCGGAGGCGGAGCGCAGCCTGCGCCCCAGGTCAACTGCGCCACGCTCACGCCGAACTGCGGCTCGTGCATAGCGGTGGCCGGATGCGGCTGGTGCAAGTCCAGCAGCTCATGCCTCTCGGGCGACGCGAGCGGGCCGGCGACGGCCGGGCAGTGCCCCCAGGCAGACTGGGCGGTCACGAGCAGCCAGTGCCAGGCTCCCACGAGCCCGCAAGGAACCAGCTGCGCCCAGCAGGTCGGCTGCGGCAACTGCCTGAGCGGATCGGGATGCAAATTCTGCAGGCAGGGCGCGGTATGCACCGACGCTTCGTCGAATGACAGCTGCTTCGGTGGATGGATCACCAACTATTACGTCTGCGCTGCAGGCTCGCAATAGGCTTTCTTCTTTTTCTTCCTTTTTTACTTATCTTCCACGAGCAGGGCGGAAACGCGATGAGGAGCAGCCACTGCTTCAGAGGCCGGGCCGGTTCACCTTGACGCCACCGCAGCGGAGGAATGCGGCGCGAAGTACTCCATCGAGATGATGGCGACTGCATCGAAATTGCCGTACTTGGCTCCATAGCTCTGCACGTAGATGTCGAGGGGCTCGACGCTGAGGTTGCCGGCGGCGATATGGGACTGCGCCACGAGAGGCCTGCCGGTCCTCCGATCGTTCCCGCCGAACATGGCCGAGTGCCTCACCTGGTAGGACACGCCGGGCACCGAGTCGGGATCGGTGCGTGCGAGCTCCTCGATCCGGGAGCGTGGTATGACGCGGCCGTCCGGGCCGATCCACACGACGTAATCGCCGTTGCTGGTGCTCTCCATCACGCTGCTCTCCCCGGCGGTTATGTCCAGCCTGCGGAGGAAGAGGACAGGGTCGCCCTGCCGGGCGGCGGAGAAGAAGGATGCGCCGTCCCTCGGGTCGCCGACCAGCGTGTCTACGTTCTCGATGATCGCCCTGCCGGGGGTGCCGAGCGCTTCGTAGAGGTCCTGGCCGGAGCGGCCCCGCACCGGCCTCGCGCCAGCCGCGTGTATGCCGTTGTTCACGAACTGGAGGCAGTCGAGCGGCCTTGTGATGTATATCGCTTGGACCTCGACCGTGTTCCCCCTCAGCTTCGCGTTCGCCCTCAGCCGCTCTATCCGGGCATTGATCGTCGGAAGCGAAGCGAAGCCCCCGGTTCCGGCGGCCGTGATCTGCTCTTCCCCCAGGCCGAGCCGGTCGGCGGCGCCGAGGGCGATGTGCCTCGCGGCCGGCCGTCCGCCGGGCGGGGTCTCGACCACGCTGAGCACCACCATGGGCGAGCCCGCGTGGAAAGCGCTCCAGTCCGAGTTCCTCATCTCAGACATGTCGGCGCCGATGTATGGCTTGCGGATCACCGGGATCTTGCCGAACGTGGACACCTGCGTCCCCTGCTCGTTCGCCCCGCGGACCGCCGTTACGACCGCTTCGACGAGGCGCGGCTCGGCGGTCCTCCTGAAGAACTCGTTGTGCTCGAGCGGGTACCGGGGCCGCGCGGCCTGCTGCTGCGCGACAGCCTCCTGCGGGTTGGGGGTGGCCATCAATTCACTTCCTCTCGAACGTCACCGCGACGAGGCCGTCGAACTGGTTGCCCTTCATGAAGGGCATCAGGTCCTCCTCGACCACCTTGTAGGTCTCATGGCCTCCGGAGTCCGGGAACGGCGAGGCGTGCAGCATCTTCCCGCTCCCGGAGTAGATCGCGGTGTGCCAGACGTAGAAGCCTTTCCCTCCCCGGTCGTGGGCGACCGCCGAATCCCCGCTCGTGACGACCGGCCTGAGGAAGAAGAGGAAATCGCCGCCCTTGAGGGACCGTAGCAGGCTCGCCTCGTCGGATTCCGAGAGGAGGATCGTCCTGCGCCCATGCTTCTGGTCGAGCTGGGCGATAAGCTCGGAGGGCTTCACGCTCCAGTTCTTCCATGAGATGCCGTATTTCTTCTCGAGGGTGACGAAGAGGAGCCCGAGGCAGTCGAGCCCGGGGTGGGCGTGCGTGAGCCTTCCTTCCCAGTTGTACTGGACGTCCTTGTAGCGCCGGGCGATGTCGGCCAGAGGCGCCTTCGGCGGCGCCGGCTCGCCGGCTTTCGCCGGGACGGCTCCGCTGAGAGCGCCGGCCATGAGTATAGCGGCCAGGGTCCGTTTTCCCATGGTATCATCATTGCGGACATGCAAATAAAACGGTTGGCCCGCTCACTCGTCCAGGCAGAAGGCGGCCGCGAGGCGGACCGACTCGAAGCGGCTCTTCGAAGCGATGTAAGCGAGGTCCGGCGCAAGCAGGCGCAGCGACTCCGGCGGAAGGGCATTGATCGCGGACAGGACCTCGTCCTCGCAGGCGCCTTTGCCCCGGAACTGCAGATAGCCCTCGGCGCCATGATCCGCCGCGGTCGCAAGGGCGTGCATGTGTACGGTCTCCATCGCCCTCCGCACATCGTCCCCGGGCCCGCTCATGAGGCGCTCCGGCGGGGATCGCGCGAGCGCGAGGAGGGAACGTATCCTCCGGAGCGATGCGTCGCCGGGCGTGCAGTCGGGAGGCGGGGAGAAGAATAGCCTTATCACCCCTCCTTTGGCTGGCATGGGCAGGATATGGCGGGAAGGTGTTTATATCCTCTTGTCGTGGACGGCGATGGACCGGATGGTCGCGACGCCTCGCACCCCGTCCCAATCCTTTTCCCAGGATTCCACCGCGAGCCTCTTCCTGAAGAAAGTCGCGTCGGCCACGAAAGTCTCGCCCTCCCCGCCCTCGAGGAAGGGATGTATGAGCGGCTTCTCGGCCTCGATGAGCTTGCGAAGGGGCTCTCCAAGGAATTCGGGCCCGAGGCCCTGCGCGGAGACCGCGGTCACGTATATCTCGAAATAGGCCAGCATCTCGTCCATGAGGGGGCTGCCCTGGTCCTTGTGCCAGAGCGGGGCGTATGTCGGGATGCCGAGCTCCTCGCCGATGGAATCGATGCGCCTGCGCTGGTACTCGCTGGCCACCGCGCCGGTCGCTATGCCTTCTGCCTTGAGCGAACGGAACGCCTCGATCAGTTTTTCCCGCCAATCCTCCTCGGTGGTCTCGACGAAGATCTGTTCGATCCCGAGCGCTTCCGCCTGTTTTTTCGTCGCATCGATGTTGGGGTGGTGGAACATCATGGAGTATTCCGGCGGCCTGACCGTGACCAGCACCGGCTCGAACCCGTGCATGAGAGCCCAGAAGGTGGCGAAGACCGAATCCTTGCCGCCCGAGAAGAGGACCGCGACCCTCATCGTGACCGGCCCTCACGGAGCAGCATGTAGTCATGGCCGACGTATCTCCCCTTGTGCAGCGTCCAGGCGGGGAGATGCGCGATCCTCCGGAAGCCGACCTTCCGGTAGAGGCCTTTGGCGGCCTTGTTGTCGCTGAAGACGCGGAGATAGATGTTCTTCGGCCTGAACCTCTTTTTCGCCAGCTTTATAGTCTCGCGGAGCAGCTTCTCCCCCAGGCCGATCCCGCGGTATCCCTTCCGCACCGCGAGGCCGAGGCTGACGTTCCCGCTCTCCTTCCACCGGTCCCTGCGGGCCTCGCAGTTCCCGACATGCAGCTTCCCGTCCCAGGCCGTGAGGAACAGCTGGTCTCCTTTCCTTTCTCCCTTGAGCTTCGCCGCAAGCCAAGCGCGCTCCTCTTCCATCGTCGGTTTCTTGTCGACCACGATGAAGACCTCCTCGTCGATCAGCCCGCAGATGAAATCGCGGTAAGCCTCGGGCGGGTCGGTCTTCCGGGGCGGCCTGATCTCCAGTCCCTTGAAACGCATGGGTTAAATTCTATCCCAGCGCATAAAAATCCATGATAAAGGCGGTCATATTCGACCTAGACGGGACCATATACGTGGGCAACACCATCATACCGGGGGCGGCCGCGAAGGTCGGGGAGCTCCGGAAGAGGGGCGTCAAGGTCCTCTTCTTCACGAACGCCGGAACAAGGAGCAGGAAGGGATTCTCGATGAAGCTCTCCGCCATGGGGATCGGCGCGGAGCCGGGCCAGATATATTGCGGGTCCTACCTCCTGGCCATGTACGTGAGCGAGAAGCACCGGGGGAAGAAGATGTTCATAGTGGGCGAGCGCGGGCTGCTGGAGGAGTGCGAGGAGATGGGCGTCCCCCTGACCGAGGGGAAGGCCGATATCGTCGCGGTCGGCCTCGACCGGGCTTTCAACTATGAGAAGCTGGCCAAGGCGCTGGAGAACCTGGAAGGGGGGGCCATCCTGCTCGCCACGAACGGGGACGCCACCTATCCGAGCGAGAGCGGCCCGATGCCCGGGGCAGGCTCGATCGTCGCCGCCATCGAGTTCGCGTCGGGGAAGAAGGCCACGGTGGTCGGGAAGCCGAACAAGTACTCGATGCTGCTCATCGAGAAGGAGCTCGGCCTCAAAGCGCGGGAGATCCTCATGGTCGGCGACCGCCTCGACACCGACATCAGCTACGCCAAGGCCTGCGGGCTCAGGTCGACGCTGGTGCTCACCGGGAATTCGAAGAGGAGCGACATCAAGGACGTGAAGCCCGATTACGTGTTCGAGTCCGTCGCCGAGCTCGTGCTGCCGGAGGACTGAACCTGGGGGGGCGCTGCCTTTCCGCCGCCGGGCTTGCGATGAGAAAAAGATAAGAGTGTAAAAAGCCGAAAGCTATTCGTCCATCAGGTCCCGCAGGGTGTCGCTCGGGATGTCAGGGGTGAAGAGGCTCTCGTCTATGTTCACGACTCCTTCCGAGGATGATGCGGTTCCGGACTGCGAGGGCTTGCTCTCGCCGATTATGCCGTAGCTCACCTGCATCGTCGCGCCGCACCTGGCGCACTTGCCTGCGACCAGGAGCTCGCGCAGGTCGAGCTCGCTGCTGAGGCTGATGCTCGCTTCGCTTCCGCAGTTGGAGCATTTGATCGTCCTTCTGAGGTCGGTCATGGGATCACCGGAATCGTATCTCATATGAGGTTTATAATGTGATTACCCGCTTCTCGGTGATTATCTCGTCCATCCTCTCGTCGTCCTCGTGCGTGGGCAGCCTCTCGACCACCTGGAAGTCGAAGCAGACGCCTATCCGGTAGGCCGGGCAGGAGGAGAGGAACCGGTCGTAGTAGCCCTTCCCGTAGCCGAGCCGGTGCATGCAGAGGCCGAAGGACACCCCCGGCACCACGATCACGTCGGGCTCCCTAGAGGGCGGCACCCTCTCTTTCGGCTCGCGTATGCCGTACTTCCCGCTCACGCACCCCTCGAACGATCCGAACCTGAAGAGCGTGATCCGATGGTCGGTGACCGGCACCAGCACCTCTTTCCCCTCGGCCAGGGCGCGGGCGATCATGGAGGTCGTGTCCACCTCGCTGCCCTTGTGGAGGTAGAAGGCGACCGACCCGGCTTCGGCGAAGCGCGGGCGGGTGAAAAGGGTCTCCGCGATCACATCGCTGAGCCCGGCCGAGAGCGGCCTGGGCAGCGAGTCCCTCAGGGAGATCATCTCCCTGCGTATCTTCTCCTTCAGGTGCTGGACCATCGCTCAATCCTCTCTCTCAACGGTTAAAAAAGGTTGGATGATAGGGCTGGGCATGGATCCGGTCGTAAGGTACATTTTCGAGGCGGGGATGCTGAAGAGGGTGGCGCGCAGCGGGTGGTGGGTGGAGAAGGTCAAGGACCCGGAGAGCGTGGCGGACCATTCGTTCCGGACGGCGGTGGTCGCCTTCGTGCTGGCCAGGATGGAAGGATGCGATGACGCTTCCGCCAACCGCATATGCACGGCCGCGGTCTTCCATGACATGCACGAGACCCGCCTCCTCGACCTCAACAAGATAACCGCGCGCTACATAAGGGTGGACCGCAGCCTGGAGAGGAAGGTCGAGCGCGACCAGATCCAGGGCATGGAGAGCGGGCTGAAGGACGCCCTCCTCTCGGCGCTGAGGCTCTCTGAGCAGGAGGAGATGATACTCAAGGACGCTGACTATCTCGAGTGCGCCTTCCAGGCCAAGGAGTACGCCGACATCGGCCACCCGACCGCGAAGTGGATGGAGCGGATAGAGACGAGGCTGCAGACGAAAAGCGCCAAGGCCCTCATAGCCAAGGCCAGGAAGGCCGACTCCGGCGCCTGGAGCGAGGGGCTGAGAAGGTTCGATTAGACGATTTATCAGAGCTTCCTGACGATGTTCCCGCGCCCGCGCTTGAAGCGCCTTACAAGGCCGCCGTGCTCGAGCTCGGATAGGATGAGGCTGAGCTTCGCGTCCGAGAAGCCGAGCGCCTCCTTGATATCCTTCTGGTTCGCCCGCCCCGAGGCCGAGTCGAGGTAGGAGAGGACTTTTTTCGCATCATCGTCGAGCGGCGGCTTCTCATCGATGGGACGGACAGCGGGGGAAGCGGCATCTTTTTGAGAAGCCCTCGAGCCGCGCGTCCAGAGGAAAACGCCCGCCAGCACGAGGATGGCGAATGCCAGCACCTCCAGCCGGGCGTTCACGGCCGGCCGAAGGACGAGGTCGAGCCTCTGGTCTTCGCCCCCCACCCGGACGCTCTCGCTGTCCGAGTAGGCCGTGTTCCCGTACTGGTCGAACGCCTCCGCGCGGACCGTATAGTTGCCGTCCGGAAGGAAGATCGAATAATTCTGCCTGCCCGTCACCAGCTGGTAGGTGAAGTCCCCCTCGACCCGGATCACGGTCTGGTTGATGTCGTGCGAATCGCTCGCGTAGATGTCGCCATAGAGGAAAGCGGCGTTCGCCGAAGCGAGCAGGAGGAGCAATGAGAAGGATGAACGCATACGTCGTAATCGGTTTCCTTTGTTTATAAAGATATTTTCACGCTCCCCTTTTCGAAAGAGTCTATTTAAAGCAGGCTTCCGCCTGACTCGCCATGGCACTGATGAAATTGACCGGATTGATTATTGGGATCATGATCCTGGCCGGCTGCCTGTCGCAGCCGCAGGGCGCGCCTTCGAAGGAAGGATTGCTGCAGAACCTGAGCGTCCAGAACGCGGCCATCGCGCAGCCCGGGCTCATAACATCAAGCGACCAGGGGCCGGTCCAGGTCGTCACGATACGCTCGGTGAACGGCAGCTTCCCCATGACGATCTACTCCCAGAGATTCCTTTTCGCCGGGCTGTACAGCGACACCTTCGTGATGCTGAACGGCTCGCAGATCAGGTGGATGGGGCCGAACGAGTCCATCTGGCTGACCGTATACCGGGGGAACGGAAGCGGCGTGGTCTTCAACGCCATTTATTCGAATACGATCGATGATTGCGGGGCTGGCGGGGTGGAGATGCTCGGCAAGAATTACTCTATCGGCGAGCTGAGGAACGGCTCCAGCTTCGGGAACGATGACAAGTGGAAGGTGTCTTTGGACACCGCCGGAGGCTGCCCGAAAAGCGTGGTGATATACCTTGACGGGTATTTCGACGGCCTCAAGGATGGGGAGCAGATACCGCTTTTCAGGAACGACAACACGGTCCTGCTGGAATTCGACGACCTGGAAGGGGTCCCGCTCGCCAGGGTGATCGCGACCAGGCCCGGCGGCTGAAGCGCCCCCAGCCCCATGTTTGAAAAACTGACCGGACAATACTAACTTGGGAAAAATGGGACTACAGGAGAAGCTGAAAGAGCTCGAGGACGAGCTGGCGCGCACGCAGAAGAACAAGGCTACCGAGTACCACATAGGCATACTCAAGTCGAAGATCGCCCAGATAAGGCGCGAGCTGATAAGCCCCAGGAAGCACGGGGCCAGCGCCGGCGGGTTCGACGTCAAGAAGAGCGGCGACGCGACGGTGGCGATAATCGGCCTGCCGAGCGTCGGCAAGTCCACCCTCCTCAACAGGATAACCAAGGCCGAGTCCAAGACCGCCGCGTACGCTTTCACGACGCTCAAATGCATACCCGGCATCCTCGAGTACAAGAACACGAAGATACAGGTCCTCGACCTGCCCGGCATAATCGAGGGCGCAAAAGATGGGCGCGGGAGGGGGCGCGAAGTCATCGCCGTCGCAAGGAACGCCGACCTGATAATGATAATGCTCGAGGCGGCCAACCCCAGGCAGCAGAGGGTTATCGAAAGCGAGCTGTACGGGTTCGGCATCAGGATAAACGCGTCCAAGCCTAGGGTGTCGATAAGCAAGGCCGCGAGAGGCGGGGTGGTCATAAACCACACGGTCCCGCTCACCAAGGTGAACGACCGCGAGATCCTCGCCGCCATGAACCAGTACAGCATCTTCAATGCCAACGTGGTGATCCACCAGGATATAACGATAGACGAGTTCATCGACGTCCTGGAAGGCAACCGGGCCTACGTCCCGGCCGTGTACGTCCTCAGCAAGGCCGACCTGGTCAGGGAACTGCCTAGGCTGCCGTTCCAGTACATACCCATCGCCGCGGAGCGGGGGGTAGGGATAGAGGAGCTGAAGAAGGCCGTCTACGACAAGCTCGACCTGATACACATATACACGAAAAGGAGGGGCGAGGAGGCGGACCTGTCCGAGCCGATGGTCGTGAGGAAGGGGATCACGGTCGGCGAGGTGTGCGAGAAGCTCCACCGCGACCTCCGCAAGGAGTTTCGGTACGCGCTCGTGTGGGGGAAGAGCGTGAAGCACCAGCCGCAGAGGGTGGGGCTCGAGCATGTCATGGCTGATGGGGATATAGTCCAGATAATAAAGAGGCAGGGATAGCATGAGAAGGGGTCATGAGGGAAGCGGACGCGGGATGCGGACGGGACCTGAGGCGGAGGAGAGCGGGCGAGGGAAGCGGCGCGTGCGGAGAGGCGAGGAGAAGCAGGGGCTTTTCGATGAGCAGATGCGCCAGGGCGCGGAAGGGCGGCGGTCCTACATACGCGTCGGCGCGGACGGGAAGCTCGAGACGAACCTCAGCCCCTCGCAGCTGCGCACGATACTGAGGCTGGCCAAGCTCGAGCTCGAGGACCTCCGGGACACGCTCCAGCCGCATCGGATCAAGGTCATAGGCGAGCTGCTGGACATGGTCGAAACGGCCGAGAAGCGGCGCTGAGATGGGGAGCGCCCATCAGGGCCGGAGGCCGGGGTCACCCGACTAGGTCCCGCTCGGCCGGGGACTTGTCGTACCCGTACCGTTTCACGAACGGCATCGCCGGCTTGAGCAGCTCCATTATCGATTTCCGCGCGACGCCGGCCGCCTCCAGCGAGCGGGCGTAAGCGCTCAGGGCGTGGATGGAAGCGCGGGACACGTCCGGATTCGGGTCGCCCAGCCGTTCGCCCAAGGTACGGATGAGATCGGCTGGCAGAGGCTCGCGGCATCGGCCCATCATATAGCACAGCGACCAGCCCGCGTCCCTGCGGACCTTCGGGTCGGCATCGGCGAGGAGCTGCCTGAGCGCCTCGATCCGCTCCGGGGAGCCCCTGGAGAGCTCGGCGGCCTCGTCCACCCCCCTGTGATGAGCTGCCAGCAGGCTGCGCAGGGAACGCTTGTGCTCTTCGATGACGGGCGCCTGGTTCCGAGGCGCCGGATGAACCTTCCTCATCAGCCAACCACCGTATCATTTTGTGGAGAGACGTGATTATAAGGCATCTGGAAGAGGCATCTCAGACCGCGCGGTCGCGGGAGTAGTAGAAGTCCATCAGGGTCTTGTCCGAGCCCTCGTCCACGTTCTCCTCGTCGATGTAGCTCTTGGCGGTGTAGCCTTTCTCGACGTCCTCCAGCTTCCACCGGTCGCCGTCGCGCCTGAACGTCCAGTACTCCTCGAAATCCGCCACGTGGTCGTCCCCGGCCACGGACTCGCCGGTCTTCTCGTCCACGATCACGGACTGCGCCTGGCCGCTGACCCATGCGGTGAATTCGTCCTTCCGGTTGTCGTAGTAGTTCTTCACCAGGACGATGTCGACGTCGCGGACGGCGAGGTTCCGCTTCTCCATCCGCTGGCCTTTTTGCGCCATGTCCGCGATGATCTGCGAGTAGCGCTCGGCAAGCTCCGG